>JADHNY010000093.1 GCA_016779265.1 Pirellulales bacterium | reverse complement strand
GACATCGTCACGGGACGCCGCACCGCGGGCGACTTTGCGATCCTGTTTCGCACCAATGCCCTGTCACGGTCGCTGGAAGTGGCCCTTCGCAGCCGCGGCGTGCCCTATCAGCTGGTTCGTGGTCTGGAGTTTTTCAAGCGACGCGAGATCCGCGACATCGTCGCCTGGCTGCGGCTGCTGAAGAACCCACGGGATGATGAGGCGTTCTTGCGGGTCGTCAACGTGCCGCCGCGAGGCATCGGGAAGCAGTCGCTCGATCGGCTCGGTTCTTGGGCTGCCGATCGGCGGCTCACGCTGCTGGAAGCGGCAGCCGCAGCGCCCCAGGCGGATGGCGTTTCACGGCGGGCACAGACGTCGCTTGTGAAGTTTGTGGAGCTGCATGCAGAGCTTGGAGAGCTTGCGGTTGGGCCGGTGGCGACGCTGGTCAGTGCGGTGCTCGATCGCAGCGGCTACCGGGCGATGCTCGCTGCGGATGCCGATGAAGATGAGGGAGACGACCGACTCGCCAACGTCGAAGAACTCGTCACGGTCGCGGCCGGCATCGATGCTGAGCGAGCGGGGGATGAAAAAGCTGAGGCATCGCCCTCGGCTGCCCTCTTTGACGATGATCCACTGGGAAGTTTTTTGGAGAGCGTGGCCCTCGTGGCAGACACCGATCTCTGGGACCCCCAGAGCCCGCGGGTTTCGCTGATGACGCTGCATGCGGCCAAGGGCTTGGAGTTTCCGGTGGTGTATCTGGTGGCCCTTGAGGATGGCATCGTGCCCCACGAGCGGAGCCTTGATCATCCCGAACAGCTCGAGGAAGAACGTCGGCTCGTGTTTGTGGGAATCACGCGAGCCCGCGAACACCTGCATGCCAGCTGCGCCCGGATCCGCGACTACCGTGGCAGCCGGCGGATCTCGCCGCCGAGCGTGTTCCTCGCCGAGATGTCTGGAGAAGAGACCGAACTCACCGGCAGCGAGGCGCCTGCCACCGGACGGATGAACGAGCCGTTCGCTGGCGAGATGTCTGCCGATGCACTCGGTGACCCGTTTGCGGAGGATGCGTGTCAGCTGATTCCGGAAGAAGACGACTCCCAGCTGGAAGCATCCCAGGTGTCTGGCGAGTTTGCAGATGACAGCACACTCGGTGATAGCAGTGACAGCAGTTCGCAGCTGATGCACAGCCGCAAACCCAGCCGGCCGAGCCGCACCTCCGCCGGGCTCGCCGCCATGTCCCAAAAACTCGCCGCCCTGGCGAAGCCGGAAGTGTCGCTGCAGCCTGGCCAACGGGTGCGGCATGCCGAGTATGGCGAGGGCCTGCTTGAGAAGATCGGCGGTGCTGGGCCGAGGATGGTCGGCACGGTGCTCTTTGATGGCGCCGCCGGTCGGCGAACCTTCATCCTCTCGCATGCGACGCTGGAGCCGCTGGCGTGAGCAGGCCCACTGCCTCTCTCACTGCCTCTGGCACTTGGCGTCTTTCGCAGGGAATGCGAAGATGACGCGTCCGCCTCCAAGAGCATCGCATGGTCACCTTTCGTCTTCCGCGGCTATTCGAAAAGAAGCGTGGCAGCCGACGCACGGGCTCCCAGGCCTGGGGGCAGTTCGGTGAGGCCTGCTTCTATGGCTCGCTGCTGGTGGCCGGCGTGGTGTTTACGGTGATCCTCGGCCGACGGATTCTGGAGGCTCCAGGGTTTGCGAGCATCAGTCTCTGGACCTGGCTGCTGACGCTCCTGCTGCCAGGAGCCTTGCTCTCGATTGGAGGCAGCGGCCTCGCCCGGCTGCTGACTGGTTGGGGACGCTCCGAAGAGGGCATGGCTGCCCTGCGACGGTTTCCCGAGATGTTTCAGCCGTCGGGTCGAGGCTTTGACGCCAATGAGTTTCCGTCGGTGCCTCCGTGGGAGAACTTCAACAACTCACCCGGCACAATGCTCCGCTACCGGCTGCCACTGGAGAGTGCTGAGAGCTGGTCGGTGTTTGGGTTTGGACTGTTTGCCGTGCTCTGGAATGCGGTTGTGATCCTGCTTGCGGTCGCGGCGGGCGTCGACTTTGTGGGCGGCCAGACCGACTGGCTGTTGCTCGCGATCCTCGTGCCGTTTGTCGCGATTGGCATCGGTGGTGTCGTCGTGTTTGTGCGAGCCCTCGTGCTGCAGAACGCGGTCGGGCCCACGCAGATTGAGATCGCTGACCATCCGCTGAGGCCTGGTGATCGCTGTGACGTGATCATTGGTCAGGGGGGCATCGGGATGTTTCGACAGATCTCGCTCTCGCTAGAACTTGAGGAGCTGGCCACCTTTCGGCAAGGCACCGACACTCGCACCGAGCGACGGGTTGTACGAGAGGAGCCGGTCGCGGAATGGCGAGCGATCACGATCGCGCCGGGCCACCGCTTTGAGGAGCGGGCCTCGTTTGAGGTGCCGGCGGAGGCGATGCACTCCTTCGCGTCGCTGCACAACTCGGTCACCTGGCGGATCGCCGTGCGGGTGGAGCCGGCGAAGTGGCCGAAGTTCACTCGTCATTTTCCCATCGTGGTGCTGCCGCAGCGGACGGGGCCAACGCTGCTCAACACGCCCCCTGCAGGCATCGCTACTGTGGGAAGCGGGCGATGAGCAGAACGGCAGGCCAGGAGCGGCTTGAGCCACGCGTTGTCGTGAACTTCGACCGTCCCAGCCGGCGCTACGATCCGCAGGAGACCGTGCGGCTGCAGTATCACGTGGCGGGCACCGGTGACGCCCAGGTGCGGATGATTGAGCGTTCGGCCCTCTGGTACACCGAGGGCAAGGGGGAGGAAGATCTGGGGATCTGCTTCTTTGAGCGGATCACCGATGCCGAACACCTGCCCCCGACGCAGCGACAAGGCGAGTTTGCCTTCAGGCTGCCTGCGAGCCCGATGACGTATGAAGGAACCATCGTCAAGATTCGCTGGTGTGTGCGGGTGCGTCTGTTCTTCAAAGGCCGCCGCGACTTTGTTTCTGAGCATGTCTTTGACGTTGGTGAACTGCCACCGGCGATGCCACTGAGGCAGCCACCGACAGCGCCGCGATGAGAGATGACGCGACTGGTCGAGAATCGGTGCCCGGTGGCGAGGTGAATCCCTTCGCAACGAAGTACACCCGGCTGGGAGCGGTGGAGCCTCTGGAAGGAGATGGCCGAACGTTTGATCCGGCTGCGGTCCTTGCACGTCTTGAGTCTGCGGGCGGCTGCGGGGTGTTTGTTGGGCCTCACGGCAGTGGCAAGAGCACTCGTCTGGAGGCCTGCGCGCGTGCCGCCGAAGACACGCCGAGAGCGGGGCTATCGCGAGCGGTGCGGCGGGTTCGTCTGCGACGACGGTGGGACCTCTGGGGCACACTCCGGGCCGTTCTTGGCATGCCGGCAGGAGGCCTCGTCTGTGTGGATAGTCTCGAGCAGGCGGGACGCGTTGGAACGTTTTGTCTCACGCGGCTTGCCCGGCTGCGGGGCGTGGAGCTTCTCGCGACATGTCATACGCCGTGTGGGCTGCCGGTGATGGCGATGTGTCACACGTCGCTGGAACTGCTCAAGCGAGTGGTGGAGCAGCTGCCACCACATGCGGGCTTGGTCAGTCAGCAGGATCTCGCGGACGCGTTTTCCGCCGCAAATGGCAACATTCGGGACGCACTTTTTGAGCTCTACGACCGTGCCGAGACCGCTCGCAGTCGTCAGCGGTCGTAGCGATCAGCGGTGAGACGACTGGTGGTAGCGGTCGTGCTGGTCATGCGGACTGACGAAGACTGAACGGCAGGGAAAGAAAGTTTTTTTCTGACACCTGTAGGCAGACCTGTCCTACCTTTGGAGAGAACGCGAGAGGTGCCGGATTTTACACCCCGTCTCTTTCGTGCCTCTGAGTACGGTGCCACACCGAGTGGTACGGTGCTCAACCCAACTCCTCTTCTTATGGACCGGATGCCGCCATCAGGTGACGCCGGACGATGACGATGACGATGCGACGCATGAGACTCGTGTGCGGCATGACCGCCTTGCTGACGCTTTCGGCCCAGCAGGCGATGGCCCAGTGCTGTCTAGACGGACTCTTCGGTTGCTTTAAGGGCTGCTGTGCCAAGCCTGCCGCTGCCCCTGCCTATGCCGTCGCACCGATTGCAGCACCGATTGCTGCGCCTGTTATCGCACCGATTCCTGCGGCTGCCCCGCCACCGCCGCAGCCGGTGACCGTGCCGGTTCAGCAGGTGAGCTACGTGCCAGAGACCTGCTATCGAACCGAGTACAAGTGTGTGCCGCAGGTCTGCTACCGACAGATCTGCGACATCGATCCAGCAACCGGCTGTCCTGAGCAGGTCGTGCAGCCGATTACGACCTACGCCCAGCAGGCGGTCAACGTTCCCTACACGCAGTACCGTGCGGTCTACACGACGAAGTACGTCACGGTTCAACCAGGCAGCCCTGGATACCCGACTGCGGCACAGCCCCAAGCGGCCGCCGGCACCGCGGGTGCTGCGGCGAGTCCGTTTGCAGCTCCGACCACGCCACAGGCATGGGGTGCCGCAGGTGCTGATGTGCCTCCCACGCTCGTGCCACCAGCCACTGTTCCAGCACAGACCCAGCTGGCACCGCAGCAGAGCTATCAGCAGCAGATCGTGCCCCAAAGTGGCACGTCCTACCTGGTGCCAAGCCAACAGCTGCAGGCGACTCCTCCGCCAGCACTGTCGCCAACGCCAGCAACGCAGCCAGCTACCTCGTCAGCTTCACCGTTGACGGCGACACCCGCTCCGTCGCTTCGACCGATTCCTGAGACTCCCCGCACGTTCGCTCCTGCCGATGAGCAGGCGAAAGATCCGGCTGCAGCAGGATCGCAGGATGACGCATCCGTGCCCGCCACAGGTGCAGCCTCGGCCCCGGCCTTCAGTCAGCCAGCTGCGAACGCCGCAAGCGGTGCTTCCTTCGGGGCCGGCATGCCAGTCATTCCAGGAAGCGGACCAAGTTCCTCAACGGGAGCCTTCCCCAAGCTTCTCGCTCCAAGCCAGCACACGACCTCAACCTGGTCGACAACGGTACCGCAGCAGCCTGCTCCGCTCCCCACGCTCAACCGGACCTATCCCACGGCTCTGATTCCAGCTGCCGCGCCCTACTAAAGAGGCGAAGGGGACGGCTGGTGCTCGAGGAGCGTTCGAGTTTTTTGCCGCTTCGTTGAGGTGGCAGCCTCGCACGAGTCCCCGGCCAAGAAGTCCGGCGATGAGATTTCTGCCTCATAGGAGCCGGTTTGGTGTTGTTGACCGATGGGCGTGGTCGCTCGGGGCTGTCCAACGCCGCTCTTCCGGACGTTCGCGTCGGCCCATCCATGGGCCTCTGCTCACTTGAGGTTCTGCTCGCTCTCGCCCTCCAGGCTTCGCTCGCATAACCACACCGGAAGATCTGCATCGGACAGCCCCTCGCTGCGCTGGAAGGTGGAGCATCGACTAGGGCAAGTTTGCGGGTGCAGCTTTCCTGACGTTCTCCCCTGTGATGAGGCGAAGGGGACGGCGGGTGCTCGAGGAGCGTTCGAGTTTTTCGCCACTTGGTTGAGGTGGCAGCGCCGCAGGAGCCCCTGGCGAAAAAGTCCAGCGACGAGACATCTGCCGCCCCGCAGCCGCCCCCACACCCAACCCCCCGAAGACCCGCCTCACACTGATATCATGAAAGGCAAAGAAGCCTTCATGTGAGCCCCCCTGTGACGAACGCTGAGATTGCCGGTGTGTTTGAGGAGATTGCGGATCTCCTGGAGTTCAAGGGAGAGAACGCGTTTCGGATTCGTGCCTACCGCAATGCCGCCCGGACTGTGGAAGGGATGGTCGAGTCGCTCGCGGGTGTGCGGGCTGATGCGGGGCGGAAGCTGACAGAGTTCGATGGGATTGGCAGCGATCTGGCGACCAAGATTGAGACGCTGCTCGATGGCCTGCCGCTGAAGATGCTTGAGGACCTGCGGAAGGCGGTGCCCGCGTCTGCGTTCGACATCATGCGGGTGCCAGGGCTCGGACCGAAGAAGGCTCGGCTGTTGGTGGAGCAGCTTGGCATCGATTCACTCGACGCATTGGAAGCCGCCTGCCAGGCGGGGCGGGTGCGATCGCTCAAGGGCTTTGGCGGAAAGACTGAAGCGGCGATTCTTGAGAATGTGGGGTTTGCCAAGAACCCTGAGAACCGCCGAATGCTGTGGTACGACGCTGACCTGCTTGTGCAGCGACTGCTTGAGCATATGCGAGGCTGTGCGGCGGTGGTCCGGATCGAAGCCGCCGGGAGCTGGCGACGGGGGAAGCAGACAGTTGGGGATCTCGATCTGGTTGTCGAAAGCGGCACACCCCAAAGTGGCGATGTGGCGATGGTGATGGACCATTTCGGGGCGTTTCCCGATGTGCAGAGCGTCATGCTCCGTGGTGACACGAAGATGAGCGTGCGACTCACAGGCGACGTGCAGGTGGATCTGCGAGTGGTGCGTGGTGCGTCCTTTGGTGCGGCATTGCAGTACTTCACCGGTTCGAAGGAACACAATGTCGTGCTCCGCGGCCGTGCCCGTGACCGTGGCCTCTCGATCAATGAGTACGGGGTGTTTCCGATTACCGATGGCGAGACTGCCACTTCGGCCCGTGATCGCACGCCGGAGCACGGAGCCACCGAGGAAGAGGTCTATGCAGCGGTGGGGCTCCCCTGGATTCCACCGGAACTGCGGGAGGGACGCGAGGAGATTGAGTGGGCTGAAGAGGGCCGGCTGCCCACGCTCGTGAGCGTTGAGGACATCCGTGGTGACCTGCACATGCACACGCATGCCACCGACGGTGAAGAGAGCCTGGCCGACATGGCTGCGGCCGCCATCGCCCGTGGACTTGAATACATAGCGATCACCGACCATGGCCAACGCGTGCGGATGGCCCATGGCCTCGATGCGAGTCGGCTGCTGCGACAGTGGGAGGAGATCGATCGCCTCAACGAGAAGCTCCGCGAGCAGGCTCGTGAGGAGGGCCGCAAGACACCGCGGCTTGTGGTGCTCAAGGGCATCGAGGTCGACATGCTCGAAAAGGGTGGACTCGACCTTCCCGATGAGGTGCTTGAGCAGGGTGACTGGATCGTGGCCAGCCTGCACTACGGCCAGAACCAGCCCCGTGAGCAGATCACCAAGCGGATCCTCGAGGCGATCGAAAATCCGAACATCCGTGTGATCGGCCACCCCACCGGCCGACTGATCAACCGCCGTCCGGCCTACGACGTGGACATGGAGGCGGTGATCGATGCCGCAGCCAGCACTGGCACGTTCCTTGAGATCAACGCCAACCCGATGCGGCTCGATCTCGATGACGTGCATGCTGCCGCCGCCCGTCGCGCTGGTGTGAAGCTCGTGATTTCGACCGACGCCCATTCGATTCAAGGCCTCGACCTGATGCGGTGTGGTGTGATCCAGGCACGCCGTGCAGGGCTGCAGGCAGCGGACGTGGCCAATACGCTCACACTTAAGTCACTGCAGAAGCTCATCGCCAGCAGTCGGTGAAGCCACGTGGCGAAGGCCATTCGCAGGCCCCGTAGGAGAACCGTCTCAATGAAACTGAGAATGTCTGTTGGCTTCGTCGTGGCCTGTCTTGCTCTGGCTGTGCGAGCTCAACCGCCGGTGCCGCCTGGGGCTGCTGAGTCTGTCCCCGTGGCCACGCTCGAGAACTTCATGCAGCGAGTGGAGAGTACGCTGCCGGATGACTTGGCTCAGAACCCAAAACTCTGGCGTCAGGTCGCGCCGAGTGTGTTTTGGCTGCTGCACGATCATGCACAGCAGGACGGAGACATCTCAGGCCCGGAGAGCGACGCGATGGCTGCCGAGCTCGCCCGCGTTCTGCTGAAGCTGCGTGCTCGGGCTGCGATTCGCACGGTGCTCGGATCAGAGACTTCGGTGATCGCTCTGTTGGATCCCGATCGCGGCCTCGACCCACGTCAGATCACCACCCTCGCCTCGGCCTACGGCACGTCGGCAACCGTCTATAAGCAAGAGGGAGCGGAGACCCGGGAAGACGTTGGCGAGGCCTTCTTGGAGGCTGTCACCACGCTCGCTGCCGCGCAGCAGCCAGCCACGATCATCGTGCTTGGTCACGGGATGCCGCGAGAGATCCAAAGCTATGGAATCCCGGTTGAGCGTCTTGCAGCCGCCCTAACGCCAGACACGGTCGACACCCACGACCTTTCGGCTCTCACGCTGATCTTCGACGACTGCTACAGCGCCGACTTCTCTCTCGCTTTGGCGAAAGAGCTTGAAAAGCGGGCGACCGACGAGAAGCCGCTGGTCTCTGCCCCTGCGATGATCGCAGGCACCAGCCGCTGCCGTGTGGGCATTGCCAGTGTGAAAGGCAAGTTCGTGCCCCACTTCTGGGCTGAAGTGATCGAGCTGCTCTACATCCGCACCCCACGTCCCCAGACCATTACGCTCGACGACTTCCTTGGCCGCATCGACAACGCGATGTATGGCTACGGACGGCAGCCACTGTTTAGCCGCGGCAAGATCATTGGGTATCGGCTGACGGATCCTGAGATTGTGCAGGATCCGGTGATCTTTGTGCCGCTGACGGATGATGATCGCAAAGAGCTGGCGGGGGTTCTTGGTGTGGAGGATCCGGCGGTGTTGGGGATGGTGTTGGATGTGGGGTGAGGGTGGTCCGGTGGTGGGACGGCAGAAGTCTCGTCGCTGGACTTTTTCGCCGGGGGCGTTTGTGGCGCTGTCACCTCAACCAAGTGGCGAAAAACTCGAACGCTCCTCGAGCTTCAGCCGATCCCACCACCTCCCCTGGGGTGCTGTGGCGTGCTTTTTCGGTGGGCTTTCTTGGGGCCTGGGGCGTTTTTGGGGGTGGATGGTGTGGCTGCGGTACGGCACTGCCCACGGGGGAGGGGAGTGTGTGGGGGAGAGTGCTGCTTGGGGGAAGAGTGCTCGTGGGCTCGTTGAGAGGTCAAAGTGGGGCCGTGCTTGTATCACGGGAAATCCTCTTTCAGTAGGCTAGCGAGCTGACCACCTGCTTGCGGGCCTTGGTCACGGCGTGATGTGTGTTGTGATCGCCCTGCGTACGCAACGCTTCGCTGCTTGTCTTTTCTTGAATAACCATCTGTTGCAGGCCTGCTGAACATGTTCGCGGGCCAGGGCCGCAGTTCATCTCGATTGGTTTCGTCACCATGCCTGAAACCCAAGCCACGTCCCCACCCCCGAAGTCTCTCGTGGCGAGCCTCGCCCACCTTGGCCCGGGAATCATTCTTGCCAGCTCGATCGTGGGCAGTGGTGAGTTGATTGCGACGACGACCGTCGGAGCCGAAGCCGGCTTCGCACTGCTCTGGCTGATCGTCATCGGCTGCGCGATCAAGGTCGCGGCACAGGTGGAAATCGGCCGCAACACCATCACCTGGGGCCGAACGCCGCTGGCTGCCTTCGACCGCGTCCCGGGGCCACGGCTTGGTGGTCGCAACTGGATCTACTGGGGATGGGTGGCGATGACGATGCTCATCGTTGTTCAGCAGGGAGGGATCGTGGCCGGGGTGGCGCAGTCACTGGCGGCTGGCGTGCCGCTGACTGTCGAGGGTCGGGCCTATAACGAGGCCAGAAACGCGTCTGCGGCAGCGGAGATCGAAGCGGCCGTCGCGGCTCGGCAGGGGGAGTCGGCTGCCGCCGACGCCGCTCGTGAGGCATTTCTCGCGCTCGACCAGGCCGCTGATGAGCTGCCCACGCCCCGTGATACGGCTCTCTGGACCGTGATCACCGGCGTCGTCACCGCGGTGCTCCTCGCCGTGAGCCAATACTGGCTGATTGAGCGGGTTTCGATCCTGCTCGTCGGCACCTTCACGCTGATGACCGTGCTGGCGGTGATCCTGCTGCAGGCCGATCCAACCTGGGCGATCTCCACCCGCGAGCTCGTCAGCGGCGTGGTGCCCTCGATTCCGCCGGCCACCGACGGCCGTTCGCCCCTAACCACCGCCCTGGCCGCCCTCGGCATCATCGGTGTGGGGGCGAGCGAGCTGATGTTTTACCCGTACTGGTGCCTGGAGAAGGGGTATGCCAAGGCGATCGGCCCCCGCAACGAGTCGCAGGCCTGGACTACCCGTGCACGCGGCTGGCTGCGGGTCATGCAGCTCGACGCTTGGGGCTCGATGGTGGTCTACACCGTGGTCACCATCGCCTTCTACCTGCTCGGGGCTGCCACGCTTGGACGGCTCGGCTTGCGACCTGAGGGCAGCGAGATGGTTCGCACCCTGGGGCAGATGTATGTGCCGATCTTTGGTGAGTGGATTCGCGAGGTATTTCTGATGGGGGCCTTCGCGGTGCTCTACTCCACGTTCTTCGTGGCCGCCGCCGGCAACGCTCGCTTAGTCACAGATGGCCTGATTCTCGCCGGCCGGCTTCCTGACACCGACTCCAGCCGAGCCTCCTGGGTTCGCAGGCTCTCGATGGCCTGGGCACTCCTGGCCATGAGCTTGGCCCTCTTCTTTCAAAACCCAGTGGCCATGGTGCTTGCCAGCGGCATCGCCCAGGCGATCATGCTCGCGGCGATCGCAGTGGCCGTGCTCTACTTCCGCTACCGCGACCTCGACCCCCGCCTTCTCCCCAGCCGCGCGTGGGACGCCCTGCTGTGGGTTTCCGCCACGGGCTTCCTGATCATCGGCGGGTGGACGATCTGGCAAAAAGCGGGCGACGCCCTCGCGGGGCTCTTGGGCTAACCGCCTCCGCAGGCCTCTCTGAGGAAGCCGTCCTCACGACGGCGCCCCCCTCCTAAGAAGCCTTTTCATCGGGAAGGCTCTTAGGTCGGAAACGCTCTTACGTCACTCAGGTCGCCGCGATCAGGTCAGGTTCAGCCGTCTGCTGAACCGTCTTCCAGAGTGGCCACGTCGCTGCCGCCTTCGCTCAGGGCACTGCCTGGCTCGCCCTCTTCAGGGGCGGCATCGAGCAGTGGGAACTGACGGGCGAGCATGTCGTCCTTGTCCATCCGCAGAGCCTCAAGGGCCTCGGGACGCACGCGAACTTCGCTGCCCTGGAAGGTGTTGAAACCGGTTCCGGCAGGGATCAAGTGGCCCAGGATGACGTTTTCCTTGAGGCCAACGAGGTTGTCCATCTTGCCAGCAAGAGCTGCCTCGGTGAGCACCTTCGTGGTCTCCTGGAAGCTTGCCGCCGAGATAAAGCTCGAGCTCTGCACGCTCGCCTTGGTGATGCCCAGCAGCTGGGTGCTCGCCGTGGCAGGCTTCGGCTTGGAGCCCTTGGCAGGGCTGCCACCGAGAGCCTCGATCTGAGCGTTGGTCTGCTCGAGCACATCCTTCGGCACCACCGTGCCTTCGGCAAACTCGCTATCACCCTTGTCGGTGATCTTCAGACCGTTGGCAATCAGGTCGTTGGCCTGACGGAACTCGAACTTGTCCATCACGCTGCCTGGCAGCAGGGTGGTGTCGCCGACAGTCTCGATCTTCACCTTCCGCAGCATCTGCGAAACGATGATCTCGATGTGCTTGTCGTCGATTTCAACCCGCTGGCTGCGGTAGACGTTCTGAATCTCGCGGACAAGGTATCGCTGTACTTCCTGCTCGCCAGAGATTCGCAGGATGTCGTGCGGCACCAGCGGTCCGTCAACGAGGGCTTCGCCAGACTTCACAATGTCACCGGCGTGCACCCGAAGATGCTTGCCGTGGGTGACCAGGTGCTCACGCTCGATGCCCGCCTCGTTCTTGACGCGGATCGTTCGCTTGCCGCGACGCTTCTCTCCAAGCAGTTCCACGACACCGTCGATCTCGGCCATGATCGCTGGATCCTTCGGCTTGCGAGCCTCGAAGATCTCGGTGACACGGGGCAGACCACCGGTGATGTCCTGCGTACCGCTTGCTTCACGAGGCGTCTTGGCCAGCACGTGACCGGCAGCCACCTGCTCGCCCACTTCGACCTCGATATAGGCCTTCTCGGGCAGGTAGTAGAAGTCGAGGATCTGACCGTTGCCGTCTTCGAGCACGATCTGCGGGTGGTAGGCACCCTTGTGCTCCATGATCATCTGACGCAAGTGACCGCTGGGGTCCTTCTCAACTCGCAGCGTCTCGCCTTCGATCACGTCTTCGAAGCGAACCTTACCGGCGACCTCAGAGAGAATCGGGATCGAGTGGGGGTCCCAGGTGACGAGCACCGAGCCCTGCTTGACCTCGTCATCTTCCTTGACCTTCAGGATCGCACCAGCAGGCACATCGAAGTTGTCCACTTCGCGGCCGGTCTCGTCGATGATCGCGATTTCACCATTACGAGCGAGCACCACCTCTTCGCCCTGCTCATTGGTCACCGTTCGCAGACGCGTGAAGCGGACCTTACCAGGCTTCTTCGCACGGCTTTCGTTCTCTTCGATGGCACGCTGACCGACACCACCGATATGGAACGTCCGCATCGTCAGCTGCGTGCCCGGCTCACCGATACTCTGAGCAGCGATGATGCCAACGGCCATACCTTCCTCAACGAGGGAGCCCGTGGAGAGGTCCATGCCGTAGCAGAGGCGGCAGACACCCAGCGGTGCCTCACAGGTGAGAGCACTGCGGACCTCGAGTTTCTCAACACCGAGGGCTTCGACTTCGCGAGCCATCGCCGGTGTGATCATGTCGTTCTCGGCAACGACCACTTCGTCGGTCTTCGGGTTGCGAATCTCAACGAGGCTCACGCGGCCACGGATCGAGTCGGCGAGACCGACTTCCACCTTCTCGCCACGGTAGATGACACCCTTGGTGACACCCTGAGTCGTGCCGCAGTCGTGCATTGTGACGACCACATTTTGGGCAACGTCGGCAAGCTTTCGCGTCAGGTAGCCAGAGTCGGCGGTCTTGAGGGCCGTGTCGGCCAGACCCTTTCGAGCACCGTGCGTGGAGCTGAAGTATTCCAGCACCGTCAGGCCTTCACGGAAGTTGGCCTTAATCGGCGTCTCGATGATCTTGCCCGATGGCTTGGCCATCAGGCCTCGCATGCCAGCGAGCTGACGGATCTGCTCCACACCACCTCGAGCACCTGAGTTTGCCATCAGGTGAATCGGGTTCACGTAGCCGCTGCGACGGTTGTCCTTAGCGTCGGTGTCTTGCTCCAGCTCAGCCATCATTTCGACGGTGATCCGCTCACGAGCATGCGTCCAGGCGTCGAGCACCTGGTTGTATCGCTCGCCGTCGGTGATCACACCACGCTGATAGAGCTTCATGATCTTCAGGACGCTCTTCTCAGCGTCGCCGATGATCTTTGTCTTCGACTCTGGCGTGATCAGGTCGTCGGTAGCAAAAGAGAGACCGCTCTTGGTCGCCCAGCGGAACCCGATCTGGTTCATGTCGTCGAGCAGGTCGATCGTCTTGCGACGGCTCAGCGTCTGGTAGCAGTCGGAGATCACCTTGGCCAACTCACCCGACTTCATCGGGTGGTTGTAGTACAGCATCCCGTTCGGCAGGATCGAGTTGAACAGCACGCGGCCGGCGGTGGTCTCGATCAGAGCCCCCGGCTGGCTATCGGCTTCGGAGTCGGTCTTCACGCGACGGTCGGCAGGCAGACGCACCTTGATCTTGGCGTGCGTGTGCACCTTGCCCATCGAGTGGGCAAGCTCAACCTCGTCGAAGTCATGGAAGATCATGCCTTCGCCTGGACGGCCGGGCATGGCCATCGTCAGGTAGTAGCAACCCATCACGACGTCTTGCGACGGCGAAATGATCGGTGCACCGTTGGCAGGGCTGAAGATGTTGTTGGTCGCCAGCATCAGCGTGTGTGCTTCCACCTGTGCCTCGATCGAGAGCGGCAGATGGACCGCCATCTGGTCGCCGTCAAAGTCGGCATTGAAGCCTTTGCACACAAGCGGATGTAGCTTGATGGCGTTGCCTTCCACCAGCGTTGGCTCGAAGGCCTGGATGCCCATGCGGTGCAGGGTCGGGGCACGGTTGAGGAGCACTGGGTGGTTGCGGATCACCTCTTCGAGGATGTCCCAGACCTCAGCGTCCTTCCGCTCGAGCATCTTCTTGGCGCTCTTGATCGTGTCGGCATG
>JADHNY010000092.1 GCA_016779265.1 Pirellulales bacterium | reverse complement strand
ACTCTCCACCGATCTTCGCGACATCCTCCGCCGTGCTCCTCCCAACACGTCAGACCTCTGCAATCGCGATACCAAGGCTGCCGCTGCACGTGGTCGGTCTCCCCTCTTGAACCTTGAACTCCACACGATCGCAGGGCCGTTCCCCCGCACGGGCTTGCGGCCGATCACGCCCGGCGTCGAAGGTTCCGTCGTCTTTCGGTTCGATGCCCCGTTTCCGATTGACAGCGCGAGGCTTCGTGCCGAAGCCGTCGTCTGGTCCGCGGGTGATCCGATTCCTTACGACCCTCTGGCCAGAACAGCCGTTGATGTTTCACCGAACGGCCGCGACTGGACAACGCTGAACGTCCGCGACGCCCAGCGGGGCGGCGGCTTCTTCATGGGTGACGACATCACGTCGATCGTCCACAACAGCCGCGAGGTGTGGATCCGTGGGCGAGTCCGCAGTTCGGTGGACTGGCCCGGAGAAGGCATGATCCACGCACAGTTTCTGCACACGACCGATGAAGCAGACACACCTCCACTCGTGCTCGAGGCCTACGCCGCTGAAGCGTCGGACAACAGCCTAGCTGCCGAGCAGGTCCATGGTGCCCGAGGCCAGTAAGCCGCCGAAGATCACCATCGCTACAGCCCCCGTGAGCACCACGCCCACAGCCACCATACGGCCTGTCGGATCCTGAACTTTCGGCCCTACCACAAAGAGTGCCAAAGCCGCGTCGATGAAGCCTGCGGCGATCAAGACCAGCCCAACAAGTGTGTTCGACTCCATGACGAAAACCTTCAGGTGAGAGGTGCCAAGCGACATCCGACAGGAGCCTCGCCGCCACCCCATGATGGGGGATCCCGGGTTGCCACAACGGCACACTCGAGACACTGAGATGGTATCTTGGGCGGTGGAAAAGATTCGCCTCGCGTTGCAAAGCCAGGCGACCACAGGGGTCGGGTGCGGCCGCAATGCAGGAACACACCGAAGACCACCGCCCCGCACCTGTCCAGACGGCCCAGCCACCCGGGCCTGTCGGCAGGCAGCCCGTTGATGCACCATCCACCAACGCGACCAGCGAAACGAGCTTTTCCTCAGGACCGCTCTCCCAACAGTCGCTGACCTTTGGTCTGTCAGATGCGTCTGCGGCTGCCGCTGATCCGCTCATCGGCGTGACCGTGGGCGATATCACCATCGATCGGCTGCTCGCCGAAGGAGGGATGGGTCGGGTCTACCTTGGGACGCAGCAACGGCCGTCCCGCACCGTCGCCGTGAAGTTCATGAGGCACGGTCATTCAGCAACCGCACTCGAGCGTTTTCATCGAGAGGCAGAGGTGCTCGGGCGACTCTCGCATCCCGGCATTGCGCGGGTGTTCTTCACCGACAGCGTGCAGGTCGGGCTCGATCGGGTGCCCTGTTCGGTGATGGAGTATGTGCCGGATGCCGAAACACTGATTCGCTTCTGCAACCAGAAGCAGCTCTCGCTTCACCAGAAACTCGAACTCTTCGTTCAGGTGTGTGACGCCGTCGCCTATGGGCATGCACAAGGTGTGGTGCACCGTGACCTCAAGCCCGGAAACATTCTCGCCACAGACGAGCATGGCACAACCGATCCACGAACGAGCGTGATCGACTACGGCATTGCCAAGGTGCTCGAGAAGGGCGGGCAAGACGGCATGACCGCAACTGGCGAGTTCCTTGGCACCCGACAATACATGAGTCCCGAGCAGCTCTCAGGCAACCAGAACCAGGTCGATGTACGCAGCGACGTCTATGCGCTCGGCGTGGTACTGCACGAACTGCTCACCGGAAAACTGCCGTACGACCTCGTCGGCAAGTCGCTGCCTGAAACCCTCAGCATCGTCACCCGCACCAAGCCACGCCGCCTCGACGTACGTGATCCAAGCCTCACACTGGTCCAACGCACCAGCCTCGCGGAGATCGTCGCCCGGTGCCTAGAAAAAACGCCTACGGAGCGATACGAAACCGCAGCAGGACTGGCAGCCGACCTTCGCCGCATGCTGGACGGCCTGCGTGTTTCGCATCGACGGCGGCACTCCCGCATGGCCGGACTCCTTCTCGGAGTGGTGGTGGCCCTCACTGCGGTCGGTTTCCTGACGCAACACAGCATCTTTTCCAGACTGTTCTCGATCAGGTCGCAGCGTTCTGCAACGGCCGGGGGCCTGACCGCCAAACTGACCGACATGCCAGCCACCCGTTCGTCACCGTTGGAATGGTTGATGGTCTCGTTTTCAAGCCAGGTGAACGATCTCTCGCGAAAAAACTTTCAGCTCACGCACAACGGCCTGCCCGTCGCCCTCGACGGTGTCACGATCACGCCCGAAGGCCCGAACGAATGGCGACTCAGTGGACTGACGTCCGCGAATGAGCAAGAGGGAGACTACGTCTTTTCGCTCCTCGCAGGTGAGGACTCGCCTCGCGGTGGAAATGGACAAACGCTCTCCGAACCCATCATCAAGACGTGGTCCATGCCCTCGTACCGAGTCTGGAAACTCACGCCCCTGCTTGACTCCTGGCAGGAACACCTCGTGTCGATGGACAGTATCGAGCCCTACACCGAGGAAGATGCGGGAGTCGACTCCTTCTTCAAGCCCACGGTCAACGGCCAGGAAGGGGCGATCGTTTTTCGATTTCAGACGCCTTTCCCGATCAGGTTTGCAGAGCTCACCTCGCTCACGATCGTCTGGACCACGGGGGACCCTTTCCCCTACGACCCGGGAGCTCGCGCATCGATCGATGTGTCGGCCGACGGTGTCACCTGGACCGAGATCGACACTCGCGAAGCTGGCCGTGGCGGCAGGTTCTTCACGCCAACTGACATCAGCGATGTGGTCGCGGGTAGCAAGGAAGTCTGGGTGCGAGCGCGACTTGAAGCCACCGTGGAATGGCCTCTCGATGGCCTGATCCATAGCCAGTTCATGAGGACAAGTCAGGCGAACTTAGACAACGGTTCCTACCCATTCGTCCTTCAGGTCTCCGCAACACCACGAGTTGGGCCAGCCGGGAGCGTTGGCCTACCGGTTCAGGTCGCGTCTGATCGGGCATCACGCCGCGATGCCAGCCCCTCAGCCATTCGTTCGCCGCCAGCAGCATCGATTGCAGCACCACTGCTTGGCCAGCTGCCATCTCTGCCGTCGGTCGGGCGGGTGCAGCTTTCACCAGATGCAAGCAGGGCAGTCGTCAACGCCGACGTGGGGCAGCTGTGTTTTATCGATGTCCCAAGCCCTCAGTCGATGCAGCTCGTGAGTGAGTTCAGGCGAAATGGGCTCGGTGGTTTTCGTGATTTCACCTGGTCACCAGATGGAACAAAGCTCTATGCCATCACACATAAGCCTCTCGGTGGGCTGCATATCATCGACGTGACAGCTTTTTCCAGCCCAGTTGAGACCGGCTTCCTCAGAACGCCTGACTACGCCCATGAGGTCGCCTTGTCACCCGATGGCAACACCGTCTTCGTCGCGGATGGAAATACGGGGCTTCTGGCGATCGATGTCTCACGTCCTGAAGCTCCTGCAACACTCGGTGAGCTCAGCCTTTCAACCTTTGTTCAGGGAGGCACGCTCTCAGCCGACGGGAAACTCTGCTTTCTGCCCTGCTACCAGGACGGACTGAACGTGGTCGATGTTTCAAATCCCGCCAGGATGTTTCGCCTGGGGAGGGTCGCACTGCCTGGTAATGCGTGGCGGATCACACGCTCACCCGATGAAGCCATTCTCTATGTGATTACTCGCGAACAAGGCTTCTGCGTTGTCGACGTCTCGGATCCCACACAGCCAAAGCTCCGCTCCGAGGTCACCCGCCTGTCGAATATCGACCGCCTCATCGTCTCAGACGATGGACAGCGTCTGTATGCGATGCTCCGCGACCAGGGAATCTGGACCTTCGACATTTCCTCGCCTGCCTTGCCTCACCTGTTTCGCACACAGCCGCTTGCCGGACGACCGATCGATCTCGCGCTGCTCCCATCAACAAACACCGCACTTGTTTGTGCGCTCGACCGAGGATTGGTGGCACTCCAGCTCAATGGCGGGCAGCCGCTGGAGCCAACTCAGAAATAAGCCTCTGTAAAAACAGGCTGGACAGGCGGTCTCAAAAAAACCGCCACACCAACGCTCCCCAACGGGATTGTCAGGTGTGCGGCTGGCTGGTCAATTAAAGGGACTTGCGATGAACCGCAGCGTTCGGCAGGTGGGGGATCAGTGCGATGCTACGTTTTGAACATGTGGGCCCACGGCTGTGTGATGGGGTGACGAGGCGGGACTGGCTCCGCATCGGAAGCCTGGCCACGCTGGCTGCGGCTGCAACTAGAGCCACTCCTGCAGCACGGGCAGCCACAACTGCTGCGGCTGGCTTTGGCAAGGCAAAACGCTGCATCATGCTCTTTATGCTCGGTGGCCCGCCGCAGCATGAAACGTGGGATCCAAAGCCCGACGCTCCAGAGGAGATTCGCGGCCCTTTCAAGCCAATCTCCACAGCCACCCCAGGTCTCCAGGTGTGTGAGTTGATGCCCCACACGGCCAAGCTCACCGACCGCATCGCCGTGCTCAGGGCCATGGCGACGGATGACAATGCCCACTCCTCCAGCGGCTACTGGGTTCTAACGGGAACGCCGCATGCGCCCAAAAACAAAGAGAACGCTCTTCCTGGATCGCCAAACGATCGCCCATCCATGGCGGCCGTGGTGCGGCATCTCCGCGGGGATGCGGGTGGACTGCCAGGGGCCGTGCGACTTCCCGATGAGATTTGGAACACCGGACGGATTGTCTGGCCTGGTCAGGATGCCGGTTGGCTCGGAGCCCACGCCGACCCGTGGCTCGTCTCATGCGAACCTCAGCAACCGGACTTTCGGGTTCCCGATATCGCCCTCCCGGTATCGATGTCGCCAGAGCATCTCGGCCGTCGCCTCCAGCTGCAAAAACTGCTGGATCGCAAGCTCAGCATGCTCGACGCGGCTTCGATGAGCCGTTGGAGTACCTGGCAGACGAAGGCCGTGGACCTGCTTCAAGATGCTGCCACCCGCAGGGCGTTTTCCATCGATCAAGAACCTGATTCAGTTCGAGAACGGTATGGCCGCAACCGCTTTGGACAAAGTGTCCTGCTCGCTCGCCGCCTCGTGGAGGCAGGCGTCTCCCTTGTGCAGGTCAACTGGACCCGCTGGGAGCATGACGAAGATGTCGCCCCTGCCTGGGACACCCATGCAAAGAATGCAGAGCGATGCAAAAACGACCTCGTGCCGCCAATGGATCTCGCCTACTCCGCTCTCCTGGAAGACCTGGAACAGCGGGGCATGCTGGAGGACACGATCGTGGTCTGGGTGGGTGAGTTTGGACGGTCACCGAAGATCAATCCCTCCGGTGGTCGCGATCACTGGGGGCATGTCTTCTCAGCAGCGGTCGCTGGAGGCGGCATCCAGGGAGGTGCGGTTTATGGTGCGTCCGACCGACAGGGCGGCTATCCACTCGATGGCCGCGTAGAACCGCAAGACCTCGCCGCGACTGTGTACCACTGCCTCGGGTACTCCCCCGAAACCGAAATCCACGACCACACCGGCCGCCCCTTCGCGATCTCAAAAGGCCAGCCGATTTCCGACATTCTCTAGCCGGCGCGAACGCCCGCGGTTACCGAGCCTGTTGCCGGACTTCCAGGACGTACCGCAGGAGGTCGTCGAACTCCTTGCGACTCCTGAGCTGACGCGTCAGATTTTCCGGCATCAGAGACACCTCGCTGTCCTCAATCTCATCGATCTCACTCTTCTTGATCGTGATCGGATCGGGAGCCGCGAGATTGCGGAGCACGATCTCTTGGTCGTTCTCCGAGACACGGATCCCCGTCTGCACCCGTCCATCAACGTCAAGGACATTCACCTGGGCATAGGCCTTGTCGATCAGCTTCGATGGCCGCAGCAGCGATTCAACAAGCTGCTCGGGCGTAAGACTGGTCTTCAGGCTCGCGAGTTCCGGACCGAGACGTGCAGCACCCTTCGGCGGATCGTGGCAGGCAAAGCAGGCGGCTGACGACTCGTAAAAGAGCTTCCTTCCACGCTGCACATTGCCTCGATCGAGCGCCACCTTCGCAAGTTCTGCAGGGTCACTCGCGAGCAGTTCCTGCTCTAAAGCTTCGTTGGAGAACTCCTCGGGAGAATCTGCCAGCTCGCGGCTCTGATAGATCGCCTCCAAGGGATGCTCCGCCAGCAGTTCCTCTGGCTTCCAGAAAATGCTCCGCTCGCGAGTCTCTTCACGAACCCGAGCGACCGTTTCCGGGAGCACCGCAGCCGCCTTGTTGCCCCACGTGTTGCGGACAAAGGTCAGCACCGCCGCCAGCTCTTCGTCGTTGAGCAGCGAGCGGAATGCTGTCATCGGTGGCACGCCACGAGCCGGATCGTAGGTCTCGCCATTGACGTTCATCCTGCCCCAGAGGCCATGCAGGGTCGCTTTGACAAGCCGATCCTCGTCACCCAGCACCCAGCCACTGTCGACCAAGGGCGGATAAACGTTCTTGTTTCCCTTGCCATGCGTCAGATGGCATGTCGCACAGTGTGCCTCCCGCTGGTAGACCTCGGCTCCGAGCTTGTAGACCTTCTTCTCCGCCTTGCTAAGGTGCTTCGGCGGCTTGAAGTTCACAAACTCCAGCTCCGGCGGGGCCATAAACTCACTTCCGCCCGTCGCATCGACGTTAAACCAGAAGTGTTTCACGGTGTTCGCGGCAACAACAGCATGCTTGACGTCTGAACTGAGCAGCTTGTCGAGCAGCTCTTCATTCCGCTCCCCATGCTGCTGGTGCACCCAGAGCGCCTCAAGCAGATGATGAGCCTCCGTCTCGTCGTTGGCGTCAAAGTCTTTCATCCACTCGCGGACGGCCGCCACAACCTCCTTGGAATCACGACCACTGAGCTCGACGCGAGTGCGATGACGCACACCGTCAACAGGATGCTTGAGATTCTCAAGCAGCACCGCGATTGGTTCACCAGAGATCTTTACCGCCTCCTGCAGCGGACGGTCCTTCACAGTTAGTCGAAAGATGCGGCCGTGGACATGATCCCGATTGGGGTCTCGGATGTTGTGCTGCATATGACCGATGATCGCGTTGTGCCAGTCGGCGACGTAGAGCGCGCCATCCGCTCCCACGATCGCGTCGGTCGGCCGGAAGTTGCGGTCTTCACTGTTGAGCAGTTCGATTCCGGGCGTTCCCCAGACCTCGCCAAACACGCGGCCATTCTCACCGCCTTCGCGGTCGAGTTCGTACTGTTTCACGCCGAGAAACCCAATCGTGTTGCAGATCAGAAAATCTTGCTGGAGCTCGTCGGGAAAATGCTGCGAGGAGAGAATCTCGTCAGCAGCCACCGGGCGGAACTCCTTCGTCAGGAGTTCGAACATCTTGAAGCCCTTGCCCTCAGGCCGCACCTGAAACGACTTCCCGCCGGTGCCGTCGTTGGCGTAGCAGTAGCCCCAACGGTCAAAACTGGTGCCGTGTGGGTTCGGCGAGTTCCCGGCGTGTGGTGTGATCGCAAACGTGCGGGGATCAAAGCGATACATACCTGAGGCGCCGACGTTGAGATTCTGCTTCCAGGGCGTCTCATGGTTGTGCACCAGGAAAATGCCACTCTGCCAATAAATGCCCCCGTCGGGACCGAAGATCAGGTTGTTCGCGGCATGATGGGTGTCGGCCGTGCCGAGTCCCTGCAGGATCGGATACCGGAGATCGGCCTTGTCGTCTCCATCGGTGTCTTGCAGGAAAAGCAGATCAGGACCAGACGTCACCAGCACACCGTTGTTCCAGAACTCAAAGCCGAGCGGGTTGTGGACATGCGCGAAGATCTTGCGAACGTCGGCCGTACCGTCGCCGTCGGTGTCTTCAAAGATCATCAGGCTGTCGTTCATCTCCTTACCCGGCTCCCACTTGGGATAGGTATTCCAGCTGGCTACCCAGAGCCGTCCCTTGGCATCCACCTGCATCTGCACCGGGTTAGCCAGATCTGGAAACTGCACTTCTGAGGCAAAGACATTCAGCTGATAGCCTTCTGGCACCTTGATCTGAGCGAGCGATTCCTCGGGGCTGAGGTACTCAACACTGCCTTCTTTCTCAGCACTCGAACTCGCGCTGCCCCCGCCAACGTTCGAGATCACCTTCACCGGAGGTGGCACGTTGCTGTCTTCGACTACAAAGTCTTTACCCTCGGCGGCGGCCCAGATGGCCTGATCCCGGTTGGCGGTCATCACGTCGAGCATCACCAGCTCATGCTTGAGCACGTCGGCATTGCTCTGGCCATCCACAAACGTCAGCGTGGAACGGCCACCCCAGATGTCATTGCCGTCGGTCGCCCGGTAGCGGTTGTGCCAGTGCCAGTTCTTGTCCTCGATCGCCCGGTAGAGCGGCGACTCTTTCTCCAGCGAGACGGTCGAGCCGAGCAAGGCCTCGGAAATGATGCCGGCCAGCCGCTCGTAGCCGGCGGCACTGAGATGGATGCCGTTGAGTGTGTAGGTGGTGGCGTCGTCTTCAAACATCTGCAGCGTTGGCGTGTAGAGGTCGACAAACGCAGCACCGGTCTGCTCTGCCGCCTGACGCGTCGCCTCGGTGTAGGCCGCCAGATTCGCATTGAGTTCCACACCGTCGGGCAAATGCGGACTGCCGGTATTCTCGTAGGCGATCGGACTAAACAGCACGAATCGCAGGTCTTTCCCCGCGTCACGACGCAGCGCCGTGTATCGCTCAACAAGCTGCACCAGCTCGTCTCGATAGGCATCCGCCTTGGCTGGGCCAGAAAACGACTCGTTGTAGCCGTAGAAGGCAAACACCACGTCGGGGCCGACATGCTGCAGATACTCTGCGTCGTTGGTGAAGCCCTGGTTCCGGGGCCGCTTATTCACCATGTCGCCAGAGAAGCTCATGTTGCGGAACCGCACCTGCTTGCCTGTGAGCTGGCTCTGCAAAACCGCTTCCACCCACGGGTCGTGCTGCATGCGATCGGCCAAACCGTTGCCGTAGATCGCTACCACGTCGTTGGGCTCAAACTCGAACGTGTCAGCCGCCATCGCTGCAGAGCCCACAACGGCAGACAGCAGGACTGCGGTCGCAGCCAGCGTCACACGTCGCCACGAAGCCAGGGAAACCGCGGGTGAAGAAGCAAGAGAAATGGTGCAGTTCATCGGTTCAACGGTGCTCAGGCAGGAACAAGACCAGGGGCAGCTGCGGAAGCATCACTCCCCACGTGAGGACACACTGTCAAAGACCTGTCGACAGGCCCCGGGCGCAATACCCCGGGCTCAATGTCCCCAGCCCTAGTGTAACCCGCCCTCACGGCTCCTCTGCAAACCGGGCATCTGCGGGCCGCTCTTCACAGCCTGCAGAGCCTCACGGCAGCGGGATCTCGTTGAGCGTGTAGTAGGCGTTGACGTGGAGCAACGGCTGGCCGTCCGCTGACCGCAGCGGTGCGGCGTCAAACTCATGCACATGCCCCTTCACCAAGCCATCAACGCTGAGATGAACTCGCAGGGAATCTTCCGACACGGTCGCCTTGGTCACCTTCGGCACGGTTTGGTCAACCTCCGGACTTCCGTACCCCTGCTGGTAGACATGCGTAAACGTGCCGAGCGTCCAGGTCTCCGCCTGTTCGGCGATCTCACGATCGACCGGCAGCGTGAACGACAGATCGAAGCCATCGGCCGCAGCGGTAATCGCGAGAATCTCGAAGGGGGTTTTTCCCGTCCAGTCGAGTCGCTGGAGCGAGTACGCCTCCGGCCCCCGCACGGGCCAGCCACGATTTGTCCCTCCCAGCAGCAGATCACCCGAAGGCGTGAACTGACAGGCCAGCAGCCCGGTCGCCAGCCCTTCGCGAAACGGATAACAGGCCCCCTGCCAAACACCGTTGACCTGCTCGGTCGTGGCTCGCATCACCACGCTGAGACTGAAGTCGCCGATAAAGATCTGATTTGAAAACGGGCCAAAGCCACCATCCGTTCGATCCACCTGAAAGCCAGAGATCGATCGCCCCATCCGGATATACGGAAACACGACAGCATACGGCACCAGCTGCGGCACTCTCTCCCGCTCGACCACCAATCGAGACCGGCTCTCCGGTTCCGGTGGCTTCGGTCCCAGAGCGTCGGTGAGGTCGTACCAGTTGAAGCTCACCGGGTGGCCCATGAAGCCATCCTGCTGGAGCACCTTGAGTGAGCACGACCCGTTCCACGGCCCCTGACTCTCGGCATAGAACATCACGCCATGCTCGTTGGGCCCAATCCCACACGGGCTACGGATCCCGCTACAGACAGGCAGCGTTTTCCCATCCGGCGTGACCTTCAGACACCAGCCGCGAAACGGCACCTTGGAGTTGTACGACTCGCTGAGGCAGAGCGCGACCCAGATGTTGCCGTCGGCATCTGGCTTCGATCCAAAGGCAAACTCGTGGTAGTGGTTGAAGCCCCAGGCATCGCTGATCGTTTCAAACTGATCCGCCCGCCCGTCACCATCACGATCCGTCACTCGTGTGACCTCTGTCTGCTGGGTGATCCACAGACTTCCGTCACGCTCCCCAAGCCCGAGCACCTCATCGAGGCCGCTGGCAAACAGCTCAAAGCGTGGCTTTGGATACTGCTCAAACGCACCGTCCACCAGCCAGATCTCACCACGGCGTGTGCCAATCGCCAGTCGTCCGTCGGCAAGCACCTCAAAGCTGCCGCACTCCAGCGACATCTCCTCCGGGACCGGCAGATCAACGATCGTGTAGTAGGCCTCCTCGCGTTCGGCGGTGCCCCAGTACTCGCCGAGCGGCTCGGCGAATGCAGCCGCCACCACGCTCCAGCAGGCCACCGCCACAAGAAGTCGGATTCGATTCACCATGCGTATTCCACCTCAAGCGTCTTGCCGAACGTTCCGCCAGGCAACGTCACACGCAGTTCCTGCCCAGCCACCGTCTCGACGACCTCAAGCGGCAGTCCGTCCACAGACCGCACGTTGAGCCGCAGACCCGTATCTGCCACAAAGCTGCGGTTCTCCTGAGGCTCTACCGTCTTGCCAGCGAGCAGTCGGAACTGTCGGGCTCCATCCAGCGTGTCACGTCCGAGCACGACCGTCCGCCGCAGCGACTGATCTGCCCCGGGCACGAAGAACTCCTCCACGGTCACGCCAGCAGCCACATACCGCAGCCGCGGCCGACGACGGTCATCGAGTTCGTAGCCTGCAAACCGGAAGCCGGGTGGTCGTCGCTGTGACTCGCTCGGCTCCCATGAGACAGCGGGGTTCGTCAGGTCTGGCCCGTCTCCCAAAGTGAGCACGGGACCATCGAGCGGCCGCACGGTTCCATGCCCCTGGCTTCGCCAGACTCCCCCAGGATCGGCAAAACGGCCCTTCCAAAGCATTGCCAGACGCATCTGCTCAGCGTCGAACACCAGGTTGACTTGCTCGGGGTAGCCAACGCCGATCCCGCGTTTACCGACGCCGGGCCAGCTTCGCCGCAGCATCACCGCCTCTTCACTCGCCAGCACCGTCAGCGGCTCCTGCACGAGCCCACGCGGCGGACGAGCCTGCCGACCCTGCTCCAGGTAGATCCACAGCGCATCAAGCTGCCGCTGCGTGTCTCCGTCGAGAATCTGAGGGCGTGTCGTCTTGCCTCCCGGCCAGAACGAGGGCATCACCGTGCCCGGGCTGAGCGTCTGCGGACTGAGGAGGTAGTCCACAAACCAGTCTCGCTGCAGTCGCTCCGTCATCTCGGTCAGATCGAGGGCCGACATCGTGGCGGCCGGCATTCGCTGAAAGGTATGGCAGGCGATGCAGTTGAGCCCCTGATTTCCGGCGAGCGTGTGCCCTGCCTCGCGGAACTCCTTGGGGTCTGCCACTGTTGGATGGGCACGATCGGGCTTGTCATCCATCGCAGGCAGCAGCTCCACCAACGGCTCCACCTGACCGACACCAAACCTCGGCATGCGGGTCTTCATGTAGGGACGCACCGAGCGTCCGCTGACCAACACCTGCCGCAGCCACTGCGGCTGCAGCTTGTTGCCAACGCCCGTCAGAGAAGGTGGCATTCGCCCTTGTGGACCCAGATTGAAATCTGCCGTCTGGAAAAAGGGATCACGCTCAGGGCCAATGCCACCGATCCCATCCCGCTGATGGCAGGCGTAACAGTTGAGGGTGGCCATCGCCGACACCACTGGCTGCGGCTCGACTGGGTTTTGCTGGTCACAGAACGCCATCAGCAATCGCCGCTGCTCGTCGCTCAGGTCAAACAGTGGCCAGTCGCCTCGCCCGCCGGAGAGACACCCTCGATGAGGCTGCTCCAGCGGAATCTCGCCCGCGGGGCTCGTAGCCTCTCGCTCATGGCAGGCGGCACACTGCAGGCGTTGGTAGTGCTCTCGCCCCGCGTCAGCCAGCGAGGCCTCAACCGCAAACGTTGCCGCCTCTGGGCGGCGGTCCTCGGCCGACTGCAGCAGGTAGTGGGCGAGGTCCTCCGCCTCCTCATGGGCGAGCTGCATGCTTGGCATTCGACCAGCCGGACGCACTGCGAGCGGATCCTCGAGGAAGGCCACCAGGGCCGGCAGGCTCGCCCGTGAGGCGAGATCCCCCAGGGGAACATCGCCGGCAGGCAGCTTCTCATTGCCTTCGGTATCGCGGCCTTCGGTATCGCGCGGCGAGTGGCAGGCCACGCAGCCCACACTGTGAAAAAGTTCATTCCCACGATCGGCCCGCTCGTTGTCAAAGTCGCTCTGCACAAACGCGTGATCACCGCGAGAGATCAGATAGTGGACAAGCTCAGTTGCAATCTGCTCTCGCCGCTCGGCGGGCTCTCCAGCGAGCAGGTCAGGCATCCGAGTGCCTGGCTTGGCTGTATGAGGATCGGCCAAGTAGCGAACGAGAGCCTGCGGCCGTCGCCACGCACGTACGTTCTCTAGCCGCGGAGCGCGATCTGCCGACACGCTGCCTGCGGTCAGTTGTTGCCAGCGGCCGTCGTCATGACAGGCCCGACAGTTGTGCTGATCAAACAAGACCGCTCCACGAACGCTCTCTGGCAGCTCACCACCGGTCGCCAGTGCACGTTCGGCAGGCTGCCGGCCTGCGCGATCCCGCAGGTCCATCAAATAGCGAAGGATGTCGAGAAACTGCTGACGTGACTGCATCTGATCGGGCAGCCCATCAGGCATGGCCGACACGCTGCTAACGGCCCGCTCAGCAATCTCAGCAACCGCCACCTGCACACGGCCGTAGGGAGGCTTCGTGTCACGTCCGATCACGTAGCCATCAGCTTCCTCAACGACACGCATCGCCACCACCCGGCCATCCACCGTCTGAATCACCGTCAGCTCGTAGCCCTTGGCGATCTCGCGGGAGGGATACAGCAGCGACTCAAGCAGGTGCTGATCTGTTGTCGTCTCCGGCATCTGCCGAAGATCGGGGCCGATCCGTCCCCCTGCTGCCTCGTGATGACAGGCAGCACAGGCCAGCGTGCGATTCGCAAACAGCACAGCCCCACCGACGGCATCCCCCTCGGCACGCGCGTCAGCCAGCAGACGCTCTCCAGGCTCCTGACGCAGCTGATCCGTCAGCCCCTCGGCACCATGGGCTTCGACAACCAGCCCAACCAGCAGCACGGCCAGGCCGATGGTTCGCACTCCTCTTCGCTCTCTCAGCTGTGGCTGCATGCGATTCCTTCCTGAGCACGGCGTTCCGCGGGAGTCTCCCCCGTCGCAACGCCTCTCAACATGCTCGGGGCCACACCATGGAGGCGGTGCGGCCCCGAGCGAGGTTTCAACTGGCTGGCTGCAGCCTCAGACGCTACTTCTGGCCCTGGCCCATCTGGAAGGCGGGCTTGCCGTCAAAGTAGTAAAGGCCTTCCGTCTTGATGAACTCCATACCCGACTTGGCAACGCGGTCGAGCAGAGCAGCAACTTCCGTGTGTGGCAGCGGCTCACCATTCTCCGGGTCGTCGATGTGGAAGCGACACCGCCAGTGGTCGCACAGCAGCGTGGTGGCAAAGCCTTCTGGCCAGACGGTCAT
>JADHNY010000091.1 GCA_016779265.1 Pirellulales bacterium | reverse complement strand
GGTGGGGTCGGTGGCTGCTCGAGGAGCGTTCGAAGTTTTTCGAACCCCCAATGCTCCAACCGCACCACCCAAGTCTTCTCGAGAAAAAGTTCGGCGACGAGACTGCTGCCGACCCGCCACTTCTGACTCACCACACGCAGCGATCGCCTCACGCCCCCCCACACACCGGCAGCTGCACAACCGAGGCGTCCACTCCCCCAACGGTCAGCCGCGTGTCTCCCGCCACAGACTTCACCGGCAGGATCGCCAGGACAACGGGCTTGCCGAGCGTTGGTGAGAAGCAGCTGCTCGACACCTGCCCGATCGGCTCGCCGTCGCTGGCAATCTCAGCTCCCAGAGCAGGTGCCGCGTCGCCTGCAACGACCAGCCCCATGAAGCGGCGATTCACATGTCCTAAGGCATCGAGCCTGGCGACGGTCTCCTGCCCGAGATAGCAGCCTTTGGTGAAGCAGATCGCGCGGGCGTCGCGGGCGAGTTCTTGAGGCAGCGTCTTGGGGAGCAGGTCGTGGAGGCGTGGCGTGCCCGCTTCGATACAGGCCTGGTTCCAGCATGCCTGGTCGCCCTTGGTGAGCCCGGAGTCAGCAAGCAGCTGCTCAAGCGTGGCTTCATCTTCTTTTGCACACATGACAAGCCAGCATGCGTCCCCACCCCAGTCGCAGCGGATCAGACGAGTCCGCACCGTCGTCCCATCATCACTGGCAAGCGTCACGGCAGTGTGTGTAAACGGCTGCTGGAGTCCGGTAACCGTCGAAGCATCGGTGGCTCTCTGTGCAACCGCTGCAAGCCCCGCCTCTCCAAACACCACACGCGTCGAGCGTGCCGCCGACACATCCTCAATCTCAATCGGCTCACGGATGTGATACCGCTCAAGATGCTCAGCAAGCGACGCTCCCACATCACCATCGGCGAAGATCTCAACCGCAGGCTCTTGTTCCGCGGCAGCCGCACCGCCTGCATCACCACCCGCATCACCACCACATCGCAGCAGACCGGCCATGCAGATCACCTGGCCACGCACGTCAGTAAAGAAGCCTTCGCAGCCTCCGCCGTCAGCCACACGACCGACCGACGCCGTCGTGAAACTCTCCACGAACCGCACCGCATCGCTGCCGGCCACCCGCACCCACGACATCGGCCCTGGATCGCACCACTGTCCTGCCGGGCCCGCTGCCACATCATCTTGCTGCATCGTGTTCTTCTCTCACTCGGGCAGGGCTCTCTCGTGTCGTCGCGGTGACGCCCACCGCCTGCTGAACTCCTGCCGACCACTGTAGCTGCCGCCCACTGTAGATCGCCCACCGCACGAGGGCATCCTTGGCTGTTTCGCCCAGATGTCGGGTGACGTTCGCTGAAAAATCCGTACGCGGCGCGAACGATCCGCCGAGCAGCCCCGTATTGCAGGAGTCGCCACGAGACGGGTGGAACCGGAAGCCCACCAACTGCGTCTTACGCGATATGGCTGAATACGATTGGTTTGACTGGTCGAACGTGCGGGCAAGGCAGCGTTCGTCTCGGCGGGCCAATGACAGGTGTCGATTTTTTTCTTCTTTTGCCCGCACGTCCCTTTGACGCATGGCGATCGCCGTGCGCACGGAGGTTGGAACACCATGGCCACAGTTCACTTCACGAACGGCTGCCAGAACCCATTTGATGATGATTATGATCCCCGACTGGGAAACCAGTCGCCCAACGATATGGACGAGTGCTCCGCAGAGCAGCGAGCTCGCGCCGGCGAACGGCCCCGTCCTCGTCGTGAGACCAAGCATCTCCACCGCATTGCCGAAGTCCGCCGCCAGCAGGGCGTGACCCTTCGCAACGTTGCCCGCCGCCTCGGCATCGAGCTGGCCGTTGTTCGGCGGCAGGAGCAGGAAGACTGCGACGTGCGTGTGTCTGACCTGCTGCTCTGGCAGCAGGTGCTCGAGGTGCCGGTGGCAGAACTGCTCGTCGAGGGAGATGGACAGCTCTCCGGCCCGGTGCTCGAACGCTCCCGCATGCTCAAGCTGATGAAGACGGCCGCAGCGATCCGTGAACGCACAGGAGGCACACCCGTTGGCCGGCTCGTGCAGATGATGATCGACCAGATCCTGGAGATCATGCCGGAGCTGCGTGATGTCACTCCGTGGCACACGGTCGGTCAGCGACGAACCCTGGATGAACTCGGACGTGCAGCGGCCTGCCCCATCTCGGAAGAGCAGCTGCGTCGGTCGATGCCGGGATAGGCGATGCATCGGTCGCCACGATCGGTGCAGTCACTGCGAGGCGAGCAGCGACGGTGGTGGAAGCGTCCTCGCAGCAGCGGGCTCACAGAGCCCGTGAGCGTGGTCGAGGGGCCCTGCCTGTCAGGGGCGCGGGGCCCCAGACCACCCTGCTGACACGGCCACCCCGCTACGACCTGCTGCGGTGCCCTTCCAGCAGTGCCGTTTGGCAGCCGTGCAGGCCGCACCAGACCCCTCTGAACCTTCCGCCTGCAGACGCCTTGTTCACCACAGCAGGGGTGTTTACGCTGCAACCCAAGCGGTGCACCGACACGAGAGCCACCGCGTTTCCCTCGCAGTGGAGCCTCGCACGTGCTATCCCTCCTTGGCGTTCTCGGCATCACCGTCGTGCTGTTTTTCACCGTCGCGATCACGGCGAAGGTGCTCTTCGGCAGCTGATGCGCTCTGCAGCAGAAAAACGGCTGCCAGGCTTGAAATTCAGCCAGGTCGATCTGCTGCCTGCCTGTTCTGCTCCCTCGCTGAGCGAACGCCGCTCAGGCCCTCTTCGCAGTCGGTGTCGCCGGCTGAGCCCGTAGGGCTCCCCGGGCAAGCATGCCGGTGACCAGAAACACGATGCTCCCAAAGAGCACCCAGGCTGCCACCGCCAGCGGGAAGTAGTCTCGCAGCCAGACCTTTAGCGGTGGCTCAGCACTCTTCGGCACTTTCCGGAGCACAGGCCCCGTGCCCTTCCCCTCCCGAACCGCCTCCCGAAACCGGTCCCATTCTGCCTGAGCAGCCGGTGAGCTCTGCCAGCTGAGCAGTCGCTCGCGAACCATCGCCAAGCCCACCGGCGGCAGGCTCACAAACGCCAGCCAGGCTCCCAGCAGCAGCACCAGTCCGCGGTCTGCCCGACGTGGCACGCCAGCGGACGGGGCAACAGACTCAACGGGCTCTTCTGACGGCATGACAGCTCCTCTCGCGGCGAACGCTCGGCTCTCATTTTCTAGGCGGTTTTTCCGGGGCCGCGGCTGAGATTTCAAAAAACGGCAGAAAAAACTCAAGTTTTTCCCACAGTTTGCCGGTCCCGAACGATCTTTCCCCATTTCGGCCGATTCGCTACCGTTCCGCTCACATTCGCGCGGTCCCGTTGCCGCTGCGACCTGTTTGTTGGCAAGGCCCCGACCCATGAGGACCGAACGGTGACAGCTCCCAGCCGACTGTGGAATCCGTCCTCCCGCACATCCCTCCCACACCACCGCCTGGCAGCTGCCATGCTGCTGGCCGTGGCGACAGCTGCCCTGCTCCCGGCAGAGCAGGCCGTCGCTCAGAGTGGCTGGCTTCCCACCTCCTGGTTCTCCAGCGGTGAGATCGACGCCAACGCGATGTTTCCATTGGCCGAAAACGACGGCCCGTGGCTCGTGCTCGCCTCCACCTTCCGCGGCGAGAACGCCCGCGAAGACGCCCGCGACCTCGTGCACGAGCTCCGCAGCCGCTACAAGCTGCAGGCCTACACGCTCGAGAAGTCATTTGACTACACCGGCGAACAGGCGGGCCTCGGCTTCAACCCCGACGGCACACCCAAGCGGATGCGGTATGCCAATGCCGCTGAGGTGACGGAAGTCGCCGTGCTCGTGGGTGATTTCTCCTCCTACGACGACCCGCGTGGCCAGAAGATGCTCACCAAGGTCAAGTCGCTGCGTCCCGAGACGCTGACAAGCGGCAAGGCCAAGAGCCGTGCCTTCTCCGACTTCCGCCGCATGATCGGCATGGACAACAGCAACGCGAAGGGCCCGATGCACATGGCCTTCGTGATCCCCAACCCACTCCTGCCAGAAGAGTTCTTCTCACGTCCGGAGGTTGATGACTTCGTGCTGGAGATGAACTCCGGTGTGGAGAACAGCCTGCTCGACTGCCAAGGCCGCTACAGCGTTCGCGTGGCCCTGTTCACCGGTGCTGGCACGTTTGATCAGAAGGCGATTGAGCAGGGTGACGACGTGGAGTTTGAGAGTCGGCTGGTGGAAGCCGCCGAGACCGCCCACCGCCTCACCGAGTCGCTCCGCCGCCGTGGCTTCCAGGCCTGGGAGTTTCACGACCGCGAGTCGAGCATGGTCTGCGTGGGCAGCTTCCAGCAGCTCACCGTGCCTTCAGCTGATGGCCGCCAGGTGATCCATCCTGAGATCACCAAAGTGGTCGAGAAGCTCGGAGCCGACCCAGAGAAGCTCGCACAGGGTCAGATCATGCCGCGTTCGATTGACGGCGTCTTGCTGGAAATCCAGCCGAAGCCTGTCGACGTGCCGCGGATGCCCGCCAACCGACGCCGACGATGATGCCGTCGTCTGCGTCGATCGATCTCTCCCGCGGGCTCGTCCTCGGCACCCGCAACGCCGGCAAGCTGCGTGAACTTGCCGCTCTGCTGACGCCTTTGGGGATTCGCTGCGAATCACTCGATAGCTACCCAGCGGCCGTGGAGGTTGAAGAGACCGGCACCACGTTTGCGGAGAACGCGGCCCTCAAGGCGAGCCAGCAGGCGATCGCCTTAGGCACTCCCGTGCTTGCTGAAGACAGCGGCCTCGTGGTCGATGCCCTTGGCGGCCGACCGGGCGTCTACTCCGCTCGCTTCGCAGGCCCAGAGAGCGACGACCAAGCCAACAACCGACTGCTGCTGCAAGAACTCGCCGACGTGCCCGACGCCAAGCGTGCGGCCCACTACGCCTGCCACATGGCCTTAGCAGCAGCAGACGGCACGGTGGTGGCCACCGCGTCTGGAGAGTGTCACGGCAGAATCGCTCGCGAGGCGAGTGGGAGCGGCGGGTTTGGCTACGACCCTCTGTTTCTCGTGCTTGAATACCACCGCAGCTTCGGTGAGATCTCAGGCGAGGTGAAGTCGATGATCAGCCATCGCGGGCGAGCCCTGCGAGCGATGGTGGCCACCCTCAGGCAGCATCGCTAACCCGCCCGGCGAGGCGGTGGTCGATCACCTCAACCACACGGTCAGTTCCATCGAGCTGGCCCTGAACCTGCTCGAGAGCGGGCCGGAACCGATCGAGCTGATCGAGGAAGTCCCGAACGACTTTCTCATCTACCGTCTCCAGCAGTGAGAAACTGCCACAGCCCATGTCCTTGAGAAAGTGGCTGTTCATCAGCTGCTCCGCATGAGCCCGCTCGGGGAGCACGAGCATCGGCTTCCCGAGAAACAGCGACTCGCCAATCAGCTGATTGCCAGCTGCGGAGATCACCGCATGACAGCTGGCAAGATCCTCCACAAAGCTCTTCTCGTCGATCGCATGAAACGACACGTCGCCGACAGACTGGCGATGTCCCAGGCCGTAGACCTTCACGGGCATGCCGCAGTCCACCAGGGCGGCAATCGTCTCAAAGGGGGTGTGCCGACGGAGGTAGCTGAGGATGAAGCCCTGGTCGGTCGGCTGCTGCTGCCGAATCTCGCGACGGACCAGCGGCCCCACCTGCGTCGCATGCTCCCAGCCTCGTCTCAGTGGTGGCCGGAAGAAGGCGGAGATCACGGTGTCGGTCGGCTCGGAGACATACATCCAGACCGCATTGCTCATCAGCCAGGCCTGCAGGCGAAGCGACCAGGGCAGACATGAGAGATCGTAGGCCAGCAGAAAATGCTGGTGATCCACGCTGATCAGCGGTATCCCCAGCCGCTTAGCAGCCCGCGGCAGCCCCGGCTCGAAGTCCGTGATCGCAAGGTCCGCCCCAAACGCCTCCAGCTCGCTCATCAGTCGATCAACCAGCGGCCCCAACGTGCGGGCCTGGTAGTCGAGCCCTTTGCGGATCGAGCGGAGCACGTCGAGACGGCCACCGGTGTACTGAAACACGATGCCGGGAATCTCGCGAATCTCAACACGCCTGTCGCCGGCGAATCTGCGAGTGAGCAGGCCCAAGGCATCGTCCAGGGTGAAGACGAGAATCTCATGCCGCTCGATCAGCCGCTCGATCAGCGTGCAGATCCTCGTCGCATGACCTCGCCCTTCGCCGCAGAGACTGATTGCGATTCTGGCCATCTCTCTGGCGGTGTCCTGCCGTGGAAGGGCTTGGGGCGGGGCGGGGGTGGTTGGGAAGATGCTCGTCACGGCCATTGTGACGTTGCCACTGTGATACTGCTCGATTGTGACATTGCCAGGAGTCGACGGCCAGGCGTTCGCTCACGGCGTCAGCAGTGATGGAGAGCGGCCGGCGCCGGTCAGCCGTTGCTGACCGGCGGATCTATGATGAGAAAATGATGCAGGCAGAGCGGTTGATCGTGTGCAGGCGGTGTGCGAGCGGGTTCACGGTGCTCGTGTGGGCCGCTGCGGTGTTGTCTGGGACAACGCATCCTGGGGCAACACTTCAGGCCGAGGCCTTCCAAACAGCCCCAAAGGACGCTGTCCTTTCCCAGCAGCCGACTTCTGAAGAGCCCCGTCCGCAAGGAATCGACGAGCGGCAACTCCTCAGGCTGATCGGACAGCTGGGTGATCCCGAGCGGTCTCGCCGCGAAGCGGCCACCGTCGCGATTGAGTCACTCGGTATCGAGGTGCTGCCCCAGCTCGAGGCCCAGAGGCCGTTCATGGTCGGCGAGACGGCCTGGCGGCTGGCGATGCTTCGCACAAGGCTTGCCGAGCATGCGGTGGCAACAGCGATTGAGGCGACGCGTGTGCCAGAGAGTCTCGCGGGCCGGCCGGTGCTTGAGGCCTTCGAGATGATGTTTGCTGGTGGTGGGGGACGGCTGCCGCTGGCCGCTGACATCGATCGCTCGCTCGTCGTCGCCGGCTCACGTGACGCCGTGCCACGCACCTACTTCGAACAGCTCGACCAGATCCTCGCTGCTGCAGACTGCCTGCTCGACTTCTCCGCTGAGACTCCACGCGGGGTCCTGATTCGACCGCGACGCAATGGCGACCCCACGCATGTAGCGACTTCTGCAGGGCCCGTGCGACTTGAGGTGGTCGGCGTGACGGCGGTGCCAGCGACACAGCCACAGGCCATCAGGCTCACGCTGCGTGTGCTCTGGGAGCCGAGGATGCAGCCGGTGATGCTGCAGCTGCCGATGGCCTCGTTGATTGTGGAGACCGCGTCGGGGGAGGTGATTCCTCCCAAGCAGCGGGCGGCCGTTGCTGAGGTGAGTCCCCGTGGCAGCCAGGCCACCGCAACGTTCACGACGCTGCTCTCCCTGCCTCCAGCCTCGGTCACCACGCTCGCGTCGCTCCGAGGAACGCTGCGGATGTGGGTGCCGGCAGCCGAGATCGCGGTACGGTTTCCGGTGAGTGGCTCTCCACAGCCGCCGCCACCAGCCCAGACACTGGGTGACCTGACAGTGCGGCTGGAGTCGCTGATTGCTAGCGACACAGAGCTGACAGTTCGCCTGCGAGCCAGCTATCCGCCCACCGAGGCCCTCGCCTCCCATCGCACCTGGATCACCTCCCGACCGCTCGCCTGCGATGTCGGTGGCCTGCCGCTCGCGGTGGTCTCAGACCGGGTGGTCGACCGCGATGAGCAGGGCCTCGCCAGAGAAGCTGTGTTTGCCCTGCCTGAGGACACACCTCAGCCATCGCTTCGGGGCACCGTCAGCTGGCAGCTACCGCTTGCGATTCGCGATTTTCCGGTCGATTTCCTGCTGCGAGAGATCCCGCTCCAGAGCACCCCCAGTTCGAGCGATGCGGAGAACAGGGAAGGCCTGTAGGGTTAATGCAGGGGCAACACAGAGGAGTTCTCACAGGCTGCCAGCAGCCGAGCGTCCTGCCGACGCGATTTTGGAGTGTGCTTTGTCAGGCCGCGTGTTTCATCCGACGACCGTGTTTCATCTGACGACGCGGTGTCGACCCGCAGTGCGGGCGATGGCAGTGCGGGCGATGGCAGTGCGGCATGTGAGCCTGCGAACCTGGCTCACGCTGTGCGTCTGCAGCCTGCTCACTCTCGCCGTTGCCGCACATCCTCTTCCAGCCACTGCCGACGACGCTGCTCAAGACGCTGCCGCACCGTCGGCCATCATCGTTGCCCGCATCAACGGCACGCCGGTCTACCGGGCGATCTACGAAGAGGTCCTCCGCCGGGCCGGACACGACGCCGCCACCACGCCGCAGCAGCGGCAGCAGATCGCTGCCAGAGTCATCGAAGAGCTGATCAATGAGCGGCTGCTTGGCGAACTGCTTGAGGAGAACGGTGTGCAGGTGAAGTCGACCGAAGTCGACGCCATGATGGCCAGCCTGCGCTCGCAGCTTGCCGCCCGTCAGCAGACGCTTGACGCGTTCCTTAGCGAATCGGGCCGCGACGAGACGGTCTTGCGGAAACAGATGGCAACGGAACTAGGCCTCAACAAGCTGCTTGTTCCGCTGCTGACCGAGAGTCGGCTGCAGGAGTACTTCGACGAGCATCGTCAGGAGTTTGATGGCACGAGGCTGCGGGTGAGCCACATCGTGCTGAGGCCCAACTCAGCAGCGGGCTCAGCGGCCGACAGCAATCTCTTCACGCAGGCGGCTGCCATCCGCGAGCAGATCGTGGCGGGCGAGCTGACCTTCAGCGACGCCGTGCGACAGCACTCAGCCGGACAGAGCCGTCTTCGCGATGGCGACCTCGGCTTCATTCCACGGCACGGCCTGCTCCACGAGGCCTTCGCCACGGCAGCCTTTCGCCTCAGCAAGGGAGAGGTGTCTGAACCGTTCATCACGCCGTTCGGGGTGCACCTGGCCACGGTCACCGACGTCGAGGCTGGCCGGGGCGGTTTTGCAGCGGCCCGTCCGGAGGTTCAGAAGCAGCTCGCCTCTGAGCTGGTGCGCGAGATGCTCGCCGAGCGGCGGCAGGCGGCTGACGTGGTCTACACCCCGGGAATCCCACATTTTGTGACTCCAGCGGGCCAGCCCGCCGGCTCCAGTCCAGAGGTTGTGGTGGAACCTGCCGAGAAGCTCCCGCCTGGAGAGCTGTTTGAGCCTAACGGCGACGGCAACGCGTCCTGAGCCCGCTTTTCAGGCGTGCCGCTGCGGGCGACGCCTTTGTAGGTGGTGTGAGCAATGCGGCGGTAACACAGGGAAGGGAACGCGTCTGGGTAGGGCAGAGATCGACGCGGCGGCGGGTGTTGCTCCGCTGCGGTCGACCCGATACCCTCCCGCCCGATCATTCCCTGCCCGAGGCCTTCAGCTCATGAAAATCCGGACCTGCCTGCTGGCCGCCTTCGGCCTGGTAGTGCCGCTGATCGCGATGTTTTCACACCTGATTCCACCAGGTGCGAGCGACGCTCTCTGGGACGCCACGTGGCAGCCTGCGTCCGCATTTTTCGCAGGCGACGAAGACGCAGCGGCTGAGAACCTCGCGGACACTCCCGTCGCCTCCCGATCGCTCGAGTCGCCAGCTGACGCAGATACAGCCCAGCTAGAGAACACCACAGCCGCCAGCGCCGCAGCGGGCACCGCAGCCAGCAGCGTCGTCCTCCCCACCGTCGACATCGACACCAGTCGCATCGCAGACATGCCTCCGGCGGGCATGCCTCCGGCCGCGATGTCGGCGGCACGGCAGCCCTCCTTTTCAGCACCACCTGCTGAGCTTGGGCAGGCAGCAGCACTCGAGCAGCCGGCGTCGCCACTCTGGTCAAGCGACCCGCAGGCCGCCGCCTCCGCCGTGCAGCCTGTCGCCATGGCCACCGACGCATCTGGCGCCACTGCATCACCCGCTGCGGCACGCTCCGTACCACCCGCTGCACAACCCGCCGCTGCACAACCCACCGGACCATCCACCGCTCTCCACACGGCGCTTGAGCAGCTTGGTGCGTTTGGCATCGACTGCCAGCCGACAGTGGGTGGTCGGTACTTCCACTGCTCCTGCCGCATCGCTGCGGACCCCACAGGCCAGCTCGTGCGGATGTTTCATGCCACCGAAACCAGCCCCGAGCAGGCGATGCAGCAGCTGCTCGCTGACGTGCAGCAGTGGCAGAGCCAGCAGACAGCCTCAACACCTGTCGTTCCCACGTCCTACGGTCGGAGCTCGCTACCCTAGTGGCTGCCCGAGTGCCCTGAAGATGAAGCCAGACCGCGGAGCGTCGTGATGCACCCTGGCCGCAGAGACCTCGCCGCATCGTTTGACCGCCTGGCAGGTCGCACGCTCTCCTCAGCGAGTCCACGCGACTGGCCGCAGAGCTGGCGAGTTGCACCACGCAGGAGCCCTCCAGCAGCCCCGGCAGGTCGCTCACAGAAGTCCCCCACGGCGTCTCCTGCAATCGAGCCCGAGGCACTTCAGCGGAGTGAGGAGCAGGCCAGGCTCGAAGCGGCGCTCTTCCTCGCTCGCGAGCCACTCCCCACGCGAAAACTCGCAAAACTTGCCCGGCTCAGCGATGGCACCCGAGCCCGGGCCCTGATCCGAGAACTCAACGCCGCCTACGACCAGGACGGCTCGGCCTACCGGGTGGAGTGGATCGCAGGAGGCTTTCAGCTGCTCTCGCGAGCCCCGTTTGGGCCCTGGCTCCGCCGGCTGCTGGAGTCGATTCCGGAAACGCGGCTCTCAGCGGCAGCCATGGAGACGCTTGCCATCGTGGCCTACCGCCAGCCGGTCACCCGAGCTGACGTGGAGGCGATTCGCGGCGTGGGGTGTGACGAGATGCTCAGGCATCTGCTCGAACGCGAACTGATTGCCATCGGAGGCCGCTCCGACGAGCTCGGCAGACCGAACTTTTACGTCACAACCCGGCAGTTTCTGCAGATCTTTGGCCTCGGCCACATTGACGAGCTGCCACCGATCGAGCTCCCACCTGAGGACGACGAGGACGAAGAAGACGACCTCGAGCAGGAACAAGAGGAGGCACTCGAGGCGAGCGGCGACGACGAGGAGTGGGCTGAGATAGAAGAAGACGAGGACTCCTAGAGTGGCCTGAGGCAACACGCGTGCCAAACCGGCCGACCAGGGCCCAGATCTGATCTGCTAAAAATCAGCGTTTTTTTGTCGCCAGAGGCTTGCAAGCAACCGCGTCGAGCGACACACTCTTGCCCACTCTGTGAATGCGTTTTGTTCACGGCAGTGCTCGGCGAAACGGTGCCCTCGCGAGCGCACCTGCTCAGATGTGTTGTGAGCAGCAGCTCACGGCCGTGGCGTCGAGGCAGAAAAACGTGTGCGGCATTTGGATCAATCAGATCCAATGCGGTACAGATTTATTCCAAGAAAAGAACGCCGTGTGCCGATGCACGGTACGCTCCGATGTGTTTTGCAAAACGGCGTTCTTGAAGATCGTGTCTCGTTTCAGTCCGTTAAGTTTTGTCGTTGCGTATTGAGCGCTACCCCGGTCAGCCAAACACTGACCGGCCCATGAATCGACCCGAGGAGGTTTTGCCGTGACGATTGTTGCAAGTCCCAGGCTGCAGCAGGACGTGTTTTCATGGGAAGAGCTTTCTGAGCTCCACTCCGCAGAGCCGCTGTTTGACGTTGCTGATGCGTCGACAGAGGACAACCGTTCGAGCTTCGTGAACGACCCCGTCGCTTTTAGTGACGAGGACGAGGAGTACGAAGACGAGGAGTATGAAGACGACGAAGAGGACGAAGAGGACGAGGAATACGAGGACGAGGAATACGAAGACGACGAGGAAGGTGAAGAGGACGACGACGAAGAGGACGACGACGGCGACCTCGACGAGGAAGAATGGGAAGAGGTCGAGGACGAAGACGAAGAAGGTGACGAGGACGAGGAGTACGACGAGGACGAAGAAGACGAAGAGTGGGAAGATGACGACGAGGAGTGGGACGAAGAGGACGACGACTGATCGTCTCCTCTATGGTGCCTCCTCGGCGGTGCTGCTTCCTGAAGTCGTGGTTCCTGTTTGATTCGCGACACTTCTTCGTGCGTTGGCCTCGCGCTTCTGAGAGTCTCTTGCGTGCCACCGAGTGCCCGTGATTCGTTCCGGGTGGCACTAGATCTCTAGAGGCACTGGATCTCGCGGCTGTAGCCGCTTGAGAGCAGTCCTACGGCGTTGCGACGAGCTGGAGGCTCAGCAGCCGCCCTTGTCGGTCGATCGTGACCGTCACCTCATCTGGTGCGTCACCGAGTTTGCGGACCATGTCTGCCTGGTTGACGAGCGGCTGATCGTTGATCGCGAGCAGCCGATCTCCGATAAGCACCCCACCGCGAGCTGCCGGCGTCTCCGGTGTGACCCGCACCACGATCGGTGCTGTGGGATCGCCCTGATCCTCCCGCGTGCCGAGGCCCCACCGCTTTGGTGGAGCGGGCTGGGCTTCAGCCTCCAGCCGGCGGCGGTCGACCTCCCGCTCTTCACGGCAGGCCTCGCGAAACACCGGCGGCTCCTCGGCGTCAGCCACCGCCAGCAGCGTCTCCAGCGCCAGGCTCGCAATCGGCTCAATACCGGCGAAGTTGACGAGGTGTGTGTCGTCGCTTGGGCGGTGATACTCGTCGTGTAGCCCCGTGTGAAACATCAGCGTGGGCACACCGGCATCGAGAAACGGGAAGTGGTCGGAGTCCTCGGAGTACTCCCACGAGAAGGCAAGCTCCAGATTGGTCGGCAGATTGGCGGCAGCGACCGCTCGCCGCAGCCCAACCGCCGAACGGCTGCCATACACCTCGAGCCGCTGGGCTCGCAGCCGGCCGATCATGTCGAGGTTCAGCGAGAAGGCCAGTCGATGATGAGCCAGTGGCAACGGCCGCTGTTTGACGAAGTGTCGTGAGCCGAGCAGGTTCACCTCCTCGCCATCCCACAGCGCAAACACGATCGTCCGCCGCGGCCGCTTCGGCAGCAGCATGCAGGCCTCAGCCACCTCGAGCAGCCCCGACACACCGGAGGCGTTGTCGTCAGCCCCGTTGTGGATGTAGCCGGTGGGACCGTAGCTGTTGGAGGGCGTGCCATAGCCCACATGGTCGTAGTGGGCTCCGATCACCACCACCTCTTGGCTCGCCTGCGGGTCACTGCCACGAAGCATGCCGAGCACATTCCGCATCGTGCCAAACCGCTGATAGAAGCCACCTTCGTCACCGGCAGGAGCGATCCCGATCCGCTCAAACTCATCAACCAGGTAGGTGCCCGCTGCCCGTCCGCCTCGGCTGCCTGCCGCCCGCCCCTCGAGCGCATCATCCGCCAGGGCCGCCACATGCCGCTTGGCATCCTCCGCACGCACGCTCGCCCGCGCCGCCGATGCCGCCAAGTCGGCAGCCATGCCATCCGCTGCACCGCACAGCGTCACCGCGAGCACTCCCGCCCACACAGCGAGCGATCTCGTTGGCATCTCACGCGACGGCCCAGCCCACCGTGACGCCACCGACGCAGCAAGGTTTTTCAGCATGGTCATGATGCATTCTCTGCCAGTGCGATTGAGCTTTTCGCCTCTGCAAGCCAGCAAACCTCGGCGGAAACCCGCGGAATCTTGCGGCGACGCCCCTTAGCCTTCAGAATACCTCCGCGGCAAGTCGATGCAGACTTGCCCACCGGAGAGGTGGCAGAGTGGTCGAATGCGCGTCTTTGCTAAAGACGTGACCGGTCAAAAGCTGGTCCACGGGTTCGAATCCCGTCCTCTCCGCTGATTTCTGCCCGAGTTTCCTCTGCACTCGGATGCGGAGAGCGACGTCGCGACGGCCTGCTGAGCACGTCCCGTCCTCTCCGCGAGATGCTCGCTGGCCGCTCGGTGCTGTCCGTGGTGGTCAACGACGGGGCGGCGGCTGCGGGTCGGCAGATGTCTCGTCGCTGGACTTTTTCGCCGGAGGCGTTGGCGGCGGTTCCGAGCTCAACGAAGTGGCGAAAAACTCGAACGCTCCTCGGGCATCCGCCGACCCCTTCGCCTCACGTTTTGCCACCCCCTCAAAGCCCCACCGGCCGCTCCACCTCATTCACCAGCCGTGTGCCCCC
>JADHNY010000090.1 GCA_016779265.1 Pirellulales bacterium | reverse complement strand
GTCATCCTGACGGATCTTGAGAGCACCAACGGCACCAAGGTCAACGGCGAAGATGTGCAGGTGCGGATTGTTCGTCACGGCGACATGATCGCCCTGGGGCGTTCGCTGCTGCTGTTTGGCTCCCGCACCGAGATCGACCAGCGGATCGCGGAAGTTGCCAGCCGCCACGCCTCGATGAACGACGATCACGCGCGTCAGATCAGCGAACGGATCGAGCGGATCGCCCGCAGTTCTGATGTGGTTGCCGACGCTAGCGGCATGCGGTCGCCCCTGCTGCCTGCTGAGCCCCCGCCTCTCCCCGATCGGCTGGGGCCTGCTCAGGCGGCGGAACTTGCCGAGGTGATTGACTACATCCAGAGCGTGCTCCGCAACGCCAGCGAAGGGGTGATGGCCCGCCCGGGGGCGGAGAAGGTCGAACTCGACTTCGCCGACTGGCAAACCGTGCTCGATCTGCAGTCGCGACTCGCCGAAATGCTGCGGGCGATCGGCAACCCCGCCGACTGACAGCTCGCTGCACGAAGATTCACGGCACGGGCATTCTCGGCACAAGCATGCTCGGCACGGGCGGTTTTCAGCGAGAGTGGCCGATTGCTGGCTCGCCTGCCGCGGGCGTGTGCCGCCGTCTGCCTTGCCTCCGTATACACTGCCGGTTTCGCACCGCGGAGTCGCACACGGATGAGCAGCCCTCGCTTCACGCACCTTCACTGCCACAGCCACTACAGCCTGCTCGACGGGGCCAGCCAGATTAAGCAGCTGGTCAACCGCACGGTGGAGCTGGGCATGAATGCCCTGGCCCTGACCGACCATGGCAACCTGCATGGGGCCCTCGAGTTCTATCAGGCTGCCAAGGGGGCCGGCATCAATCCGATCGTGGGCTACGAGGCCTACATCGCCCCGGGCAGTCGCTTCAAAAAAGACGCCGGCAGCCAGAAGGAGTCGAGCTACCACCTCACGCTCCTCGCGGAGAATCGCACCGGCTTTCAGAACCTGCTGAAGCTGGCAACGACCGCGTCGCTGGAGGGCTTCTACTTCAAGCCACGGATTGACCGTGAGATTCTGGCGGAGTGTTCCGAGGGCATCATCTGTCTCTCCGGCTGTCTCTCCAGTGAGTTCTCCCGTTCACTGATCGGCGTGGGGCCGGGCCAGGAAGAGCATCTCGCCAAGGCCCATGAGATCGCCGGCTGGTTTCGCAGTGTGTTTGGGGAGCGGTATTTCATCGAGGTGCAAAGCAACGGCCTCGATATCCAAACGCAGGTGACCGAGGCGGCCCTCGGTGTCGCCGAAGCGACGGGCATTCCGGCGGTGGCCACCTGCGACTGCCACTACATCAATCGGGAAGACTCCGAGGCCCAAGACATCCTCCTGTGTGTGAACACAGGCCGCTTTCGCAACGACACCTCTCGGATGCGGATGGAGACGAGCGAGTTCTTCCTCAAGAGCCCAGACGAAGTCTTGGAATCGATGGGAGGACGAACCGACCTCCTCGAGCGGAGCCAGCAGATTGCCGACTCGGTCAATCTCGAACTCGATCTTGGCAAGCGACACTTTCCCAGTTTTGCGGTGCCTGACGGGCGGAGTGCGTCGGAGGAGCTCGAGCGGCTCTGCCTCGAAGGACTCTGTCAACGGTATGCGGGGATTCCGGAGCGGTGGACAGATCCTGCTCATGCCGATCTGCCCGATGTCGAGCGAACGCCCGACAAGCTGCATGCCGATGTGATCGACCGGCTCAACCGCGAGCTCGGCGTGATCAACACACTCGGCTTCCCCACGTACTTCCTGATCGTGTGGGACTTCGTGCGGCATGCCCGCGACAGTGGCATTCCGGCCTGCGCCAGAGGCTCAGGCGTGGGGGCGCTCGTGGCCTACTCCACCTACATGTCGCATGTCTGTCCGCTGAAGTACGACCTGCTCTTCGAACGGTTTCTCGACATCAACAGACTCGAGGCGCCTGATATCGATATCGACTTCTGCAAGGATCGCCGTGGTGAGGTGATCGAGTATGTGAAGCGGAAGTATGGCGAGGCGAACGTTGCCCAGATCGGCACCTTCGGCACCTTAGCGGCCCGAGCGGCGATCCGTGACGTGGGGCGGGCCCTTGGCATGCCGATCCCGCGGGTCGATGCGGTGGTGGCCCTGGTGCCAGATCAGCTGGGCATCTCGATCGCGGAAGCCACGGCCGAGGGCAGCCAGCTGGCCACGCTGTGCGAGTCGGATGCGGAAGTCCGCGAACTGGTCGACCTCGCCGGCCGCATTGAGGGGCTCGCCCGCAACGTCGGCACGCACGCGGCGGCCGTGGTGATCGCCGACCGACCGCTGGTGGAGTATGTGCCCCTGCAGCGTGTGACCGGCAAAGAGGAAGTCATCACCCAGTGGTCGATGAACGACGTCGAACGCGCCGGCTTGATGAAGATGGACTTCCTCGGCCTGCGATACCTGACGGTGCTCTCCAAGACGATCGAGATCATCGAAGACACCACGGGCACCAAGCCCGACCCCTACGCGTTCCCGCTGGAAGACCAGCCGACCTTCGATCTGCTCTGCCGTGGTGAGACGAAGGGCATCTTCCAGCTCGAGAGTGGTGGCATCCGTGACCTGCTGCAACGGATGAAGCCAGACAGCTTCCTCGACATCGTCGCCGTCAACGCGCTCTACCGGCCAGGCCCACTCGAAGGCGGCATGGTCGACGACTATGTGGCGGTGAAGCATGGCCGCAAGGCGGCTGAGTATCCCCATCCGGTGATGAAGGAGGTGCTTGAAGAGACCCACGGTGTGATGGTCTACCAAGAGCAGGTGATGCGAATCCTGGAGCGGCTCGGCGGCATCGAGCTCTCCAAGGCGTACACCTGCATCAAGGCGATCAGTAAGAAGAAGCTTGAGATCATCGCGGCCTTCCGCGAGCAGTTTGTGGCGGGTGCGAAGGAGAAGGGCCTGGGAGCCAAGGAGGCTGAGGAACTCTTTGGCCTGATCGAGAAGTTCGCCGGCTACGGCTTCAACAAGAGCCACTCCACGGCCTACGCCCTGCTGGCCTGGCAGACGGCCTACCTCAAGACGCATCATGCGGTTGAGTTCATGGCGGCCCTGCTCTCGGGCGACATTCCTGGCCGCAACTTCAAGAAGAAGGACGCCCTCGTCGAGCACATCGAAGACTGCCGACGGATGGAGATCGATGTGGTGCCACCAGACGTGAATGTCTGCCGTGGTGATTTCACGGTTCGCGACGGGCGAATCCACTTCGGGCTCTCGGCGATCAAGGGCTGTGGCGAGCAGGCGGCCGCCGCGATTGCCGCTGAGCGGGAGCTGCGTGGCCCCTACAAGGATCTCTACGACTTCTGCGGCCGACTCGACTCCTCGCTCGTCAACAAGACCGCCATCGAAAACCTGGCCAAAGCCGGTGCCCTCGACGGCCTCGCAGGAGAGAGCCATCGGGGGGCCATCCTCGCAGGCATTGAGAAGGCGATGGCTGCGGGCGCCGCGCAGCTGGCCGACCGCAAGAGTGGCCAGAAGTCGCTCTTCGATGCCGACGACACGCCGGCCGATGAGCCGCCACCATCGACCCTGCCAGATGTGCCGCCGCTCTCTGATCCGGAGACACGGTCGTTTGAAAAGGAAGTGCTCGGCTACTACGTGCACAGCCATCCGCTGGCGGAGTATCAGGAGATTCTCTCGGCTGTCCGTACGCATGGCACGGCCGATCTTGCCAAGGCTCCACCGAAGAGTGAGGTCGTGATCGGTGGCCTGGTCGCCTCGATCAAACTCTCCAACGTGAAGCAGCCACGGCAGGGATCGACGCACACCCGCTACGCGATGTTTGACCTGGAAGATATGGACGGCCTCGTCCGTACGATCTGCTGGCCGGAAGATTACGCCCGGATGGGAGAGGCGATTGAAGCAGACGCTGTCGTGTTGGTGGCCGGCTCGATCGATCGCCGAGCGGGTAGTGATGAGACCAACCTGATCGTCAATGCGATCGTGCCGATTGCCGAGGCCTGGAGACTGCAGCCTCGGAACGTGACGGTGCGGGTGGACGAAACAGAGCACGATATGGCGACGCTCGACAGCCTCTCCGCGACCGCCAAACGCAACCCAGGTGGCGTGCCGCTGCGGCTCGTGATCCGGCTCTTGGACGGCAGCCGAGTCTTGCTCGATGCAGACGGCACGCGGGTCGACTGGTCTCCGGCGTTTCTCGAGGAAGTTGCCGAGTTGTTGGGTGAAGGATCGGTGCGGGCCGCGGTGTCTGTCGGCGGCCGGCGTGCGGAAAATGAGGGTTCTCGGGGCCGAGGCATGGCGAGAGGGCCTGCCGCGATGGCAAACTAGACTGTTAGTAGCGGTTAGACGCTCCGCGGGATTTTTTGCCGGCTCACAGGCCGTAGGGAACCGACGAATGTGTCGGGGAAGTACCCTCGGCCGTGCCGTGGTGCGTCCGCTCGTGAACGTTGCCCCTGGAACTCATGCCCGTCATCGCCACACGGCGAGGCGGTTGAAACCGTACCCGCAGGTGTCCTCATGAAAGCCCGTCTCGGCTGGCTCGCGTTCCTCGTCACGCTCACGTTCTTTGCTGCAACGGCAGTGTCGCCTCACGCCTCCGCGCAGCAGGTCGGCGGCGGTCTCGGTGGTGGTGGTGGCATCGGCGGTGGTGGCAACCAAGGCGGCGGTGGTGTCGGCGGTGGTGGCAACCAAGGCGGTGGTGGTTTCGGCGGCGGTGGCAACCAAGGCGGCGGCGGTATCGGCGGTGGTGGCAACCAGGGCGGCGGTGGTGGCGGCAACAACGCTGCCGGCGTGCTGATCGATCCGCAGGGTGTGCTGCGGGTGAAGCTGGTCAGCGAGGCCGATGGCCGGCTCGCCATGCAGCGTCGCCAGGCTGCCGTGTCGAACTTCCCTGCGGACCTCCGCAAGCCATCCAAGCTGCGGAAGGTGGCTCTCTCGCGGCTTGAGGACGAACTCGCCCGACAGATCGCTGCCGGTCACGGTATTTCCGAAGACCTCACGCACCTCGCCGGTCTGCAGAAGATTCAGTATGTGCTGATCTACCCAGAGTCGGGTGAGATCGTGCTCGCTGGTCCGGCTGAAGGCTGGGCCTCAGATGCCTGGGGCCGCTCGGTGGGCCTGACCTCGGGCCGACCGGTTGTTCTCCTGGAAGACCTGGCTGCCGCGATGCGGGCCTTCCCTCCAGGGCACCCGTCTGATCAGGCGATCGGCTGTTCGATCGACCCCACACAGGAAGGCCTTTCCAACCTGCAGGCGTTCCTCAATCAGCTCGGTCGTGTGAACCCCACCGCGTCTGTCCAGCAGATTCTCGGTGGCATGCAGCAGAGCCTTGGGCTGCAGCAGGTGAGTGTTGATGGCGTGCCAGCCTCTACCCACTTCGCCCAGGTGATGGTCGAGGCCGACTACCGGATGAAGCTGATCGGGATCGGTCTTGAGCCTGCTCCGGTGCCGATGCGGACCTGGGTGGAGCTCTCCAGCGGTGGCTCCGGCAACGCCCTGCAGCGGTGGTACTTTGTGCCTGACTACGAGTGCATCCGTGAGAGCGAAGACGCCCTGGCGATCGAACTGGTCGGTGACGGCGTGAAGCTTGCCAACGCCAATGAGGTCGTGCAGCGGGACGGTTCACGCGTCTCGGCTGACCGCCCTGACCGTGCCAGCGAACTCTATACGCTGGCCTTCACGCGGAAGTACTCACAGATCGCCGAAGCCAGCCCTGTCTACGCCCAGCTGCGGTCGCTCGTCGATCTGGCCGTGGTGGCTGCCTACCTGCAGGAGCATGACGCCTACGGCCGTGCCGACTGGGGGGCCGAGGTCCTGCTTGACGAAGGCAGCTACACGATCGAGACCTACGGCGTACCGACGCACGTTGAGCCAGCGGTCAACGCGATCTGGCGTGGCCGTCGCCTCTCCACCCCGATCGGTGGCGGCGTGGTGATGAACCCACGACTGGCCCTCGACTCGCCGAACATGCTGCTCGACGAGAAGGGGACCGTGGCCGGTGTGCATGCCGCGACAGTCGATCTTCCAGAGGGCCGCTGGTGGTGGGACTGAGCCTCACCGGCCTCGGTTTCACGAGCCAGCTGCCTGGGCTGGCACACGCCCCCGAATGGGGCCGCAGTCCGAGTGACGGCTAGCCCTTCACCCGCTCCAGGTAGTCGCCGGTGCGGGTGTCGACCTTGATCAGCTCGTCCTGCTCGATGAACGCCGGCACGAGCACCTCGGCACCGGTTTCGAGTTTGACGGGCTTGGTCAGGTTGGTCGCCGTGTTGCCACGCACGGCAGGCTCGGCGTATTCCACCTTCAGCACCATGTGCTGAGGGGGCTCCATCGAGATCGGGTTGCCGTTGTAGAGCAGCATCGAGCAGACGGTGCCCTCTTTGATCCACTTCCAGGCATCGTCCACCTGGTCGGCCGTCAGCTCGTACTGTTCGTAGGAGTCGTTGTCCATAAACACGAACTGCTCGCCCTGCTTGTAGAGATACTGGGCGTCGATCGTGCTGATGTCGGCCGCCTCGAGCGATTCGCCGCTCTTGTAGGTCCGGTCGAGGATCGTGCCACGGAGCAGGTTGCGGAGCTTGCACTTGTAGAGAGCCTGGCCTTTGCCCGGCTTCACAAAGTTGCACTCCACCATGATGTACGGATCGCCGTCGATCTGAAGCTTAAGCCCCTTCCGGAACTCACTCGTGTTGTAGGATGGCAAGGTCGGCTCCTTTTCTCACTCACTCGGGCCTCGACACACGGGGCCAGCACCGGGTCGGTGATGGTCCACTGAAAGCCTGCTCGATGCAAAGCGTTGCCGCACGGCCCAAGACTGTCAAACCCGCGCTGCCAGCCTCGACGTCCACGTTGGCTGTGCAGGGCCAGCCTGACCCCGCCGGGGCGGCCGCCGCAGACGACCTCTCTTGGAAGCAGCTGCTGGCGGAGGCCGTGCGTGATGCCGGTGACCTCTGCCGAATGGTGGGGCTTCCGGAGGCGGTTGCCAAGGCTGCGAGCGAGGCCCAGGGCGGTTTCCCGCTGCTGGTTCCCCGCGGGTTTGTGGGGCGAATGGAGCAGGGAAATCCTCTCGATCCGCTGCTGCTGCAGGTGCTCCCGCAGCCTGCTGAGCAGGAGCCTCAGCCAGGGTATGTGGCCGATCCGCTCGCCGAGCAGGGCAGGCTCGCCGCGCCCGGCCTGGTGCAGAAATATGAGAAGCGGGCGCTCCTCCTGGCTGCCGGCGGCTGCGCGGTGAACTGCCGCTACTGCTTTCGTCGCAGTTTTCCTTACAGCGAGGCAGGGGTCAGCCAGGCTGGTTTGCGGCAGGCGATCGCGGCAATCGCGGCGGACGTGAGCCTCGAAGAGGTGATTCTCTCCGGCGGTGATCCGCTGCTGCTTGATGACGACCGCCTCTCGGCGGTGCTTGAACAACTCGAGTCGATTCCGCACCTGACGCGACTCCGTATCCACAGCCGGCTGCCGATTGTGCTCCCTGAGCGGGTGACTGAGCGACTTGCCACGCGACTGGCCGCGAGTCGGCTCACACCGTTGGTGGTCGTGCACGCCAACCATGCTGCAGAAATCGACGCCTCCGTGGCAGCGGCGTTCCGCAGACTCAACGCTGCCGGCGTGATGCTGCTGAATCAGTCGGTGCTGCTCGCGGGGGTGAATGACTCGCTGGAGTCGCTTGCAGCCCTCTCGCTGCGGCTGATCGACTGCCGGGTGATGCCCTACTACCTGCATCTTCTCGACCGGGTGACGGGGGCAGCCCACTTTGCGGTCGATGACGCTCGCGGGGTCGAACTACACGAAGCCCTCAAGCGGCGGCTGCCCGGCTACGCGGTGCCAAGGCTGGTGCGAGAGATCCCAGGTGAGCCCTCAAAGACCTGGATCAGCGGTGCATGAATGGCAGGGGGAGCGGCTGCCGCGAAGAGATCACAGACTGTCGCGTAGACTTGGTAGAACAGGCCGCCCAAGACGTTGCTCGGTTGGTAGAGGATGCCCGAATGAAACTGCTGCTCGGTGTCGATGGATCTCCTGCGTCGTTTGACGCGGTTCGCATGGCTGCCCGTCTGGTGGACAAGGCGACAGACCGGGTGGTGATCTTCTTTTCGACCTCGGAACTGCATGCCGGTGTCGTCAAGCAGGGGGGCAAGGTCGTCGAGGGGGTGACCGACGCGCTGTTTGCCGAGGCCCGCGGGTTGCTGGGGCTTCCGGATGATTCGGTGACCGCGCTGGCCAGTTCCCACTCGCCAGCGGTGGGACTCCTGGAGGCCGCCAGTGAAACCAGCGCCGACCTGATCGTGGTTGGTGCCCGCGGCACGGGGGCGCTCCAGCGGCTTCTTCTCGGCAGCGTTTCACGAGCCGTCGTGCATGGCGCCACACTTCCGGTGTTGGTGGCCCGTGGGCCTGTGCCGCCTGCTGAACGGCTGCGGGTGATGGTCTGTCACAAGGATGCCAGCAGTGCGGTCGTGGCGGCATTCGCCCAGCGTGTCCATTGGCCTGAGGTCACCGAAGGCCGCCTGATCGGTGTCACCGAGTCGATGCTCGCGGGTCCGCTGCCTGAGTGGCTTGAGCGACGGAGCCTCGACCCCGACACCGCGGCCATCGCGCATGCCTGGGAGGCGGAGCATGAGGGAGAGGTGCATGCTCTGGAGAACGAACTGGCCACTTTCCGGCAGACGTTGCCTGCTGTGTTTCAGAGGCATGAGCCGATCGTGGCTGAGGGCAATCCTGGTGAGAAGATCATCGCTGCTGCAGACGAGCAGGAGGTTGATCTGGTGGTGATGGGGCGGGCGCCCAACGGCCCACTGACACGTTGGCTGATCGGCAGCACGTCGGAGGCAGTGCTCTCACATGCCCACTGCAGCGTGCTGCTGGTGCCAGTGGCTGGGTGAGCCTCGAGCAGCCTCTTGCTGCGTGTGCGAGGAGTGTGTTCTGAGCAAAGCCCCGCCTCATCGCTGGCGGGCGACGAACGCGGCGTAGTCTTCTGGGGTGTCGATACCCGGCGCAGAGGAGGCAACCGCAGCGGCGGCGATGGGGATGTTGGCTTCGATCAGCCGGAGCTGCTCGAGGCTTTCGAGTTCGGCCAGCCGTGAGGGAGGCAGGCTGTCCCATCGCTCAAGCACGTCGCGGCGGTAGGCGTAGATACCGACATGCTGCCAGTAGTAGGGCGGCTCGGCTGTCAGCAGGTCTGCAGTAAAGCTGCGGGCAGCAGGAACAGGGGCGCGGCTGAAGTAGATCGCCCGCCAGAGTGACTCGTTCCAGGGCGTGAGCACGGCCTTCACACGCGAGGGCTCGGCTAGGCCCTCAGCATCCCGAATCGGTGTCACGAGCGTGGAGACGCCCGCCTCCGGACATGCCTGAAGCGCCGTGACAGCGAGGTCGATAGCTTCACCGGCGAGCTCCGGCTCGTCGCCTTGGAGATTCACGATGATGTCGGCTGCTGGCAGCTGATCGAGGGCTTCAACAATCCGGGCCGTGCCGCTGGTGGCCTCTGGGCTGGTCATGATCGCCTGCCCACCAAAGCTGGTGACGGCATCGGCGATCTCATCACTGTCGGTGACCACTACCACCTCGGTTGTGGCCGTGGCGCGGCCCGCCGCTTCACACGTGTGGGCAATCAGTGGACGGCCTGTGTCGGCGAGGAGCATCTTGCGGGGCAGCCGTGTGCTAGCGAGCCGGGCAGGGATCACGATCACGGCGGTGGCGGACGAGGAGCTGTGTGCTGGCATGGGAGTGACCGGTGGCGTACCTGTGGCGTGCGGCGAGCATCCGTCGCTCGCGACGAAAGATCACCTTCTCGTGGATTCTCTCAATGTGCAGGATCGTGGGCTATGTCGGTTTTCCCACGTCGCATTGCGTGCAGCGACTCCGACTCCGAGCGTCCCGCAGCCGGCTCACGGCAGCCGCGTAACTGCACTCCGGTCATCAGAATCCGGCACATCCCTCACCGGCCACTCGGAGAAGACGCTTTTTGGGCCAGAAAGCAGGGGTGCTTGCTCAGGGCGGGCGGGCTGGTAGCATCAGAATCGGCCGAAAGGCATTCCCCGCGCCCGAGTGGCGGAATTGGCAGACGCGCAAGATTCAGGTTCTTGTCCAGGTAACTGGGTGGAGGTTCAAGTCCTCTCTCGGGCATTTTCAGGCGGCATCTCTGTGTCGCCGAACGCTGGTCGTGGCTCTTCCCGATTGGCTCTCAGGCCTCTGATGCGATCACAGGATTCGGTGAGGCCGTCAATGTCGCTGTCGAAGCAGCCGCGTTGATCCCCCACGCCTTCACGGTACGATAGCCGTGGGGCCGTAGCTCAGCGGTAGAGCAAGGGACTTTTAATCCTTTGGTCCAGGGTTCGAATCCCTGCGGCCCCACTTCGCTCATGGCCTTCCTTCTGCCTGAGCCTTATGTGATGCCTGGTTGTGACCCACTCGATCCGCCCACCGTCTCCTGCTTGGAGGGGTTGTCTATCGAGCGGAAGGTCGTGGCGGTTGATGGTCACACCGTCGCTGCCGAGATGCACCTGCTCGAGCGGGGCAAGGCTGGCGATCGCCCTACGGTGGTGTTTCTCCACGGGGTGCTCACGTCGAGCTGTCTCGCCGCAGAACTGTTTGAAGACCCTGCGGCGGTCTCGTGGATTTCACTGAGCCTGCCCGGTCACTTTGGCGGCAGTCTGGCCGCGGGCACGCGTCGAGAGGACATCGACAAGCGGCTCTATGTGCGACTAACTGAGGGAGCCTTGCAGGAGCTTGTGGGCTCGCAACAGGTGATCCTTGTCGGCTGGTCGCTCGGTGGCTTTACGGCGCTGGCGGTGACGGCAGCTCATCCGGAACGGGTGCTCGCGGTGGCGAGCCTGGCGGGCTTCGCCGAGCCGAGGTTTACCGGAGTGGTGCGTGTGCTCTCGTGGCTTGTGCAGCTGCCGGTGGTTGCCCGTGTGGTGCGGTTTGGGATCTGGGTGGCTGCCTGCCGGCCGCGGTTCTTCTGGCTGATGGCCCTGCTGACAGCCCACAACTGGCGGGCCTGTTTCACACCCGCCGGCAAGGCGACCTTCAACAGCATCTGGAGTCGCTACCGCTGCCATGATGCGGAGTCGCTCACCAGCATTCTGGCCACGCTGCATCGCCTCAACCTGGGAACCGCCGTCAGTTCCATTCGCTGCCCGGCCTGGATCGGTTCTGGCAGCCGCGATCCTGTCGTGCCAGTGGCGGAGGCGCGTCGGATTGCCGGCCGGCTGCCGCAGGCGGAGCTTCAGGTCTACGACGGGGCCGGTCATATGTTTTTCTGCGAGTGGCCCGGCTTTCGAAAGCATCTCGCTGCCTGGCTTGCTGAGATCTCTCGGCAGTAGTCTGTGGGCTTGGGCCATGTTGTCGATGGTGGCAATCGCCTGCCGACTCACTGCGGAGGGATGAACTGATGCTGCAGCAGCAAACGCGTCGCCTGACACGGCTGGCATTGACGGGGCTCTGCTGCCTGCTTCTGACCAGCAGGGGGCAGGCAGAGAGCGACCAGGCCGAGGTCCCCAACATCGTGGTGATCTATGCCGACGACCTCGGCTATGGCGATGTGCAGTGCTACAACCCCGAGCGTGGCCTGATTCCTACGCCGCACATCGATCGGCTGGCGTCTGAAGGCATGCGGTTCACCGACGCCCATTCCTCCTCCGGTGTCTGCTCTCCTTCGCGATACACCCTGCTGACGGGCCGCTATCACTGGCGGTCGCGGCTGCAATCGGGCATCGTGAGCACCTGGGGGCCGCCGCTGATTGCCGCCGACCGGATGACGATCGGCACGCTCGCCCAGCAGCAGCAGATGCGAACAGCCTGCATCGGCAAGTGGCATCTCGGCTGGGACTGGGAGATGTCGAAAGAGGAGCGGTCGCTGATTGCCGGCTTTCCGAAGCCGAAGAATGCCCAGGCTGTCGAGCCCATCACAGACGCTCATCGCAGCACATGGGAAGCGGTGTTCTCGAGAACGATCCCCGGCGGGCCCGCCACGCGTGGCTTCGACATTTACTTCGGAACGGATGTGCCCAACTGGCCGCCCTACTGCTTCATCGATCAGGACCGCACGGTGGGGATTCCCTCAGAACTGCTGCCTGCGGCCGATTTTCAGAACAATCGGGCGAGCGTGCAGGGCCCCGCTCTGGAAGGCTGGCAGCTTGAGAAAGTGCTCCCAGAGCTCTCCGCACGGGCTGTCGCCTTCCTCGAGGACTGCCGCCAGGACGACGCATCGTTTCTGCTGTATCTGCCACTGACCTCGCCACACACCCCCTTGGCGGTGAACGAGCCATGGAAGGGAGCGAGTGGCCTAGAGAATGCGTGTGCGGATCTGGTCATGGAGACCGACGCGGTGGTGGGTGAGGTGCTGGCTGCCTTGGAGCGGAATGGCCAGACCGACAACACGCTGGTGGTGTTTACCAGCGACAACGGGTTTGCCCCATATGTCGGCGTGGCAGACCTCGAGAGTCGCGGGCATTTTCCTAGTGGGCCGCTGCGGGGCTACAAGGCCGATGCGTGGGAGGGTGGCCACCGCATTCCTTTTGTGGTGCGCTGGCCGGGGGTGGTGAAGCCGGGCACGATATGTGACCAGCTCGTGCACCAGGCCGACCTTCTGGCCACGTTTGCCGACTGTTTGGGAGTGGAACTGCCCGACACCGCGGGCGAAGACAGCGTGACACTGCTGCCTCTGCTCACCGGCAGCACGGAGCCCGTGCGTGAGACGGCTGTGAGCTGCTCGATTAAGGGTGTGCCGGCGGTGCGGATGGGAAGCTGGAAATACATCCCAGCTCCGGGCTCGGGCGGCTGGGCAAAAGGTGGCGACCCGCAGCAGCCGGAGCAGCTCTACGATCTTGCTGTCGATCTTGGCGAAACGACCAACCTTGCTGGAAGTCAGCCCGAACGGGTGGCAGAGGCCAAACGGGTGTTGCGAAGCACGATCGACGGTGGCCGCAGCACACCGGGTGAACCTCAGGCAAACGATGTGCCCGTCACGATGGCGAAAAGTCTCACTCCGTAGGCTTGGGGCGTTCGAGGCCTGCTGACAGTTTTGGAATCGGCTGCGAGAGTACGTCTGCTGCTGTCCATCCCGCTTTGCGAAGGTCGCGGAGTGCGAGTCCGGCGGTGCGTTTGGCGAGCCGCTGGCCGCCGGCATCACAGATCAAGGCCTGGTGGCAGAAGGCTGGTGGCTCCCAGCCGAGAGCCTCGAAGAGCAGCAGCTGCCGGGCCGTGCTGGTGAGTAGGTCTGCTCCACGCACCACCTCCTCAATCACCATGGCGTGATCGTCAGCCACGCAGGCGAGTTCGTAGGCCGCCAGGTCGTCGCGGCGCCAGACAACGAAGTCACCAAAGTCGACGCCGGCGGTTCGCACCACCTCGCCCGCTGCGGCGTCATGAAAGCGGATCGCCCGTCCGTCGGGTACACGAAACCGCCAGGGCACGCCCCCAGGAGCACTCAACCGTTCGCGGAAACGCGGACGCAGCGAGATGGGAAAGATCGGCTCACTCGGCTCATGCCCAGGCAGGTCGTGTGGGGCGACCGCTGCTGCTTCCACGTCGCGTCGGGAGTGCGGTGAGGGATAGATCGCCCCGGCCGCCTCCAGCTTCTGCCACACCTCTCGATACCAGGCGGACCGCTCACGCTGCCGGTAGGGGCCATGAGGACCACCACAGTCGGGCCCTTCGCTCCACGAGAGGCCAAGCCAGGCCAGATCTTCGAGAGCCGCCTCCACAAAGGCTTCCTGACAGCGTGGGCCGTCGAGGTCGTCGACCCGTAGGACCAGGCCGGCGTCTCCGGCGCGGCTGGCTGCTGCGGCAAACGTGCGGGCATGGCCCACGTGCAGCAGGCCGGTGGGCGTGGGAGCGAGCCGCCCACGCAGACCGTGCCGAGGTGTGTCGCTCACCACAGCCACCAGGCTCCCGTGCTGACGACGTAGATCCCCAGGGCCAGGTTGGTCGCGGCGTGGGTGGTGATCGCGTCAATCGGCCGCCGGGTCGCAGCTGCCACACCTGAGACGATTCCAAACCAGCCGGCAGCGGCGATCGCCTCGCCAGGGTGGGTGAGCATTGCATACACGGTGCAG
>JADHNY010000089.1 GCA_016779265.1 Pirellulales bacterium | reverse complement strand
AGCCCACAACCGGACCCAATAGGCCGTTTTCGTGGTCGGAACGGTGACCTGGGCTTTGTAGGGCCCAGGTCCAATGACGTATGGCGCAAATGCCCCGGGCGGGAGATTGCTGGCGCTGATCGTTCCCAAAGCCGTCGTGAAATCAGGATTTGCGGCGTAGGGAGTGATCGAGTCGGCGAACCAAGTCACGTTCAGCGACGCAGAGAATCCCGACGATTTGTTCACTGACAGCCGAAGCCCAAAGTCCGTCAGTGTCGCCTGAGGGCTGGATGCCAGTTCGAAGCGGTAGTCGCGATAGCTGCCCCAGTTGGTGACGGTTTGGGAGACACTGTCGAATGTTGCGCTATGAATATTGACATTGCTTGTCGTGCCGCCCGGGTCGGCGTCGAGCCAGATTGTGGATCCGCTCGCCAGTGGCTGACTGGAAATGAAACAGAGCGAGATGACTCCGAGCCATGCAAAGGTTGATCTGTTCACGAGCGTTCCTTCAACAATCGGTCAACTAACGCCTTGGTTACTGCCAACCGCACCGGTATCTATGGCTATTCCAGATGGGATCGGAATGGCAACATTTCGCCAAGCGTGCTCCTTCGAAGCAGTGCATCCGCTGAATGCAAACGAAAAAACTCCACTTTTTCCCCTGAGCAGGCCGGTGGTACCGCACGAATCTTGAGTCGCGCGACGCCACACAGTCTGAGGCAGTGAACTGTGTGTCCGCGCAGCGCTCTCGATAGACATTGACTTCAGAATCAGGCGTCGACAGTTACAAAGGAGAGAATCCAGAAAATCGGCACAGAAAGATGTTCTGGGTTTGCCGGAAGCGCCGAATCTTCAGCGGACGCCCCAGCTTCACAGTGCAGCAGCGTCCGTCTTGAGCAAGGATCTCGCCGCCCCCCTGAGGACATGAAGCCTGCATGGCCAGCCGGGCTTCCTCCAGATCCCTTTAGCGAGGGGGAGCCCGGTGCTGATCCGCCGGCGTTGGTCTGCGAGCGGAGCCTGGAAGGCGAGAGCGAGCAACCTCGAATGAGCGAAGGCAGGGATGCCGGAGCGAATGCCCGGAGGAACAGCACTGGGCTCCCCCGAGCCCACCACCATCAAGCCCCCAGCGGGAGTGGCTCCCCAGCGACAAACTGCTCGCTAGCCGATCGACTGCAGAAAGCCAACCGCCGACTCGATCTCTCGCCGCGCAGCGACTGGTTCGACGGCATCGAGGGCGAGCCAGCCGTGGTAAGCATGCTCTTCAAGGCTGCCGAGGACGGCGGGGAAGTCGACCTGGCCGGTGCCGAGGACGACCGAACTGCCACGCCCGGCGATCGGGCCGGCAATAGCGTCGTTGGCATGCACGTAGACCACGCGGTTGCCGAGAGCGTGGATCGCTTCCACCGGATCGTGTCGGTGCACCACCAGCATGCCCGTGGAGAGGTCGCAGGAGATGGCCCCCTCCGGCAGAGCTGCAAACAGCCGCAGCAGATCGTCTGGATCTGCCCGACCCGCTTCCACGGCGACGGTTGTGCCTACGCGGTCTCCCCAGGTGCCAAGGTCAGTCAACACCTCGATGAGGATTTTCCATTCGTTGCTTTCCTCAGAGATCGGAATGTCGCCAACATGAATGCTGACCAGACGGGCACCGAGATCGTAGGCCATCTGCATGGCCGCCTTCGTGGCCGTCACACGGTGTTCAAGTGCCTCGGAATCGGCGTAGCTGCGGCGGGTCGGAAACCGCACGGCCGACACACGCAGACCGTAGTCCTCAAGCCACTTGGTGATCTGCCGCAGGCCAGAGCGGCTCATCTCGTCGTGCGTCAGACCAAACCGGCCATCAACCTCAACACCATCGACGCCAAGGTCGTGGGCAATCTTCAGACTGTCACGAAAGTGTCGTGAGAGCCCACTGGCTGAGACCGCAAGTCGATTGGTGAGCATGCCTGGAGCGCCGCGTAACGATGTCCGAGAGAGGCCTGGGATTGTACGATCTGGGCATGGCTACACTCAACGACGTCACCGCTTTCCTGCAGCAGATCGCACCACTCCATCTCGCCGCTGACTGGGATGCCGTCGGACTGCTTGTTGGCAGCCGCCGCGAGAGCTGCGAAAGGGTGATGACCTGCCTGACCCTCACGCCAGACGTCGCTGCAGAAGCGGCTCGCGAAGCAGCTGACCTCGTGGTCACGCATCACCCGCTGCCGTTTCGACCAGTGGCTCGGCTCACCGACGACACGCCAGCCGGTGCATCGCTGCTGACGCTGCTCTCAGCGGGCATTGCTGTCTGGAGTTCTCACACCGCCTGGGACTCCGCCAGCGGCGGGATCAACGACCAGCTCGCCGTCATGCTCAGCCTGACGAACGTGCGACCGATCCTGCCTGATGCCGACACACCCACAGCCGGCACTGGCCGCATGGGAACTGCCGAGCCGAACCTGAGCGTGGAAGACCTCGCCCTGCGGCTGACTGCAGCCTTAGGTGCCAACGGGGCCCAGATCGCAGGCGATCGCTCGCAGCCCGCAGGCACCGTCGGCATCGTCTGTGGCAGCGGAGGCGACATGCTCAGCGACCTGATCACCGCGGGCTGCACCACCCTCGTCACCGGCGAAGTCCGGCTGCATACCGCCGCCGAAGCCGCCGCCGCTGGGCTGGCAGTGATCGCCGTGGGCCACCATGCCAGCGAGCGGTTTTCAATGGACCGACTGGCCGACCTGCTCACCGCCAGACTTCCGGGCGTGACCGCCTGGGCGAGCCGACTAGAGACCGACCCACTCACCTGGGTTGCCACCAAGCACTGACCTGGGCTGCCGCCCGACCTGAACCGGTCCCACGGCATGAAACCTGAAGGGCAACTACTGGTGTGCGCAGCTGCCGCAGATTGATTGCTCCGGCTCGCTCGTCCCCTACAATCAGCATCTCAGACGGTTCGCCACTGGGACGGGTCGTTTTTCTGCACGCCTGTCCGCTGCCGCTATGCCCCGTCACGATGCCACACCCCGCCCCCCACGGTTCCTGACCGCGCTGCCGGTCTACAACGAAGCGAGCCATGTGGCAGGGGTCCTCGACGAGGTCTTACGGTTCACGCCCGACGTGCTGGTGGTTGACGACGGCTCCGCCGACGGCACCTCCGATGTGCTCGCCAGGCGGCAGGACATCCACGTCGTGCGACACCCAATCAACCGTGGCTACGGAGCCGCGCTGACCACAGCGTTTGCGGAGGCACTGGCGGGCGATTGGGATGGGCTCGTCACGATTGACTGCGACGGACAGCATCAGCCGCAGCTGATCCCAGAGTTCATCCGGCGAGCCAGCGACGAGACGCAGCCAGCCGATATCGTCAGTGGCAGTCGCTACCTTCAGCCACCTCCGCCAGGGGTGAGCGTGCCGGCAGATCGGCGACAGATCAACCACAACGTCACCGCCGAGCTCAACCAGCGGCTCGGCTTCACGCTCACCGACGCCTTCTGTGGCTTCAAGGCATACACGCGACGATCGCTGGAGTGCCTCCGTATTCAGGAGCCGGGCTATGCAATGCCGCTGGAGGTCTGGGTTCAGGCTGCGGCGGCAGGCCTGCGGGTCGTGGAACTGCCGGTGCCGCTGATCTATCTCGACGAGAACCGCAGCTTCGGCGGCTCCCTCGATGACGCGGCAACCCGGCTTGAGTATTACCGCTGCGTTCTCGACCAGGCCGAAGCAGCCATGGCCGCCAACAAGCCTGAGTGACCATGCCTCGATTCCGACGCTCGCACAAAGCTCCGACGGAATCGGGGAGTCACCTGATCGATCCACCGGTCGATGCGATCGAGCCCTTGATCGACAACAACCGGCTGCTGCGTGCCGCCTTCGACACGCGTGTTGGTGACCTCAAGCTCTGGGAGCTGATCGCGGCCACAAGGCGGGAGATTCTTGTCGTCTCTGCTGAATACACCTCGAGTTATCACGATGTGCTGCGGCCCGCCGACATGGCCGACTGGATCAAACGCCCGATCGTGATGGGTGGTCATCAGCCTGACCTGTTTCACCCAGGCGTCTGGCTGAAGAACTTTGTGCTTGATGCCTATGCCCAGGCTGTCGGTGGCACGGCGATCAATCTCGTCGTCGACACCGACCGCTGCTCCCGCTGGAGCGTGGGCGTTCCCGTCGGCACTGCTGAGGAGGCGGGCCTGCAAACGATCGAACTCGACGCACCCTGCGGCGAGATGGCCTGGGAGGAACGCGGGATCCTTGACCAGGAACGCTTTGCCTCGTTTGGTGAGCGGGTCACCGACATGCTCGCGCCGATTGTGCCCGATCCGATTCTTCGCAGCTGGTGGCCGCGGGTCGTTGAGCGGGCTGCTGCCTCCCACAGGCTTGGGCTGGCTATTGCCCAGGCGCGTCACGGCCTGGAACGGGAATGGGGCCTCGACACGCTGGAACTGCCCGTCAGCGAGCTGATGCGGCTGCCGACGGTGATGGTGCTCTCCGGCTGGCTGCTCACCCAGACCCGGCGACTCCACGACATCTACAACGACGCGCTCTCCCGCTACCGGCGTGAGCACCGCACCCGTGGCCGGGGTCGGCCGATGCCCGATCTGGCCGCACGCCCGGGTGGCGATGGAGAGGGCACCTGGTTTGAGATCCCCTGGTGGATCTGGTCGAAGCAGGATCCCCGTCGCCGCCGTGTTTTCGCCCACACCGACACCTCCGGCCATCTGCTCCTCTCCGACATGGAGACCCTGCGGGTTGAGCTTCCCATCTCACCAGACACCTCACCTGCCAAATGGGTCGATGCCCTCTCACGGCTGGACGAACATGATGTCCGCCTCCGTCCTCGGGCGATCATGACCACTCTGATTGCTCGCCTGCTGGTTGCCGATGTGTTTGTGCATGGCATTGGCGGCGCGGCCTACGACGAGATCACCGATGCCGTCGTTGTGGGGCTCACCGGCTGTGAACCACCGCGGCATGCGGTCGTCTCGGGCACTCTGCGACTCCCGACGGATCTTTCCGGCAGGCCTGACGCCGAGCTGGCAGACATTCATCGCCAGCTTCGCGATATCGAGTTTCATCCGGAACGCTATCTCGCCGCCGTCTCGGCCGACGGTGAAGCGGCAACACTCGCCCACGAGAAGCAGCGATGGATTGATACCCATCCCACGCGAGCGCTGGCCAAACGTCGGTGTCAGGCAATCCGTTCAGCCAACGATTCCCTCGCCAGCTACACCAAACCGCTGCGAGAAAAACTTCTCAGCCGTGTCGGCCCTCTAGCCCGCGCCGCGCGGGCCCACAGCCTGCTGGAATCACGGGAATATCCGTGGTGTTTCTTTTCCGAGGATCGCTTGCGGAGGTTCCTACTACTGGAATCCTCTTGACAAATACCCTATGGTTTCCTCCCAACGGATTGGTCACGAGGCTCCAGGGAAAGGACGCGACATGCCACGCGCCCAGAGTCAGCCCTCTGGTTATTCAGGGCAGTCGACACGGCGGACTGCTGCAGCAGTTGCTACGGCAACGAGCGCAACGCCTGCGAAGTCTCGCGGACGTAAGACCGCGGCACCAAGCAGACCCTCGAAAACGAAAGCGTCTGCGACAGCCGCTTCTTCCAAGGCCTCACGCCGCACCACAGCCGCTGCGGCAGGAGCCCGCAAGGCAGCTGACACACAGGCGGTCGTCGCGTCACCGAAGAAGGCCGTCCGACGCAAGGTCGTCTCGAAGAAGCTGATCGAAGAGGTGCAGGTTCGCCCCTCGGGCGCCGTCTACCGCCGCCGCACGACGAAGTCCCGGCCGGCTGTCTGGCACAAGCCACACATGGTGGTCAAGCCATCCCGGCCACCGGAGTGGATGCTCGCCGAAGCCGAGATCTCTCCAGCGCGTGCCGGAGAGCAGGCCGAACTCCTGCAGCTGCTCTCAGGATTGGTCGCCGCCCCGAGCCGGATTGAGTTTCAGGCAGCGGTCGATCATCCCGACCACGACTCGTCCAACCGACTGGTGGCCCGTCTTGGTGGCCGGATCGTCGGTCACGCCGAGGTGGTGCCTCGAAATGTGTTTATCGCCGGCGTGCCAGTTCCGGCCGCGGCGCTTGAGCGACTTGCGATTCTGCCGGAGTGTCGCGGTGCCGGTCATGGGCAGCGGCTGATCCGTGAGTCCGAGGATCGTATGCGGTCACTCGGGGCGATGATCGGCTTCTCCCGCACTCGCATCGCCTCCTCCTTCCACCAGCTTGGCTGGAGTGTGCTCGGCCGCGACGGAGTGACTCCCGGACGACCAACCGACATTCTTTCTAGGCTGCTCGATCGCTCAGCCGACGAGGCGACATCCGCAGGTCAGACGGTCACCATGCGGCAATGGCGGCATGTTGAACTCCCTGCAATCCTGCGGGTCTACAGCCGCAATGCAGCGAGGTTTCATGGGTCCATCGATCGCAGCGAAGCCTATTCGCGGTGGCTTGTCAGCCGCGGTGCCTTCGACTCGTTGCTGGTGGCCTTGGTCGGCAATGACCGCTACGACCTCCATGAGACCAACGCCAGGATCGTGGGCTACTGCATTCAGCAGGGCAACCGTGTGCTGGAGCTTCTGGCAGATCCTGAGTTTCCTGATCTGGAGCGTCAGATCCTCGCCCGCGTTTGCAGCGAAGCGATCGAGAACGATCGGCAAGAGATTACGTTTGAGGCGTGTGCCTCCGACCCACTCCACCGTGTCGTCGCAGGTCCTGAGGGATCAGGTGATGTCTCCGGCGACCGCATGATCGTCAGTCGCGTCTTCGATCCCGTGGGGCTGCTTGAGCTCATCGCTCCGGCGATTGCTGAGCGGCTGGCTGCCGAAGGCGTTCGCGACACCATTGAGCTCGGCTTTGAGACGCCGTCGTTCCGTGGCTCACTTGTGGTCGCAAAGGGCCAGGCTACGGTGCACACAGGCCGTGTCGGCCGCAGCTACCTGCGGCTCTCCGAGGATGAGTTTGCTCGCCTCATGCTCGGCCAATGCGACCCTGTGGAAGCGGCGGCAGCCGGCAGGCTTGCAGCCTCGACCCAGATTGCGCAAAAGTTGGCAGGACAGGTTTTCCCACGCCGTCCACTCTGGTGTCCGATGTGGGATGATCTCCCGGCCTGAGCCTCCGCTGGCGACTCAGGCTCCCCAGCACGCCGGATATGAGGGATCCTTGATGCGTCACCTGAAGCTTGTCGTGTTCGGTTCATTGTGTGGGCTCGTGCTGGGGCTGCTGAGCCCGGCGATGCCTGTCGCGTCTGCTCAGGAGGCTGCAGCACCTGACGGCTCTGTCGGCGTGCTCGATCCGATTGCCTCGATGCAGATCACCGCGGAGCAGACAGGCTCCGCTTCATGGGGCTACTGGGGCGATCAGCCCGAGCGGTACGTCAGTTACAGCAGCCACTCCAACCGGCTGATCCCGGTCTACTCGTTCGGGATCTCGCTCAGTGGGATTGATGGCACCAACAGCATCTACCGCGATGCGGAGCGACTGACCACCCTCTACGGACAGCTCCCGACCGGCACGCTCAACGAGCAGGCGGAGTATTTTGACCAGACGGACATCCATGCCCTGCAGCTCGCTGCGGCCGATGCCGGCTGGCAGAGGATTATCCTGGTGGTCTTCGACGGGCTCGACTGGACCACGACGAGAGCCGCCGCGATCAACGCCACCGGAAGCGTTGACTACACCCAAGGCCGAGGCCAGGGACTGAGCTTTCTCGATTACACCGGCGTTGCCACTGACTTCGGCTTCTGTGTCACCAGCCCCGCCAACGATGGCACGGATGTGGATGTCGATGTGCAGCTGGTGGTGAACCCGGGTGGAAAAACACCCGGCGGCTACGATCCAACCCTAGGGGGCACAACTCCATGGGATCCACGTGCCGATGCGACCTACCTGATTGGTAAACATCGCTCGCAGCCTCATGCGGTGACCGACTCGGCAGCCTCCGCCGCATCGCTCTGCACCGGCATCAAGACCTACAACAACTCCGTCAACGTCGACGTCTACGGTCGTCGTTTCGAGCCGATCGCCCGCGTGCTGCAGAAGCAGGGCTGGGCCACCGGTGCCGTCTCCAGTGTGCCGATCTCACATGCCACCCCAGCCTGCGCCTACGCCAACAACGTGACCCGCAACGACTATCAAGACATCACCCGCGATCTCGTAGGAGAGCGTTCGATCTCTCATCGTGGCGAGCCGTTGCCAGGCCTCGACGTGATCATCGGCTGTGGCTTCGGAGTAGATGCTGAGAAAGACCCGCAGCAAGGCCGCAACTTTGAGCCGGGAAACAAGTATCTGGCCCCCTCAACCCTAGCTGCCATCGACGCTGAACAGGGTGGCCGCTATCAGCTGGCTCTGCGGACCGCCGGACGCTCCGGCGGCGATGTGCTCCGCGATGCCACCGCTGCAGCGATCGCCAACAAGCAGCGTCTGTTCGGCTTCTTCGGCACTGCCGAAGGCAGCCTGCCGTTTGCCACAGCCGATGGCCGCTTTGATCCGGTGAGCGGCGAGCCTGAAGATCCTTCCCTGCTCGCGGATTCGCCGCTTCGTCGGAAGTACAGCCCGAAGATCACCTACACACCTGCTGATGTGACCGAAAACCCAACGCTCGCGGAAATGACAACCGCAGCCCTCGATGTGCTCGGCCAGCAAGAGAAGTTCTGGCTGATGGTGGAGGCAGGCGACGTCGACTGGGCTAGCCACGCCAACAACATCGACGGGGCCATCGGTGCCACATTCAGCGGCGATGCGGCCTTCACCACGATCACGGAGTGGATCGAGTCCAACGGTGGCTGGGACAAGACTGCGGTGATTGTGACCGCTGACCACGGTCACATGTTTGTGCTCAGCGAGCCCGAAGCGTTCACCGGCAAGTGAGCGAGGCTGCCTCTTGCCACGCTGGTGTCAGGGTCGCTCAGCCGTGACCACGACTTCCCGCCAGCCACTCGTCAGCCCATGTCCGCACCCCGTCGACTCCCTTGCGATGGCAGAAATCGCCCAGGGTCTCCTCGGCACTCCGCTCGGCCTTGTAGCAGGCCAGCACGGCCGTGATCTCTGACACGAGGTCTTCAAACGGCACCACGTCCTTGTACTGTTCGTTGAGCCGGTCACCGAGCAGCCGACCGCCGAGGAAGATCGTGTACTTCCCCTTGGTGCGGCCGACCAGGCCGATGTCGCTGTTGTAGGGCCGGGCACACGCGTTGGGACAGCCAGTCATTCGCACCGTAAAGGCATCCTCGGAGAGCCCAAGTTTCGCCACCTCTGGCTCCAGGCTGTCAATCAGGCCTGGCAGCACCCGCTCGCTCTCCGCCACCGCCAGTCCGCAGGTGGGCAAGGCTACGCAGGCCATGCTCCAGCGACGCAGTGTGGAGATCTCTTCAGAGGTCTTCACGCCATGGTCATGCAGGATGTCTGCAATCCGCACCCGGTCTGCTGCGTTGAGATCAGTGAACAGCAGGCTCTGATGGGCGGTGATCCGCACACCTGGCGAGAGCTCCCGCAGGATCTGCCGAATAGCGGTCTTCAGACGGAAGCCATCCTGGTCGTGAATGCGACCATTCTCCACGTTGAGCCCGTAGAAAAACTTTCCGTCACCCTGCTCAAACCAGCCGATGTGGTCGTCAAAGCCGTGCACATCTGCTGCGTGACACGGAGCCAATGGCTTGCCGAAGTATTCCTCAACCTTGGCCCGGAAGGCCTCCAGCCCCATGTTGTTGATCGTGTACTTCAGCCGGGCCACCTTGCGGTCTGAACGGTTGCCGAAGTCACGCTGCACCTTGACGATCGCCACGGCGATCTCGAGCACATCCTCTGGAGGCACGAAGCCGAGTCGCTTGGCGAGGGCAGGAAACGTCTTCGCGGCACTCGGCGTGACCCCCATGCCACCGCCGGCGAGCACGTTGTAGCCGAGCACTTTGCCGTCTTCATGCACCGTGAGAAAGCCAAGGTCGTTGGCATACACGTCGGTGCAGTTGTCCTCCGGCAACGCGAATGCCGTCTTGAACTTCCGCGGCAGATAGGTGGGCCCGTAGATCGGCTCCACTTCGTGACCGTTGGCACCTCCACCGGCAAGCGTCTTCTCGCCGGTCTCGTCGTCGGTCAGCCAGATCTCGTGGTATGCCGTCGTCCGTGGAGCGAGATGCTCCGCGAGTTTCTCCGCCATCGCCATCATCTCTTCGCGAACGGGGTTGTTGCGGATCGGCGCTGGGCAGCACATCACATTCCGCTCCACATCACCGCAGGCAGCGAGGGTGGTGAGCTGAATTTCATTGATGCGGCGGATGGTCGCCTGAAGATCACCCTTCACGATGCCGTGATGCTGAATGGCCTGGCGAGTGGTCAGTCGACAGGTGCCATTCCCAAGCTCATCCCCCAGGTCGATCTGGGTGAGCATCTGAGATGCGGTCAGCTTGCCTCCGGGAATGCGGCTGCGAACCATGAAGGAGATCTGTTTCTCACTCTTCTTGCCGTCGGCAGACTTTTTGCGGGTCTCGCGATTGTCTTGCTGGTAGGTGCCGTGGTTCTTCAGCAGCTGAACAGAACCTTTGCCGAATCCAGACGTGCCGTCGGCGAGTTCCTGGGCGATGTCACCGGCGAGGAAGTTGCTGGTTTCCTTAAAGCCTTCAACGGCAGAAGGCTTCGGGGCGGGGGCTACAGACTGCTCGGGAGTGTCGGCCATGGGTGCTCGAAATTCTGGGCAAATGGTCGTTCAGGGAGGTGGCACATCAGCGGCCAATGCCTGAGAATAGACACCATCAGTGGCCGTGAAAACCGCGGTCGGCGCTCCCCCGCCCCATAGGCGTTTCGATGTCTACAGAAGCCCCAGTCCTCATCCTCGAGAACCTCCGCAAGACTTTTGGCAGTTTCACCGCTGTCGACGGGGTCTCGCTGACCGTGCCACGGGGCAGCGTGTACGGTTTTCTGGGCCCTAATGGAGCCGGCAAGACGACCACGCTGCGGATGGCCCTTTCGATCTACCAGCCTACCGCCGGCAGCATTCGGGTTCTGGGGCGGCCCTCTGCCCTCGAGGTCCGCCACCGCATCGGCTACCTGCCGGAGGAACGCGGCCTCTACAAGAAGATGCGGGCCCGCGACATCATCGCCTACTTCGCCTCACTCAAAGGTATGCCGACAGCGGCCGCCCGAGCTCGGGCCGACGAGCTGCTCGAGCGGTATGGCTTGGCCGAGTTTGCCCGCTATCGCTGCGAGGCCCTCTCCAAGGGCATGGGCCAGAAGGTGCAGGTACTCGCCACGATCGCCCATGCACCCGAGTTTGTGATTCTCGACGAGCCCTTCTCTGGCCTCGACCCTGTCAACCAGCAGGTGCTCGAAGAGCTGATCGATGACCTTCGCCGTGCAGGCACCACGATCATCTTCTCCACGCACATCATGGAGCATGCTGAGCGACTCTGTGATCGGCTCGTCTTGATCGCACGGGGCCGTGCCGTCTTTGACGGCACGCTCAGCGAAGCCCGCCGGATGATTCCCCGGCGAATCCTGCTGCGGACGACAGGCGACCCAGATGGACTCCGACAGGTGCCGGGCGTGGTTGGCATTGAACGACTCACCGACGATCAGTTTGAACTCACCCTCACCGAAGACGGTGAACCGGATGCGGTGCTTGCAGCCTGCTTTCAGAACGGCCTGCCGCTGCTCGCCTTCGACCGCAGCGAGCCGACGCTCCGGGATGTCTTCCTGCGACTCGTAGGACCGGCCGATGCTGTGGAGGAAGTGGCATGAGAAACACCTGGCTCGTCGCACGCCGTGAGTTCACCGAGAACGTGCAGACCAAGGGCTTCTGGCTCGGCGTGATCACCACACCGCTGCTGCTCCTGCTCGCAGTCAACGCGCAGCGGTGGCTCGACTCGAGGACACCCACCAGAGCCTTTGTGGTGGTCGACCCTGGCGGACTCTACGTCGAGGCGATCGACGCGGCGATCGAACGGCTGCACCAGCGAGAGGTGCTGCGTGAGTTTGGGCAGTATGTGTCGAAGCATGCACTCCGCGACGAGGCCCCCACCGCCCTCGATCTGGAAGACACGCCAGCGGTCGATGTCGACAAGCTGATTGAGCAGGTTTCCGATGCCAACCCTGCTGCAGTGGATGCGTTTGTCACCAAAGGTGGCGTGACGATGGCCCTGGCGATGATCCAGGGCCGGCTCGCGGCAGATGCCCCGCCGTTTGAAGAGCCCAGGCGGTCGTTTGTACGGGTGCCCCTGCCTGATGGCATTGATCCCGAGGCCAGTCCGGCAGACGTCGCTGAGGCCCTCCGACCGTGGCTGCGGGGAGACCGCACCATCCCCTTGGATGACCGTAATGTGGACCTGTTTGCCGCTGTCGTGATTCCGCCTGAAGTCATCGACCATGTCATCCGGCCAGGTGGCATGCCCCAGCCGCCTTCGACCGCTGAGAGCGTGCAGTTCTGGGCGGCCAACCTTGCCGACACCGACCTCGCCTCGGAAGTGGAGCGAGCGATCAACGAGGCCCAGAGGCGCGAGGCGTTTGCCGAACTCGACGTCGACGAGGCCACCGTGCGGGCCGCGCAGGGCACCAGCGTGCCGATGGTCAAGCTCAACCCCACCAAGGCTGCCGGCCGCGAGCAGGTGAGCATGGCCGACCAGATTCGCCAGTGGGCCCCGGCAGGCTTTGTCTATCTGCTCTGGATCTCGATCTTTGCCATCGCCTCGATGCTGCTCAACAACACGATCGAAGAGAAGTCGAACAGGCTCGTTGAGGTGCTCCTCTCGAGCATCACGCCCTGGGAGTTGATGACCGGCAAACTCGCTGGCATTGCCGCCGCCGGGCTGACGATGGTCAGCACCTGGCTGGCAGCACTGGTTGGGGTGCTCTGGTGGCAGGCAGGTCCGCAGGCCGAGTTTGCCCGCAGCCTGCTGGAAGTCGTCACAGGCTCTGGTCTACTGCCGGCGTTTCTTGCCTATTTTGTGCTGGGTTACCTGCTCTACGGCAGCATCTTTCTCGCGCTTGGCAGCATCTGCAACACGCTCAAAGAAGCTCAGAACATGATGCAGCCGGTGATGATCGTGATGATCGTGCCCCTGCTGACAATGGTCTTCATTCCTAAGGATCCCAACGGCACACTCGCGAGGGTGATGTCGTGGATTCCGCTCTACACACCGTTTGTGATGATGAACCGAGCCGCCGCCTCACCGCCTGCTGTCGACTTCTACGGCACGAGCGTTCTGCTGGCCTGCTCGGTTCTGTTCACGCTCTGGCTGGCTGGCCGCATCTTCTCTGTCGGTATCCTGCGGACCGGACAGCCCCCACGGCTGGTCGAACTCCTTCACTGGCTCACCCGCCGCGACGCCGCCTCGTAACGAGCACCCACGCCTCCTCTCCGCTCAGGGCATCGGCCAATGTCATACGCTCTCCTCTTTCTGGCAGCCCTCGCTGCAGGCCTAACGTGGACAGCCGCCTTGGTCGCAGCCGCAGCCCGCGTGCAGGCGAGTTTCGGCAGGCGTCTGCTGGTGGCCGCTGGGGTGGTCCTGCCGCTAGCAGCCTGGCTTCCCTGGCTAAGCATCACCGCCGTCTTGGCGTTTGGAATCGCTGGCCCTCGGCTGGAGACCAACTGGTTTCCGCAGGTGGGGACCGTGACTCTGGCAACCGTGATTGGATCAGTTTGGATAGCCGTGGCTGGGCTCCGTCGCGATCAGCTGACGGGTGAGCCGGGGGCGCGGGGCTGGCCGCTCGGCAGACTGGCACTGGGCTTTGTTGCCTCAAAGCTGGCGGCAGCCTGCATGCTGCTCGCGTTCGACCATGATCTGGCCACGCAGGCTGACTCTCTCCGTGTGGAGGTCGCTGATCTCGTCACAGTGAATCTGCCGCCACAGGTGAGCGATGCTGAAAACGCCGCACCGCTCTACCTCCAAGCCTTTGCCATTCTCGAGAGTGATGCCGACTTGGCAGCAATCGAGCAGCTCGCTTCCGACAACGAGCCGGGCTTACTGGAAAACCCAGTTGTCACCGCAGCGATCACACGGCACACCGCAACGCTCGCCCTGCTTGAGCAGGCTGCAGCCCGCGATGTCTGCCGCTTCACCCGTGACTGGACGCGGCCCTCGTTTGCCATGCTGCTTCCTGAAATCCAAACACTCCGTCGTGCTGCCCGGCTG
>JADHNY010000088.1 GCA_016779265.1 Pirellulales bacterium | reverse complement strand
CCACTGCATCGCCAGCTGGTGACCCGCAAGGTGAAAGACCCTGCCTGGCGCGGCAGGCCTGGTGCGGTGCTTGCGATCGATGTGCTCGATCCGGCTGGCGGTGAGCTGGTCGTTCGCTGTGAGTTCAACGGCTGGCAGGCCTTTGGCCGTGGGCCTGCGGAGACCTGGTATGCCGCGATGCCGTTGCAGGCGTCACCCGAGTGGCAGACGGTGCAGGTTGCCGTGGAAGATCTGCAGCCACTCGGCGAGCAGCAGTCGCGGCCGGCCAGTTGGGAAACCCTCACGGAGCTCGGCATCGTGGCGACGGTTCGCCCACCGGAGGATCGCGATGCGATTCTGGCTGGTGGTCGCTGGAGTGATCAGCGAAAGCTCCGGCGGCTGCGGTTTGAAGGTGGGGAAGCACCACCGCTCACGGTGATGAGTTTCAACATCCGCTACGGCACCGCAGCGGATGGCGAGAATGCCTGGCCCAACCGACGCCAACGGGTGCTCGACTGCATCGCCGACGCGAATCCGGATCTGCTCGGTACCCAGGAGACGCTCGCCTTCCAACGAGACGAACTCGCAGCGGGGCTGCCGGGCTACGCCGTGGTGGCTGCAGGCCGTGATGACGGCCATGAGGCAGGAGAGATGACGGCGATCTTCTACCGTGAGGCTCGCTTCGAGCAGATCGATGCTGGGCACTTCTGGCTCTCGGCTACGCCAGACGTCGTTGGCTCCAAGGGATGGGATGCTGCCTTGCCCCGGATTGCCAGCTGGGTGCGGCTGCGGGATCGGCAGCAGCCGCGGGGCCAGCCAGTGCTGTTTCTCAACACGCACTTCGACCATCGCGGAGCGGAGGCGCGTCGTGAATCAGCCAGGCTGATTCGCCGGTGGCTGACTCAGCAGGCCGCAGACTGTCGCGTGATCGTGTCTGGCGACTTCAATGCGGCCGAAGGGAGTGCCCCCTATCAGGCGCTCTTTGCTGACGATGCTGCCGCGAGCGAGGCCGGCCTGCTGCCGCTGGTCGACACGCTGCGGCAGGTGACCCCAGCTAGTCAGGCGAACGAGGGCACCTTTACAGGCTTTGATGCATCACAGGTCGGTGGAGCACGCATCGACTGGATCGGCTGCTCGCGGGACTGGCGAGTGATCTCAGCAGAAATCGATCGCACCAGCGACGCCGGACGCACACCGAGTGATCATGCGGCGGTGATCGCCGTGTTGGCCGCACCGGCTGTCGCGACGCCTCAGCTGGGTGTTCGTTCCTGTGCTGACGATGATCGTGCCGACATTCTGGCCTGGTTGCGTCTGTAGAAAGCAGTGTGTCTGTGACTCCACCCACCCCGAACGGGCCGTCTCCCGCTGCTGACGCTGTTGATGTTGATCGCCTCGCCATCCGCAACACGCGGCTGTTTATGGCGTTCCGCATCCTCTTCAACGTGCGGTTCTACTACCCCGTCTTCATGATCCTGTTTCTCGACTTCGGGATCACCCTGGAGCAGTTCGGCCTGCTCAATGCGGCCTGGGCCGCAGCGATCGTGCTCTTGGAAGTGCCTTCGGGCGCCCTGGCTGATCTCATCGGCCGACGCCGGCTGCTGGTGGCGGCAGGGATCTTGATGGTGGTCGAGATGCTGGCGCTGTGTCTGGTGCCTGTCCCGTCGGCCTGGGTGTTTTCTGCCCTCCTGCTGAACCGCATCGTGAGTGGGATTGCCGAGGCCTTTGCGTCTGGGGCGGATGAGGCGCTCGCCTACGATTCGCTGGTCGCTGCCGGAAAGGCGGAGGAGTGGCCGAGGGTGCTTGAGCGGCTGATGCAGGTGGGGGCGATCGTGACCATGACGGGCATGGTGACAGGCAGCCTGCTCTACACACCCGGCCCTCTCAATACCGTTGCCAGCATGCTCGGTCTGCCGGCGACGCTCACAGATGCCGACACCTTTCGCCTGCCTGTGTGGCTCACGCTCGGCTCGGCAATCGGTGTCGTGCTTGTCACACTCTCCATGCGTGAGCCGCCGCGGCAGCAGCAGCCTGCGGCGACAGGCTTGCTTGCGCCGTTTCGTCAGACCGCTGCAACAGGCTGGTGGATCCTGGGCCATCCGCTGGTGATGGTCGTGATACTCGCCGGCGTACTCTTCGATCAGCCGATCCGCCAGCTGCTTGTGGTTTCCAGCGAGATCTATCGGCAGATTCAGATTCCCGAGCCTGCTTTCGGGTTTGTGGCCGCGGGCACGGCGATTGTCAGTCTCGTGGCGGCTGGCCCGATCCGTCGGCTGGCGATGGAGACCACACCTCAGCGGAACTTTGTGGTGATCTCTCTGGTCACCTGCCTGGGGCTCGTGGGAACCGCCTGTTTTGTGCCTTGGTGGGGGGTGGTGTTCTCGATGCTGCTTTCACTGACGATGCGGATGCTGATGTTTCTGCAGAGCCACTACCTCAATCAGCTTGTCAGTTCGGATCGACGGGCCACCGTGCTGAGCTTCCGTGGGCTTGCGATCAATATCAGCTACGGCGTGATGAGCCTGGTGTTTTCAGCAGCCGTGGCAGCGGCAGAAGCCGCCGGCGTTGGTGGGACTGAGGCAGCAGTCGGCACTGAGGATCCGGCCTTTCGCTTTGTGGCGGGCCTGCTGCCGATCTACTTCGTGATTGCCACGGGCCTGTTTGTTGGTGGTGTGGCCTGGCTCGTGCGGGACCGCGGTCGGTTTTGCAGATCAGGCGGCTTTGGTGCTGTGGCCGACGATGCAGGCAGTCGCTAGCTCGCCCTGCGGCTCGCCTGGGCAGGCGGTTGCCGCTGTCTTGCCGCCGGTGACTTGGAAACTGAGGCAGGACGAAGCACAATCGTGCAGGCGTTCGCAAAGCGCTTCCACACCGCAGCAATGAGAGGGCAGGCATGAGCTACGACGTTGACACCGAAACTTCCGAATCCCAGGTGGCTGGCGATGAATACGCCCAGGTGGCTCCCGAGCCTGCCGCCACCCCGGTTGAGTCGGCAAAGGTCAACAAGAGTGCTGAGGTGCGGGCGGAGGCCAGCCGGCTGATCGACGCAGGCAAGCATCCACGGCCGGTGGAGATTGTGCGTGCCCTCGAGGAGCGAGGCATCACGGTTGCCCCCGCACAGGTCTCGATTGTGCTGAAGAAGATGGGCGTGCAGGGCCGCACACGTCGCAAGAAGTCGGCTTCCGCGACCCCACCAGCACGTCCCTCTCTGCCACCCGTGCCGGAGAAGCCACTTGCCGCACCGCCGGTGGTGGCCAACCGGCCGCAGCCAGTGGCGTCTTCCGACGCATTCACGCTCGAGCAGCTGATTGCTGCGAAGGCATTTGTGGAAGAGGCCGGCTCACCGCGGCAGGCGATGGCCTTGCTTGAGGCGCTCGATAGGATTCTGGACTCGTAAGAGACCCAGGAGAGAGCCCAGGGGCTAACGCTCGTCGGGTGCGGCCTTCGTCGCGATGTCGGCTCGGTAGCGTTGGGCCCAGATCTCGTTGCGGTGTGACGCCTGGCGGGTGGGCTGTTCGGTATGCCGTGCGAGTGTCGGGTCACGGGTGAGGCCACAGTGGGCGAGCACGCTCTCGACAGTCGCATCAGGTGTGGCCACGAGGTCTTCGTAGATGATGCTCAGTGGCTCAATCCCGTGGGTCGCGAAGAACTGCTTCCAGTCGGCGGAGTGGGCGTCGATTACGTTAAGTGCGTTGCGGATCGCGTCGAAGTCGTAGCGAGGCTCATCGTTTGGCGTGTGGAAGCTGATCCAGGCGGAACTCTGCTGAGCGATCACCCACGAAATGGCCTGGGCGAGCCGGTCGCGTCGCTCGATATGCAGGTAGCGACGGAAGTTGAAGAGGCCACACACCTCCTCGTCGGCCATGATCTGTTGAAACTGTGGCCAGTGGGCCTTCACCCCAAACCAGCCACTCGGCGAGGTCCGCCGTCGGAAGAGCTGACGAAAGAGGTCGACGGTGTCGGCAGCGGCGAGCTTCTCCCGCCAGTCGCGGAGCCGGCCTTTGGAAAAATACTCCAGTGGGCTGCCGAGCATGCCGGTGGCGGTGAGCAGATGACCGAGGTGGTGGCTGCCGCAGCGTGGTGTCGTGGCGATCAGGTAGCTCATCGGCTGCCCGGGATACTCCGGGAAGTCGTAGTCAGGCCCAAACTGATCCCAGGCTGTCATGCCGCACGCTCGCGGAGAGGTTGCTGAAGAGCGGGCAGTTCCACCGACAGGCTGCCACCAGGGGGCGTATCATACCGACTCGCCTGATGATTCACGTGGGCACCGACGCTGTGTGGGGAGGACGCTGGAATGCTCGGACGGATCGTTGTCGGGATACCGTTGGTGTTGATGCTCGCTGGCATGCTGGCCTGGAAGATGTGGCTGACTGCCGAGGTGCTCGTTGGTGACGCCCAAGACCAGGAAGGGGCGCTGCCAAAGGTGGTGGCAGTGGTTGCGGATGTCCCGGCCGAGGAGCTGATCCCAGCAGATGCCCTCGTCGGTCGACGCGACGATGGCACCCAAGTCACGCCAGTCAATCAGCTGGTGGCTCCGGCGGGTGTGCAGGTGGAACTCCCCGGGCTAAGGCCGCAGGTGGTGGCCCTCTCGCCAGACGGTTCGCTGCTGGTGACGTCGGGAAAGACCAACGAAGTGGTCGTGGTCGATCCTGCGACAGGTGAGATTCTTCAGCGGGTCCAGCCGCCTTCAGAACAGCTGCGGGAGCCGATCACCGAGCCGTCGGATCGCAACCTCGACCCCGATACGAGGGCGATCGAGAGCTACAACGGGCTCGTGTTTTCGCCTGACGGCCAACTGCTCGCCATGAGCAATGTGCATGGATCGGTGAAACTCTTTGCCGTGGCAGACGGACATGTTCACCCATCGCACACCCTCCCGCTGCCGCCGGCAAACGCCCCCAAGCGAGCAGCTGAGATTCCCGCCGGCCTCGCGTTTTCAGCCGATGGCACCCGGCTGTATGTCTGCGGCAACCTCTCCAATACGCTGCTGGAACTTGAGACTGCCACAGGCAACGTGCTGCGGACGTTTGAGGTGGGTGTGGCACCTTTTGAGGTGGTGCTCACAGAAGACAAGGCGTTTGTCAGCAACCTTGGTGGACGGCGTCCGGAGCAAGGGGATCTCACGGGTGCTGCTGGCCGTGGCACCTTCGTGCGGGTTGATCCGCTGCGACATACATCGAGCGAGGGCTCGGTGAGTGTGATCGATCTTGAGACTCAAGAGGTTCACGAGGTGCTGGTTGGGCGACATGCGTCGGCTCTTGCGATCTCACCCGACCGGCGGCATGTGGTCTGTGCCAACTCGGGCGATGACTCGCTGTCGATTCTTGATGCGGCCAGTGGCGGTCTGCTGGAGACGGTCTGGGCGAAACGCACACCAGCAGAGCTCTACAGCGCGATGCCCAACGGTCTCGCCTTTGATCAGAGTGGCCAGCGGCTCTTTGTCAGCAACGGTGCCCAGAATGCGGTGGCTGTGATCGAGTTTGATCCTGACGATCGAGGTGAGACCGAGGTCGTGGGGCTGATCCCAGTCGGCTGGTTTCCCGGGGCGGTGCTCTACGACACTGCACGAGACCAGCTTGCGGTGGCCAACATCAAGGGCCTCACCGACACTCCCCGCCCACGAGATGGCACGGAGGGCTTCAACACACATCAGTACCACGGCTCGCTCTCGCTGGTGTCGCTGCCGGATTCGCAGCAGCTCGCCGACTATTCCAGCCAGGTCGATCGCAATATGCGGCTGCCCGCAGTCGCCGCCGCGGCTCTGCCACCGCGGGAGCGGGTGGCTGCCCGGCCGATTCCGGAGCGGATCGGCGAGCCGAGCCTGATCGAGCATGTGGTGTACATCGTCAAAGAGAACCGCACCTTCGATCAGGTTCTTGGTGACATGGAAGGCTGCCGGGCGGAGCCAAAGCTCTGCATCTTTGGCGAGGACATCACGCCCAATCAGCATGCCCTGGCCAGAGAGTTTGTGTTGCTCGACAACACTTACTGCTGCGGGATCTTAAGCGCCGACGGCCACAACTGGTCGACGGCGGCGGTGGCCAATGACTATCTCGAGAAGAGTTTTGCGGGCTTTCCTCGCAGCTACCCCGACGGCATGGAGGACGCCGACAACGACGCCCTCGCCTGGAGCCCGGCGGGCTTCATCTGGGACTCTGCACTCGCTGCGGGGAAGACCGTCCGCAACTACGGTGAGTTCATGATGCCACGGGTTCGCTGGAAGGATCCGGCACGGGAAGGGAGTCCTGACTTTGCCGCCTGCTACGCCGCCTGGAAGGCAGGTCCCGAGGCGAGTGAGGTGATCTTTGCGGCAGAGCCTGCCGTGGAATCACTGCGACCACACTCACCGCTCGACACTGTCGGCTGGAACATGAGCGTGCCCGATCAGTTTCGTGCCGACGTCGTGCTCGAGGAACTGGCCGACTATGAACAGCAGGGCCGCTATCCCAACCTGACGATCATCTGTCTGCCGCAAGACCACACCAGCGGGACATCCCCTGGCTGCCCCACGCCAGCTGCCTGTATGGCCGACAACGATCTGGCGGTGGGACGCATTGTGGAAGGGCTCTCCCAGAGCAGCTTCTGGCCGAAGATGGCGATCTTCATCATCGAAGACGATCCGCAGGCAGGCTGGGATCATGTCAGCGGCTACCGCACCACCGCGTATCTTGCGAGTCCCTTTGCCAAGCGGCAGGTGACGGTCAGCACGCAGTACAACTCCACCAGTGTGCTGCGAACGATCGGCCAGATTCTCGGCCTGCCGCCGATGAATCTCTTCGATGCCAGTGCGACGCCGATGGTCGATTGCTTCGTGGCCACCGCTGACGAGGCAGACCTGCGGCCATACGAGGCCCTGCCAGTCTCGGTGCCGCTTGATGAAATGAATCCTTCTGCGGCCTCACTACTTGATCCGCTGCTCAAGGCTCACGCGACCGCCAGCAGTGAGATGAACTTCGCCCAGATCGATCGGGCACCAGAAGACCTGCTCAACCGGGTGCTCTGGCATGCGATGCGAGGGAGTCAGGAGCCCTATCCCGCCTGGGCGGCCGGACCTGAGGATGAGGACGACTGAGCATTTCGCCAACTCATCGTCATCAGCGGAAATCGCTCACGATCGAGAACACGAAGTTTTGGCACGCCATGTGCGATTTCATCGATCACTCGCTTTTTCGATGAAAAGTGACTTCTGAGATCACCAATCTGGTGAAGCCTCACCAAAGCAGTGCCACCAACTTGGTGGTCTCCAAAACTGCACTCTGTGAGGCGTCGATTCGGCCACCCCCTTCGTACGTGCTTTCGCGTTCTTTCAGGTCATTTGTTGGGTTCTGAAAGAAAACCTGAGGCTTGGCACGGCGTTCGCTTTTCACCTTGGCATCCGCGGAGTTTCCGCGGTGTGAAACCACCACAGTTGCCAAGGAGTCCGTCTCATGAAGGCGTCGCTTGTCCGTCGTTTTGTTGCGATTGCCGCCGTTGCTCTCTCGATGCTCACCACGCAGGCCCACGCCGCCACGCTCGCGTTCGAGGCGCTCTATGATCCAGCGACCGGCAACATTTCGATTCGTCCATTCGACAGCGACACCAGCACTCCGTGGGTTGGCACTGCAGAGTTCGCGCTTTTTGATTTCAACAGTACGTCTGGTGTCTTCACTGGCGACCCCGCCATTTTTAATCCGAGCAACCCGATACCGCAGTTTCAGGGAGACACTGATAATCGTATTAATCAGTCCTTGTTCGCGGCTCCGTACATGACGGCAACCTACGACACGCCGTATAACCTCGGCAACGTTGCGCAGGCCGGCTTGACGCAGGCATTTATCGACACCGACTTCACATCAGGCTCTTCAGGCTCAGGAACTCCTGGCGGGTTTCTCTATAACTACGCCGGCGGTGGTTCAAATAAAGTTGGAACCGTCACGGCTCTCGCTCCCGTCCCTGAGCCGTCCACGATCGTGACACTCGCCGGTGGAGGTCTTGCCGTGTTGACGTACGCGGGGCGAAGAACGCTTCGCCGCCGTCGCCGCACGAAGGCGTGCTGAGCCCCTGGAGAATTCTGCGAGAAATCACCTCCTCCCAAGCCACCACAGTGGGCCGTCCTTGCGTCGCAAGGGCGGCCCTTCTGGCTTTTTCTCGCAAAACGAGCGCGACTCAGCACCCTGTGGCCTCGGCTCGCGGGAACAGACGCCCGCGAGATGGTACGATCTTCCGCGGGGCATTTTGGGAGATTTCCGGCAGAAGTTCTTTGTTGATCAGAAATCCGGTTGGATTGAGGAGATGGCATGTCCGATGCGGCGCTGACGTATGAGCTCAGTGAGTCTGAAGACTCTCTTCCAGAGCTTCGGCTTTCCGGCCATATCACCGGCGATGCGCTCGCCGAGGCACACTGCGATCCGATTGGCCTGCTCGGCGGCGACGCCTACTCCAAGCGTGTGCTCGTCGACCTCAGTGGCACCGATTTTCTTGACTCCTCTGGCATCGGGTGGCTCGTGCAGCAGAACAAGCTGTTTCAGAGCACCGGTGGCATGCTCGTGTTCCACTCGATTCCGCCGATGGTGTCTCGTGTGATTCAGCTGATGAGCCTGCACCGGGTGCTGAGGATCGCAACAGATGCCGCCGCCGCTCGAGTCCTCGTTGAAGGAGAGGGCTGATGGCGACTGACGAGATCGATTTCGAGGAAGATCAGTCGTCGGAAGCCGCCCTTGGGAGACTGATCGATCAGTCTGTCGAGATGGGAGCGAGCGACCTGATGCTGCTCTCAGAAGAAACTGAGGTGGTTGCGTCGGTACGACACCTCGGCATGGTCTCAAAGATTTCTGCGTTTCCAATCGAGGAAGGGCAGCGGCTGATCCGCCATGTGAAGGTCTTGGCGGGGATGGATCTGACCGAGCGACGGCGGCCACTCGATGGTCGCTGGGTAGTCAGGCGAGACGATGGCCAACGAGTCGATGTCCGTGCCAGTTCGCTACCCACGGTCTACGGCGAAGATGTGTGTCTGCGGATCATGGATGGATCTTCCCAGCGGAAGTCGATTGCACAGCTCGGGCTTTCGGAGCCACAGCTGCAGCGACTCGAGCCGATGCTGCAGAGTCCGAGTGGTCTCGTTCTGGTGACTGGACCGACCGGTTCCGGAAAGACGACGACGCTCTACAGCTTCCTTGACAGGCTCAACGACGGCACTCGTAAGATCAACACGATCGAAGATCCCGTGGAGTATCGGCTACCGGGAGTGCGGCAGTCACAGGTGCAGCCAGCGATTGAACTCGGTTTTTCCGATATCTTGCGGTCGGTGCTGCGGCAGGCTCCCGATGTGATCATGATCGGTGAGATTCGTGACAACGAGACCGCCACCACCGCGGTACGGGCTGCCAACAGTGGTCATCTCGTGTTTGCCACGCTGCATGCGCCGATTGCGTCGGCGGCCGTGCAGAGCATGCTCGCCTTGGGAGTGCTGCCGCACTTCCTCTCGACCTCGCTGCTTGGCGTTGTCTCGCAGCGGCTGGTGCGGAGCTTGTGTCCTGAGTGCCGAGTGAGAATCGATCTCTCCGGGGCGCCGCAGGTTTTTGAAGACATCAAGGGCCACATACCCAAAGACCGTGGCCAGGAGATGTATGCGGCAGGACGCTGCGACAGCTGCCATCAGGTGGGCTATGGATCGCGGGTCGGTGTGTTTGAGGTGATGACGATGTCGCCACGACTGCGTGACGCGACCGTCGAGATGTGCGACACCCGCCTGCTCAATGAGATCGCGGCCGAAGAAGGGATGATTTCTCTTCGGCAGTCGGCCCTGCTGCATGTGGCCAACGGGCTGACGAGCGTTGAGGAGGTGTTCCGCACCGTGCCAACGGAGTTTCTCGGGCTTGATGGTGTTTCGTTGTAGCTGTTTCTTCGTGCGGAGATCTTCGATGACGATGTGGTCTCTCTGGCCGGCGGCAGTACTCTCGATCGGTCTCGTACTGACTGGGTGTGGAGGCAACACGTCCGCGCCCTCTGGCGACGATGAAGGTCCAGCTGCCACCGTGGAGAACACAGCGAACGAGCCAGCCGAGGCCGCTGCAGAAGGACAGCCTGTCGTACATCTGATCGAGCCGGGCGATGATGCCCAGCAGCAAGCCCAAGAGGCCATGATCCTCGCTGAGCCTGGTGATGTGATTGAGTTTGCTGCGGGTGAGTTTGCGTTTGACGCCACGCTGTCGCTCGACGGTGTGGCGGACGTGGTGGTGCGTGGCCAAGGAATGGAGAAGACCATCCTCAGCTTCGCTGACCAGCGAGCGGCCACCGGAGGTGAAGGCCTGAAAATCAAGGCCGACAACTTTGTCATCGAAGACCTGACGATCGAAGACTCACCTGGCGACGCGATCAAACTGCAAGACTGCAACGGTCTGGTGATGCGAAGGATTCGCACCCGCTGGACGAATGGTCCCTCCGAGGAAAACGGGGCCTACGGTCTGTATCCGGTGCTCTCGACTAATGTGCTGATCGAAGAGTGTGTGGCGGAGTGTGCGTCGGATGCAGGGATCTATGTGGGGCAGTCACAGGGTGTGGTGGTTCGCAACTGCATTGCTGAGCGGAATGTCGCGGGCATTGAGATTGAGAACTGCATTCATGCTGACGTCTATGGCAATGTGGCCAAGGGCAATGCGGGCGGGATCCTTGTGTTCTCCTTGCCTGGGCTCACGCTCAAGAACGGCAGCGACTGCCGGGTCTACGAGAATGAGATCGTCGAAAACAACCATCCCAACTTCGCGAAGGAAGGGGCGATGGTGGCCACCGTGCCGGCCGGCAGTGGACTGATGGTGATGGCTAACGATCGTGTCGAGGTGTTTGGCAACACCTTTCGCGACAACAACAGTGCGCACTGTCTCATCGCGAGTTTTCTCGTGACGCAGCGTGAGTTCAGCGATGCCGACTACGATCCGTTTCCTGAGGCCGTGCAGATCCACGACAACATATTCGAGGGCGGTGGCACCGATCCGCAGGCCGAGTTTTTCGGGGTTTATACCGCTGCCGCTGGTCTGCCACTCCCCGACATCGTGATCGACGGTATCTTTGATGAAGGGAAGTTAGTGGACGGTGTGCTCCCAGAAGCGATGCGGTATTCCATCCGTGATAATGGGGATGCCAGCTTCGTGAACCTGGATCTCGGGCGACTGATGGCTGGTGAAACGCCACAGGTCAGCATGGATCTTGAGCCGTTTGCTGCCGCCCTTCCGCCGGTGAGTCCTGTGGAAATCCCCGGCATCGAGTGATGTTCACTGATATGCCGCTATGCCTCCTCCCGAACAGCGTGAGACACCACCCTCGGGGTCGTCCGTGAAGGCGGCTCGGGAATCTGGTGTTGGCCGTCGCCGGCGACGACTGTTCGTCGGTGGGCTTCTCCTGATCAAGATCGTCGCGGTTGTGGCCGTGCTGTCTTCGAGCAGCGGTGGTCTTCCCTGGTTTGATGAACCGCCTGCAGATCGAGAGTCCGACGCGGTGCCGGAAGGTGGGGTCGATGCCTCGATCCGACCGGTCGCTCTGCGACGGAGTCGTATGGCGTACGCAGCCAAGCTCTCGGACTATCAGCTCTTCGACGGGCCGATGTCGGCTTTAACTCCAGCCGAAGGTGTGGTTGAGTATCAGCTCAACACGCCGCTGTTTACCGACTACGCCGAAAAGCAGCGGCTGATCAAGCTGCCGCCAGGCACCGCTGCAGGGTACACCGCCAGTGGGCCTCTCGACTTTCCCGTCGGCACGATCATCGCCAAGACCTTTCTCTATCCAGCGGACGCTCGCGCGGCTGATGGTGGGCGACAGCTGGTGGAGACCCGCATCCTTGAGCACCGTGACGATGGCTGGGTGGGGATCCCGTATCTCTGGAATGCAGAGCAGACTGATGCGGTGTTGGCGTTGACCGGTGGCGAGGTGGCGGTGTCGTGGGTGCATACCGACGGTGAACGTCGCGAGAATGTGCATCTCGTGCCCAACTTCAATGACTGCAAGCGGTGTCATGCCACTCCCACGATGCAGCCAATCGGTCCGAAAGCGGGAAACCTCAACCTCGATCTGGCTGGATCGGTTAATCAGCTGATGGCCTGGTCAGTGATGGGAATGCTCACGGGCATGCCTGAGCATGAAGAGGTGCCGCGACTGGCTGACTGGGATGATCCTTCAACTGGCACGGTCGACGAGCGAGCCCGGGCATACCTCGATGTGAACTGTGCCCACTGTCACAGTGAACAAGGACCCGCTCGTAACTCAGGACTGCATCTCAACGTGGCCGAGGCTGATCCGTATCGCCTTGGCGTGTTGAAGACGCCCGTTGCCGCCGGCCGTGGCACAGGGGGCAGGCTCTATGGCATCGTTCCTGGGAAGCCGCATGAGTCGATCATGCACTACCGGGTGGAGACGACAAAGGCTGGAGAGATGATGCCCGAGTTTGGCCGATCACTCGTGCATGAGGAGGGCCTGGCCCTGCTCACCGAGTGGATCGAGGGCATGGAGTGATTCGCATGCCCAGTACCGATCCTGCCGCTCGAACAGCAGGCGATCTGCCCCTGTTTAGGCCCTCATGGTGGATTCGTGGCGGCCATGCCCAGACGATCATTGGGTCACAGTGGCCACAGAGGCTGCGAAAGGAGCAGGCGATGATTCGCACAGTCGATCTTGGTGATGGCGATGCCGTAGCCGTGCACGATGACACGCCAGCAGACTGGGAGCCAGGAGGCCAGACGGTGGTGATGGCCCACGGGGTCTCTGACGATCACCGTTCGCCACTCCTCGTTCGGCTCGCGACGAAGCTCAATCAACGGGGCGTGCGTGTCTTTCGTTGGGACATGCGGGGCTGCGGGGCCGGCAAGCCGCTTGCTCGCAGGCCGTACCATGCGGGCTGTTCCGCGGATCTCGCCAAGGTTGTGGAGGCGGTGCTGGAGTGGACTGCGGCCGCGGATGGAACACCTGCTGAGCTCTCGTTGTTTGGTGTGTCGCTTGGTGGGAATGTGGTGCTGAAGTATCTCGGTGAGGATCCAGACCGCGTGCCCACAGCGATTCGCCAGTCGATTGCGGTCAATCCGCCGATTGATCTTGTGGCAGGTGTGGAGGCGATCGGTACTGGAGCGAGTCGACTCTACGATCGTCACCTGACGCGAAGGCTTCTGGCACGGCTCGACGAGTGGTGGCAGGAACGGCCCGATGCGTTTCGGCCCACCGCAGGAGAGGGCGGCTCAGGCCGACGCCCTCGGGGACTTCGCGAGTTTGACGACTGGTATACGGCACCAGCTGTCGGATTTCGTGACGCACTCGACTACTACACGCAGTCGAGTTCGGCGCAGTTCATCCCGACGATCCGTACGCCCACGGCGATCATTGCCAGCAAAGACGACCCGCTTGTCCCATTTTCGATCTTTGCCGACGACCGGGTGGACTATCCAGCATGCGTGCGGCTGATCGCGACTGATTCCGGTGGCCATGTTGGGTTTGTTGGCCGCAGTGAGGGCGATCCAGACAGCCGCTGGCTCGACTGGCGGGTCGTTGATCTGATCTGTCCCGTCAGTCGTCGTGGATCACATAGCGTTCCTGTGGAACCTTCTCAAGAATGACAATCAGGAAGGTTGCGATTGGCCCCAGGAGGAGTGAGAGCAGGCACCAGGTGAGACCACCCCGTCCTTTCGACTGTGCAAGACCTGCGTTGATGAGCGAGAGCGTTCCCCAGCCGACATAGAAATCGATTTCCGGTGGTGCGGGGTTCATAGGCGAGTTCTCCGCGTGTCAGGGAGTGAACGCATACCAGTGTAAGCCACCGTCAAAGGCTTTGTGCTCGCTGGACACGCTGACGTTGTCATCACGATTGCCCCGCTTCGCACCTCGGGTGTCGGCCGAGGGAGAAACGCTCTAGACTCGCATTTGCGGAGGGGTGTGGGTCCGTTGCCCTTCCATGTGTCGTGGAGGCGCTCAATGGCTATCTCTCGTCGTGCGGGTCGTTCTGTTCGTCGGCATGGTGGCCCCACACGAGGGGTCTGCTGCAGGCTTGAAGGGCTTGAGCCGAGGTATGTGCTCAATGCCGCACCAGTCCTTGATGTGGATGTCTCCCTGTCGTTGCCAGCGGTGGATGAAGGTGACGCCGCCCCCGAGGGACAGGTGGGCGCGCTCGTCTCAACACTGATCGATTCCGAAGGGGTTCTTGCCAACTTTTCTGATACGGATGGTGATGATCC
>JADHNY010000087.1 GCA_016779265.1 Pirellulales bacterium | reverse complement strand
AGCCCGGGGGGCTGACCCACCGGCGTAGCTCACCAGCGAAGCCCGGAGGGCGAAAGCGCCAGTGAGGTCCGAGCGAGCCGAGGCCATGGGGGGCCGAGGTGAGCGTCCGGTGGGGCAGCCCCCCGGGCTCCCCCGAGCGACCCACCACTTAAGCCACCGCCCCCACCACCGCCATCGCCAGAAGGCCTCCGCTCACAACCAACGCCACCAGCGCCCCGGCTAACGACACGCGTTTCAAGAACACCTCCGGCACCGCCTCCGCGTGCGTCACTCCAGACCCCTGCGACCCCAGCACCGCCACCAGCTTCGGCAGGTCCACAGTCGTCGGAACCCCGATCACTTCACTGTCATCACCATGCTCCAAGAGCAGCAGGTGAAACGAGCGGCCCGTCGCGTCAGCTGTGAGCAGCTGATAGGGGTCGACAACATTGAGATCCCAGCAGGCAGTCTTGGTCCAGTGGCCTGAGAATCCGGTGTATTGCGTCTTCCGTTGGATGACGCCATCAATGATCTTCACCTCGCCCGACACCACGTGCTTCGTGAAGAACAGAAACAGCGCAACTGGCCCGAGGCCTGCTGCAGCTCCCAGACCAAAGGCGATATCGATCCCTCCGGGATTCTCGCTCACTGAAAAGATTCCCAATAGGGCCGCGGTCGCCATCATCCAGCCGCTGGCCACCAGCATCAGCCTGGCCACCAGGTCTCCCCGCAGGCGAATGCGGTAGAGCCACGGCTCCCTCCAGCGAAGGTCTGCCCGGCTCGGCATCAGGTCTTTGGTGAGAAGAGCCCAGATTCCCATGGAAGCACCGAGTGTGAGTGTGTCGCCGTGGACGCAGAGCACGTTTTAAACTGTCGACATGAAATGTGCCCCCTGCCGAGTGTTTCACGTGATGAACTGTGTCTTTCGTGTGCCCGTGCTGACCATCCTGCTGGCCTTGGCCGTTGCCGCCGCGTGGATGCCAGCCACCGCAGCCGAGCCAGCTGAACCGCCCAGGCTCCTGGCCCACGTGATGCCCTGGTATGCCGCCAAGCCGATCAGCGGCTCCTGGGGCTGGCACTGGACGATGAATCATTTCGATCCCGAGCGAGTCACCAACGGCCGCCGCGAGATTGCCTCTGCTCTCTACCCGGTGATTGGGCCCTACGACTCCTCTGATGCAAGCGTCGTGGAATACCACCTCCTGACAATGAAACTCGCCGGTATCGATGGGATCATCATCGACTGGTACGGGCTGACCGACGTCAATGACTATGCCGAGCTGCATCGCAACACCACGCTCCTGGTCGACATGGCCGAGCCGCTCGGACTCTCCGTCGCGATCTGCTACGAAGACCGCACCGTTCTGGAACTGGAAAAAAAAGGCCAACTCGCACAGGGCAGGGTGGGCCATGCGGCCGACGAGATCCGCTGGCTGGCGAAACACTGGTTTCCACGCAAGCACTACGTGCGGCACAAGGGCAGGCCGCTGCTGCTCTCCTTTGGCGTGGCCAACATGACCGATGCCGAGTGGAGCGAAACGCTCCGACAGATCGATACTCCGATTGCCTATGTCAGCCAGGCGAGCCCCAGGCAGGCTGCCACAGGAGCCTTTGACTGGCCAGTGCCTTCCCAGGGGCTCGCGGCACAAGAACGGTTTGCCAGGAACAGCCGCGACTGGCCGCTCGCCATTCCGGTCATCTTTCCTCGCTTTGACGACATCTATGAGCAGGCGGGGCTGCATAAGAGCTACGGACAGATACCCGACAACAGCGGCCACACCTTTCGGCAACTGCTGACTGCCGCGTTCCAGAGCGACCGCCCCTTCATTCAGGTTGCCACCTGGAACGACTGGGGGGAGGGCACCTCTATCGAACCCAGTGTCGAGTTCGGTATCCGTGACTTAGAAGCACTCCAGCAGTTCCGCCGTGAACAGATCGACCGAGAGTTTCCCCACGACGCCGACAGTCTCAGGCTGCCCCTCAGGCTCCTCGGCCTGCGGAAGCAAGGAGCCGCTCCCTCAACCGACCTCGATGCGATCGCCCTCCTTCTCGCCGGCGGCAACACCACCGCAGCCGCCGAACGGATCTCCGGTCTCGAACAGTGACCCGCTCGCGGAAACGTCTGCAGGTCGCTGATCCAGCTCCGCAGGCGTCTCCCGAAGGCAGGCTCGCCCCTTCAAAAACATCAAGCGAAGGGGAGCCCAGCAGAAGCGACGCGACTCAGCTCTCGCACAGCGACGATCCCAGCGGCATACTCACAGCATCAAGTGGAGCGTCGTCGCGCAAGTCATCAGCATCAAAGGGGAGCCGGATGAAGTCGTTGATCCAGGGCAGGGGTCTGCAGCAGTGTGCGGTCGTGATCGCACTGGCCACGTGGAGTGGTGTCGCCAACGCCGCCGAAGGAGAGGTGGCCTTTGAGAAGATCCAGCTGACCGGCACCTTTCATGCGGAAGGCTCAGGCATCGGCGACTTCAACCGCGACGGCCACGGTGATGCTGTCTACGGTCCGTACTGGTATGAGGGCCCTGAGTTCACCACCCGTCATGAGATCTATCCTCCGGAAGACTTCGACCCCAACGGATACTCCAACAACTTCATCACGTTCGTGCATGACGTCGACGGCGATGGCTGGACCGACGTGCTTGCCAACGTCTGGCCTGGCAAAGAAGTCGCCTGGTTTCGCAATCCTGGAGAGCAGGGGGGGCGTTGGGAACAGCAGCTCGCGTTCCCTGTGGTCGACAATGAGTCACCTGGCTACGCCGACGTGACCGGTGACGGCACACCAGAGATCGTGTTCCACACCGAGGGTGTCCTTGGCTTTGCTGGGCCTTCGGAGAAGACCGCACGTGAGCGGTGGCTGTTTACACCCTGCTCTGAGATGCACGGCTGGGGGAAGTACACCCACGGCCTTGGCTTCGGTGACGTCAATGGTGATGGACGGGCCGATCTGCTGATGAGCGAAGGCTGGTGGGAGCAGCCCGAGGCGGCTGAAGGTTCCGCATGGAAGAAGCATCCGTTCCCGTTTGGTGCCGGTGGAGCGCAGATGCATGTCTACGACGTCGATGGCGACGGCGACGGCGATGTGATCACCAGCCTCAAGGCTCACGACTATGGACTCTCCTGGTTTGAGCAGGTGACAGGTGACGACGGCGACATCAGCTTTGTCGAGCATGCAATCCTGCCTGGCGTGGCGGAAGAAAGCCTCGACGGTGTGCAGTTCTCACAGCCGCATGCTGTGCAGCTTGCCGACATCAATGGCGACGGCCTGATGGACATCGTGACCGGCAAGCGATTCTGGGCCCACGGACCAAAGGGTGACGCCGATCCGGCCGGAGCGGCTGTGCTCTATTGGTTTGAGCTTGTACACACCGCAAGCGACGACGGTGTCACGGCACACTACCGCCCGCATCTGATCGACAACGACTCCGGCGTCGGCACGCAGTTCACCACCGGTGATCTCAATGGTGATGGCAAGGTCGACATCGTGATTGGCAACAAGAAAGGCGGCTTCGTCTTCCGCCAGAAGTCGTGAGCCACTCGTCGCGGCAGCAGGGAAGGGCGGAGCAGCTCTCCCTGTTTGACACGACACCCGACGGCAGTGAGCCAGCCGGCTCCACATCAGGCAAAGACAGCTGTGTGAAACCGGCGGCTCACTCCGACGATCTACGACAGCTCGCCGCGACGCTCCCGCCGCGTCTCTACCTCGGCACCTCGAGCTGGTCGTTTCCCGGCTGGACCGGGCTCGTCTTCGCCCCCCGCGAGCCCAACCGTCGGGGCAGGGGGGCTCACACGACCGCGGGGCAGGGCGGGGTGGTCGAGGAGAGCACGCAGCGGCTCGCTCGGGCTGGCCTCCCTGCGTATGCAGCGCACCCACTGCTGCGTACGGTCAGTCTCGACCGCAGCTTCTACGCCCCACTGACCACCGAGGCCTACGCCGCCTACGCCGAGCAGGTTCCGGCTGACTTTCGCTTCGTGGTCAAAGCCCCCCAAGCAGTCACCGACGCCGTGCTTCGTCGCAGCGGCACCGGTGAGCCTGCCCGTGCCAATCCACACTTCCTCGATGCCACTACCGCGATCACCACATTTATCACTCCGGCGGTCACAGGCCTGGGCATCAAGGCGGGACCGCTCGTCTTTCAGTTTCCGCCGCTGGGTCAGCAACTCCTGGCAGACCGCCCACGGCTCATCGCCCGGATCGCCGCGTTTCTCACCGCCCTGCCTCGCGGCCCCTGCTACGCGGTCGAGGTGAGGGATGCCTCGCTGGTCTGCGAGGCCTTCGGTCAGGCGATTCAGGAGGTTGGCGGCGTGCCCTGCTTGGCCGTGCATGCGCGGATGCCTCCGGTCGCGGCTCAGGCCGACATGTTTCGGCTCACACAGCCTGACTGCTCTCTGCCTCTGGTGGCTCGCTGGAACCTTCACGCCGGCCACACCTACCAGCAGGCCAAACAGACCTACGCCCCGTTTGATCGGCTTGTCGAAGAAGACCTGCCCACCCGGCATGCTCTCGCGACACTGGCAACACTGGCAGCCTCCCGCAGTCGTGAGGTGTTTATCACGATCAACAACAAGGCCGAAGGCTCGGCACCCTGTTCGGTCGAAGCCCTTGCCCGAGAGATCTGCTCTCCAGACCGCCAGCCGGGCATCACGCCAGCCGCAGGCACCCAGGTTGCCGAGCTGAATTCCAGCGAGCTGTCACCCTCCCAATCGTCCCGCCCCGCTTGAGGCTGCCAACAGTTGCGGGGTGTGTGGGGATCGTTCACACTCGTCGATCTCGTCTGAGCCCCAGGGGGGTTTTCACCTGCTCATCCCGATCACACCGCGGCAGCATCCGCGGTCGCACGTTTCAATCGCCATATGAAAGGCTGATGACATGTCGAAGCATCCTCTTCCAAAGCTGCACAACGCGATGTGGCCAGGGCTGGTTGGCAAGGGCACCGACGAGGGCCAAGAGCCGCCGATCTCGCTGGAACGGATGCTCGAACTCACCGCAGCCGCCGAGGTCGACGGACAGAAGTTTGACGGGATCGACTACTTTCTGTTTCTGCCCCACACCAACCCAGAGGCCAGCGACGATGAGCTGAAGCAGATCGCCGACCTGATCGCCGGCCACGGCTTCTCAGTCGGTTCTCTTGTCGCCCCAGTCTGGCCCGGCACCGTCGGCGACTCGGCCATGGGTGACGACGCAGCCCGCGAGAAGTTTCTCTCGGCAGTGAAGATGGCCTGCCGGATTGCCAAGGTGTTTGAAGACCATGGGGTGCGGAAATATGGCGTGATCCGCATCGACTCCGCCGAGTTTGGCGTGGCCAAGTGGCGGGAGAATCCGCAGGCCAGCACGAGTCGGATTGCAGAGACGTTTCGCGAGGCAGCCAAGATTGCCCAAGACAACGGGCAGCGGCTCGCCGCCGAAGGCGAGATCTGCTGGGCGGGCATGCACTCCTGGAAAGACATGCTCGACCTGCTCGAGGCCGTGGGCATGCCAGAGACGCTCGGATTCCAGGCCGACCTGGCCCACACCTACCTCTATCTGCTCGGCTACAACGCGCCTGAGCATGCCCTCGTGCAGCCTGGCTACAGCGAGGAAGAGTTCTCTGCAGCCTACAAGCAGATGACCGACAAGCTGCGTCCGTGGACGATCGACTTCCATGTCGCACAGAACGACGGCGAGGTGCATGGGGCGGGATCGCACGACAAGACCGGCAAGCACTGCCCGGCAGACGACCCCAACGGCAAGCTCGACATTGTGAAATGCTCCGGCTACTGGCTCGAAGACGCAGCCAGCCGTGGCATGCAGCACATCTGCTGGGATGGCTGCATGTTCCCCAACGCCACTCTCGAGAAGCCGGAGACCTGGAACACCATTCTCAAGGCAATGATCGACGTCCGCGATGCCCACGGCTGGAGCTAAGCCCGCAGATCACTCCACACACACTCTCACCCACAAAGGAACACCTCGATGGCCAAACCACTCCGCATCGGCATGATCGGCTACGGCTTCATGGGCCGAGCCCACACCAACGGCTACAACCGGGTCAAGGACTTCTTCGACCTTGAGTACCTCCCCAAGCTGCAGGCCGTTGCTGCCCGTGACGCCGAAAAGGCCCAGGCCTTTGCCGATCGCTGGGGCTATGAGCGAGTGGAAACCGACTGGCGGAAGCTCGTCGCTGCCGATGACATCGATGCGATCGACATCTGCACACCCAACAATCTCCATGCTGAGATCGCCATCGAGGCCGCCAAGCATGGCAAGGCGATCCTCTGCGAGAAGCCGCTGTCGATGGATACGGCTGAGGGTGAGGAGATGTGCAAGGCGGTCGAGGCGGCCGGTGTGCCCAATACCGTCTGGTACAACTATCGCCGCATTCCCGCGGTGACCCTCGCCAAGCACCTGATCGATTCTGGTCGACTTGGACAGATCTACCACTACCGGGCCAACTTCCTGCAGGACTGGACGATCAACGCCGACCTTCCGCAGGGTGGTGCCGCCCTCTGGCGGCTCGACGCCAAAGCCGCTGGGAGTGGTGTGACCGGCGACCTCCTGGCGCACTGCATCGACACTGCCATCTGGCTCAACGGTAACGTCAAGGATGTCACCGCGATGACGGAGACGTTCGTCAAGGAGCGGCAGCACACGCTCACCGGCAAGGTTGAGCCTGTCGAGATCGACGATGCCTGCTCGTTCCTGTGCCACTTCAACAACGGATCGCTGGGGCTCTTTGAGAGCACCCGCTACGCCCGTGGCCACAAGGCGCTCTACACCTTTGAGATCAATGGCGCTGACATGAGCCTCAAGTGGGATCTGCACGACCTGCATCGGCTTGAGGTCTTTGACTACAAGGACGCCGGCCCTGAGCGTGGCTGGAAGAGCATCCATGTCACCGACGGCGACCATCCCTATATGGACAAGTGGTGGGTGCCCGGCCTGGCCATCGGCTACGAGCACTCCTTTGTGCATCAGGTCGCCGACTTCCTTGCCGCCTACGCCAAGGGCGAGCCCTGTTCGCCAACGTTCCGCGACGCGCTGGAAACGCAGAAGGTCTGCGATGCGGTGCTCTCCAGTGCCAAGAGCCACCAGTGGGTCAATGTCTAAGAGGCTGCTGTGACGACGACTGCTACACCCAGGATTCTGCTCACCACCACGTCGTTTCAGGACACGCCCGGCCGTCATCATCAGCTCCTCGCCGAAACCGGCTGGGAAGTTGTCACGGCGCGTGGTCCCCTCAACGAAGCGGACACGCTCGCTGCCGTGGGCGAGGTCGATGGCTACATCTGTGGCGACGATGCGATCACGCGTGCGGTGCTGGAAAAGGCCCTTCCTCGGCTGAAAGTCCTCAGCAAGTACGGCATCGGTGTCGACAAGATCGACGTGGCTGCCTGTACCGAAATGGGGCTGCCTCTGCTCTTTACGCCAGGGGTCAACCACACCACGGTTGCCGAGCACACCTTCCTGCTGCTGCTCGCCCTGGAAAAGCACCTGCTCTTCCACTGCGACTCCACGCGGGCTGGCGGCTGGAAGCGGAAGACCGGCCACGAGATCCTCGGCAAGCGGATCGGCATCGTGGGCCTCGGCCGTATCGGCCGTGAGGTGGCGATCCGGGCACGTGCCTTCGGCATGGAGGTCACCGGCTACGACCTCTACTGGGACGAGGCGTTTGCCGCCGAGCATGCGGTGCACCGGGCCGCGTCGATAGATGAACTCTTCGCCAGCTGTGACATCATCTCGCTGCACACCAACCTCACCGACGAGACACGCGACCTCGTCCGGGCCGAGACGATCGCCACGATGAAGTCCGGAGTGATCATCCTCAACTGTGCCCGCGGTGAGATCGTCAACACCGCCGACATGGCCGCGGCGCTGGCCAGCGGCCAGATCGCCGGCTACGGCACCGACGTGCTCGACGCTGAGCCACCACCCGCCGACCACCCGCTGCTCACCCTGCCCAACTGCGTGGTCACCCCGCATGTCGGCAGCCGCACCAGCGAGAGTGTGGAACGCCAAGCGGTCGCAGCTGTTACCAATCTGATCAACGCCATGCGGGGCGAGAAGCCGCTCGCGCAGGTGAACCCTGAGGTAGCGATTACCAAGCATGTCTGAGACCTTCCACGTTGTGCCCGTTGAGGCACATGAACGCATCGTCCGCGAGGCCTACCGCCAGCGTGGCTTTGATGATGCCGAGAGCGGTCATGCAGTTGCCCTCGCAGCCGCCGCCACGCGACATGGGATCCGCACCCACAACGCCATCAAGGCCTTGCACCTCGACGACCTGTTCGGCTCCAAGGCTGCAGGCTGCGTGCCCGGCGCGAGCATCCGCCGTCTCCCGACCCGGTTCGAAGCGACCGAGACCTGGGATGCTGGCAAGAAACTCGGTCAGGCAGTTGCCTGGGAAGCGATCGACCGCTGTATCGAGCTGGCAGACCGCTACGGCACCGGCACGGTCGCCGTCGACAACGCATTCCACTATCTCTGGGGTGGTGGGTATGTGATGGAAGCCGCCAAGCGTGGCTATATCGCCTACACCAACTGCACCGCATCCCTCGCTGAGGTCGTGCCCTTCGCTGGCAAGTTCCCCACGCTCGGCACGAATCCACACTCGTGGGGCTTCCCCACCAGCGATGCAGTTGGGTTTCCCATCGTCATCGACTGGGCCACCTCAGTCGTCGCCATGGGCCGGGTGCAGCAGTTCCTGCGGGAAGGCAAGCAGCTGCCGCCGCATGCCGCAGTGGATGCCAACGGCCAGCCGACAACCGACCCTGCCCAGGCCAAGGCGTTGCTGCCATTTGGCGCCCACAAGGGCTACGGACTGGCGCTGATCAACGAGCTGGTCGCAGCATTGGTTGGTGGATCGCTGCCAACCATCCGCAGCCGCGAGCCGGTCGCCGGCGAAAAGCAGAGCTGTTGTTTCTACTTCCAGGTGACTCACCCAGAGTCAATCAGTGGTGACGGATTTGCTGCGGGACGCAGCCAGGCTGAGAACGTCAAGGCAGTGCTTGCCGACATTCTCGGCCATGGCAATGACACCTGCCTGCTGCCCGGGCAGCTTGAGGCCGATGCGGCCAAGCGATCTGACGCAGCCGGCGGACTGCTGTTCTCAACCGCTGAAGTCGAGGCCTTAAACGGGATCGCCGCTGAAGCTGGCACCGAACCCCTCGACACCGCCTCGCTAGCAACGGCCTGACCTGCAACGCATGCCCGTCTGACAAGCACGTTTCTCTGTCGATTTCTCACTCTCTCCCCAAAGACACCGATGCTCTCCCTGAAGCCTGCCGACTCCTGCATGTTCGATGAAGTCTCTCTCGGCGAGGTGATGCTTCGTCTCGATCCGGGCGAGGGCCGCATCCGCACCACCAGAAGCTTTCAGGTGTGGGAAGGTGGGGGCGAATACAACGTGGCCCGCGGACTGAAGAAGGCGTTCGGACAGCGGACCGGTCTCGTCTCGGCGTTTGTCGATAACGAGGTGGGGCACCTGGTTGAAGACTTTATCCATCAGGGGGGCGTGAACACTGACTTCCTCCTCTGGCGAGATGATGACGGTATCGGCCGCAGTGTCCGTAACGGCCTCAACTTCACCGAGCGTGGCTTTGGCATTCGCGGGGCGGTCGGAGTGCCTGACCGTGGCAACACCGCTGCGAGCCAACTGAAGCCTGGTGATATCGACTGGGAGCGACTCTTCGGCACACTCGGTGTCCGCTGGTTCCACACCGGCGGCATTTTTGCCGCGCTCTCAGAAACCACGGCCGACGTGGTCATCGAGGCCGTCCAGGTCGCCAAGAAGCATGGCACCACAGTGTCGTACGACCTCAACTACCGGCCCAGCCTCTGGAAGAGCATCGGTGGTCAGGCAAAGGCCCGTGAGGTGAATCGCGAGATCGCCAAGCATGTCGACGTGATGATCGGCAACGAAGAGGACTTCACGGCCTGCCTCGGCTTCGAGGTGGAAGGTGTCGATGAGTCGATCAGTCAGGTCGAGTCGGCTGCGTTCAAGGCGATGATCGAACGAGCGGTCACCGAGTTCCCGAACTTTAAGGTGGCGGCCACGACACTGCGTCGGGTGATCACGGCCACAAAGAATGACTGGAGTGCGATCCTCTGGCACGACGGCACCTTCTACGACAGCCGAAAATACCCCGAGCTGGAAATCCTCGATCGGGTCGGCGGCGGTGACAGCTTTGCCAGTGGCCTGATCTTCGGCTTTCTGGAGTTCAACGATCCGCAGAAGGCTGTTGAGTATGGGGCGGCCCACGGGGCCCTCGCCTCTACCACTCCGGGTGACACCTCGATGGCCACTCGCAAGGAAGTCGAGAAACAGATCGCCGGGGGTGGGGCACGAGTGGTACGGTAGGACGGCGGCCTGATCCCGACACCTCGCGTGACCGTCGTCCATGTCTCTGGCTCTTCACTACGTCCGCAGTCTCGAGGAGATCGTCACCCCAGCGGAGGCGTTTCTTCGCCGTCAGCAGGGCGATCTCTTTGCCAGACCGCGAGTTGTGGTCCCCACTGCCGGAGCGAAAGCCTGGCTGGAGGCGGAGCTCGCCCGCCGCCTTGCCGCCTCGTCGCCCGCACGAGCTGACGGGGTCATTGCCAACGTTGAGTTCGTCTATCCCGGCACGATCTCACGACTGCTCGAGCCCGCCTCCACTGACGGTCGCCTTGCCACTGAAAACGATCCCTGGAACGTGGAACGGCTGACGTTCACGATTCTTGAAATCATCGCCGGGGAGAAGAGCTACGCCTCCCGGATTGAGCGGGCCGGCGGACCTCTGCTGGCGGCCCGGGCTATTGCGGATCGCTTCGATCATGAACACTTTCGCCGGCCCGGCATGATCCTCGCTTGGGAAGCGGGACGTGCCGAGCTTTCACCAACGGCTGATCTGTCTGGTGACACGATCGCAACACCACTGGCCAGTCGTGATCGCTGGCAGTACGACCTCTGGCGAAAGGTTCGTTTACGGATTGGCCAGTCGAGCCCACCGGCCCGCGATCAGTTGGCACCTGGTCCCGCCGATGCCGCCGTTCTCATCGCTGGCCTGCAGTCCCTTTCACTGCATCAGATCCAACTCCTCCAACGACTCTCCGAACTGCCCACATCTGACGGGAGTCCCTGCACCGTTGAGGTCGTGCTGGTGCATCCCTCGCCAGCAAGGCGCATCGCTTGGGCGACGACGGCTCCCGTCCCCTCACCTGGCGTGCCTCCTGTTCGCCGTGAACCTGCCCCGGATGAACAGCCCGAGCCGAACCTCGATCCGCAACACACAGTCGACCCACTGGTCGAGGCCTGGCTCCGTGGCAGTCGCGAAAGCCAGTGGCTGCTCGCCTCTCAGGGACTGCTGCCGACACACGCCAAAGACACCACACCTGCCACCCCCACAGCCGACACACCGCTCCTCGCCAGGCTTCAGCACACCGTCGCGGCCGGCTCCGCATCAGCTGCTCCGCACGAACAGCCTCCCCATCAGCCCACCGATCACTCGCTGCTGATTCACCGCTGCCACGACCTCAGCCGGCAGGCAGAGGTATTGCACGACGCGATTCTGCATGCCTTCGATGACCTGGAAGACCTTGCTCCTCACGAGATCGTGATCGTCTCTCCACAGATCGCTGCCTTCGCCCCTCATCTCGAGGCAACCTTTCATCGCACCGTGAAGGGCCGCGGCAGCCTGCTCGGCAATCACGATGGAGAGATCAGTCTCCCACTGGTGGTGGCAGACCGTGGCATTCATGAGGTCAGCAGCGGCGCGGAACTGCTCACAGCGGTGCTTGAGCTTGCCGGCTCACGCTGCTCCGTCGATGCGTTGCTGGCGGTCGCCACACATCCGCTGGTGCTTGATCATCTGCACCTTGACGATGACGCGGTCGCCAGCTGGAGACGCTGCATCGAACAGACCAAGATCCGCTGGGGGCTCGATGCGAAGCGGCGTGAACGGGCTGGGCTGGCGATGCCCGAGCTCTCAGCCCACTCATGGCGGCTCGGCCTCGAACGCATGCTGCTTGGTGCTGTGGTCTCGGAGGGCACTCCAGAACCGGTGCTCGGTACTGTCGTACCCCTGCCTCATGTGGAAGCGGCGGAGGTCACCGGCCTTTCGGCACTGGTGTCGATTTTCCAGATCATTGACCTCCTCGATGCAGCCACCAGCACACCACAGCCGATCCACGCCTGGTGTGACCTGCTCGAAGAGACACTCGCCTCGCTCGCTGGCGAGGACACCCCCGAGCTGGGAATCCCGATGCAGCAGCTCGACGCCCTCCGCAAGGCAGCGACACATGAAGGTTCCACCTGCAGCATCGAGGTGCCCTACCACGACATCAAGACGCTGCTCACAGCCCGTCTGACCGCTTCAGCTGGACGACAGCCGTTGCTCACCGGCGGGATCACTGCCACCTCGATGATCCCCTTGCGGAGTGTGCCATTTCGCGTGGTCTGTCTGGCAGGATTCGACGACACGGCGATGTCCGCTGCTGAACAGGAGAGTGAAGACCTCGTCGCCCGACAGGACCTACTGGGCGACACCGACCCGCGGCTGGAAATCCGACGAGGGCTGCTTGACGGGCTGCTCTCAGCGAGCGAACGGCTGGTAATCACCTGCACCGGCATGGATGTGAAGAACAACGCGACACTTCCATTGGTCACGCCGCTGGCCGAGCTTGTGGACTGTGCCGGGCGGCACGGTGCAGAGACTGTTGTTCGTAACGGTGAGTCGCACAGCAGCATCGAGATCTTCCATCCAAGGCATGCTTGCAGCCGACGCAACTTCACCTCTGGAGGTGTTCTCACAGGACCAGACCGCTGGAGCCATGACACCGCCGCACTCGCGGCCGCCGAAGCCCTGCGGAGAGAACAGCCCACACCACCACTGGCCACAACCTCGATCGAACCGCCGAGCATCATCGAACTCGAGTGGCTTGCCGCGTGGATGCACGATCCGCTCTGGCCTTACATCAGCAAAACACTCGACATCAACGTCTGGCGTGATGACGACGTGGAGATCCCGGCCACCCTGCCTCTGGAGCTTGAGCGGCGAGAAACCAAGCTGCTGCGAGACGACTACTTAGAGCGTCTCCTTGCCACCAGCGACCGGGCCGGGCTGGCGGCGGTCTGGTCAGCAGCCGTCCAAGCGAACGGGGATGTCCCGGTGCTCGGCTACGGCGGTGATGTGATTGAACACATCGTGCAGTTCGCCGATGCGTTACTCGCCACAGCAGCCGATCTCCAGACACCACTCGATGCCCGTCAGGCGGAGTTGGTGCATCTCGAACTCGGCGGCGTCACCCTCAGTGGCACGCTCGACTCGTGGTATCCCAAGACAGGCAGCCTCGTCTTCGTCAGACCAGATGCCCAGTCCACCCAAAGCTTTTCCTTCGGTCGCGTGAAGAGTCAGGCAGCAGCCGAACTACTCGCAGCCCGTGCCAGTGGCCATCCGGTAACGCAGGCTGTCATCTTCAGCGAACGTGACAAATGGCAGCCTGGCCAACGCTCTGCCAAAGGTGCGTTGGTGAGCCCGGTGACCACACGCCGGGTCGTGCTTGACGAAGCCATCGATGTTGATGCCGCAAGACAGATGCTCACCGCTCTGGTGACGCTCTATCGACAGGCTGCGGTCCGGCCCCACGGCCTCTTCCAAGACACCGCTGGCCTCGTCGCCACCGACCGCCACGCCGCCGCCGAAGCCTTTGACGCCTGCCTCACGTCCCGCAGCTATGCCAGCAGCTACGAGGCGGTGGTCCACGGGCTCCACCCAGACTTCAACGAGGTCTTTCCGGAAGACGACCCACGCCTCGCGTTCTTTGCGGAGTTCAGTAACCTGACCGCCATCCGCTACCGCAATCCCAAGTATGTCTACAACGCCCCACCACGCTCCGCTTGATCTCGCCAACGATCCGGTCTGTCATGGCCTCGTCGTCGAGGCGAGCGCCGGTACGGGCAAGACCTACTCCGTGGCTGCAGTCGTCACCCGTGAGCTCGCCCTGCGTGATGACCTGAGAATCGGCCAGGTGCTGATTACCACCTTCACCCGCAACGCAGCCGCAGAGCTGCGGGATCGCGTTCGCCGCCGGCTTGTGGACACCGCCGCCATCCTGCGTCTCGGGACCGACGCGGCAGGCGACGTGATCGTCGAGCGGCTCCGCGACGGAACTGTGAGCGATGTGGCGACTCGGGCCAGCCGTCTCGAGCAGGCGGTCGCTGAGTTTGACACCGCCACCATCTCGACGATCCACGGAGTCTGCAGCCGCGTCCTGAAAACGGCCGGCTTTGATGCTGGCTCAGTTGTGGAGAGTGGTGTCACCGAACGGATCATCGCCGAGGTAGTCAACGACGTGGTCGTGAGCCACTCCACGGCGACCCACCGCTGGGATG
>JADHNY010000086.1 GCA_016779265.1 Pirellulales bacterium | reverse complement strand
GTGATCGGGTGCCGGTTCGGCTTCCTCAGGCCGGCGGGCCTTGCGGTCGCGAGTCTCTTTCTGACGACCCCACGTGTCCTGAAGTCAGTGGCTTGCTCGATTTCCATGCCGCTCGGCTCGACAGCCCAGCCTGTGACCTCGCCCGACTGCTGGCGAGCTGGCATGGAGGGGTGCCGCCCCGGGAACGAACCGAGGAGGCGGTGCACGAGTATGTGGCCGCCTGGGATGCGCTCGGGGGGGGAGGCTCATTGCCGAGCCCTGACCCCACGCAGTTGGTGGCGTTGGTGGAACTCCTCGCTGCGACGGGCGTGGTGCTCGGGCTCGACAACTGGTTTCGCTGGCTTCTCGAAGAGGACCGCTGGTTTCCTGACTGGGATGCGGTGGCGGAGCGGCTCGAACAGCACCAAACGGGCCTGGAAGAGGCGTTGGGGTGTCTGGCCACATCCCCAGCCACAGGTCTCACCCAAGGACGGCGTTGACCCCAAAAAATCGACTCCCCTAGACTTCATGTGTGGTGCCGTCTCCCTCGCGCCAGAGAGCGACACGGCGTTCTTTTTCTGCAAGACCTGGCGGTCTGGTGCGATTCATGAAGATCCGCGATTGGTCGGTGTGTGGACTGCTGGTGATCATCCTGGTCACTTTTTTCTGCGGGCACTCTCAGCTGGAGGCGGCCCCGGGCGATGGGCTCGGCGGCTTTGGCGGATTCCAACTCGGAGGTCCTGCTGCCGGTTTCGGTGGAGCAGAGGGCTTTGAGGACAGCCGTGTCGCTGTCACAGCGCTGGTTGAAGCGGATGCCGAAGGCGGTCCTGGCCAGCTGGTAGTGACCGCGGTGATTGAGCCAGGCTGGCACCTCTACGCCGTTGACCAGCCGCGTGGTGGCCCCAAGCCGACGGTGATTGCTGTGGCCGACGACGCGCCGCTTGTGCCTGCTGGGCGGTTTGTGCCCGACCAGCCACCAGTGGGCCATCAGGTCGACGATATTCCTGCCTGGAAAGGCCTCGAGCTGCGAGAGCATGAGGGCACCGTCGTCTGGCGAGTGCCGCTGCAGGTCAACCCAGCAGGCACCGGCAGCGAGATCAACGGCTCCGTCACCTTTCAGCTCTGCCAGGCGACGTCCTGCCTGCCGCCTGAGACGATCGATTTCACTGCTTCGACTGATGCCGCGGCTGCCGGCGAAGCGACGGCCGGTTCTTCAGGTCCTGAGATGACCCCGGTGGTGCACGTGCCTGAGCGTGGTCATCTGACGCTTGAGACCTGGCTTGAACGGTCGGGCGAGGCAGGCGGTCGCAGGCTCTGGGTGCGTCTGCTCCCAGAAGACGAGTGGCACCTCTATCCCGCCGCATCCTCTGACACCAGCGAGGTCGGAGAAGGCAAACCGACGATCGTGTCGGTGACCGAGGCAACAGGCCTGACGCTGGCGAAGGTCACGGCGGGTGGTGGGGCGATTCGACTCGTGGAAGGCCTGCCGACGGTTGAGGGGCCGCTGACGCTGATGCTCGATCTCACTGAGTCTGGTGACATCGCGGCCAGTGACACTGCTGACGGTGGCAGTGCCGCCGTGTTCGAGTGCCTCGTGGGCTTTCAGACCTGCAAGGACACCACCTGTGATCAGCCCTGGGCGGTGCGGGTGCGTGCTGAAGTTCCCGCATCGGATGAGTCGGGTGAGTCTGGCGGCATGCCGGCCATCGTGGTTACGTCGGCCCGCTACGCCGAGGCGGCCCAGTCGCCGGCTGAGGTGACCGTCGTCACGATGCAGCAGGCCGGCGGTGCCCAGGGCACCCCGCCCCCATCACCGGCCGTGGCGACAGAAACCGTGTTTGGCACTCCTTCGGCGAACCTCTCTCTGCCGCTGGTGCTCCTCATGGGGCTTGCAGGAGGGCTGATTCTCAACCTGATGCCCTGCGTGCTCCCAGTGCTCGGGCTGAAACTGATGGCATTCGCTCAGCAGTCGGGACGGGCTCGCCGCGAAGTCTTCCAGATGAACCTCTGGTATGTCGGCGGCTTGTTTGCCGTGTTCTTCGTGTTGGCGACGGCCAGTGTGGCGGCCAACCTCGGCCTCGGCACGTCCAACCTGGCCTGGGGCGAGCAGTTCACCTCGACCAACTTCAACATTGTCATGGCGTCGATCGTGTTCGCCTTCGCGCTCTCATTCCTGGGGGTGTGGGAGATTCCGATTCCCGGCTTCATCGGCGAGAAGGCTGGGCATGTGCAGACAAAAGAAGGTCCTCTGGGATCATTTCTCAAGGGTGTCTTGAGCACCGTGCTGGCCACGCCCTGCAGTGGGCCGTTCCTGGGACCGGTGTTTGGCTTCACACTCTCGCAGCCCACGATCGTGACCTACGCCGTATTTGGAGCGATCGCCACGGGGATGGCCCTGCCCTACCTGCTGGTGGGCATCTTCCCGGGACTGGTGAAGTTTCTGCCGAAGCCTGGCGCGTGGATGGAAACCGTCAAGGAAGTCATGGGCTTTGTGATGCTCGGAACGGTGGTCTTCCTCTTCACCTTCCTCGACAGTGACTACGTGATCCCTACCTTGGGTCTGCTGTTTGCCATCTGGATGGGCTGTTGGTGGATCGGTCGGGGGCAGACGCTCTCTCCCAGCGCGGCGAAGACGGGGCGTTGGGTGCAGGCGGCTGGCTTGGCTGCGGCTCTGGGCAGTGTGTCGTTTAGTCTGCTCGGTCCGATCGACTCGCTCATCGAGTGGGAGCCTTTTTCCCGTGCTCGGCTGGCCCAGCTTCGTGAGGAAGGCTCAACGGTGTTGGTCGATTTTTCTGCTGACTGGTGCCTGACCTGCAAGCTGAACCTGGCCACTGCCATTGAAACCAGTGATGTGAAGGCACTGATCGACGAGAATGCGGTGGTGCCGCTGCTGGCTGACTGGACTGAAGAGAACGATGAGATCAAGCGGATGCTGGAGAGCCTACAGAGCCGCTCGATTCCGCTCTTGGCGATCTATCCTGGATGTAAGCCGGGCGAGCCCATGCGAGAGCCGATCATTCTGCGCGACCTGCTGACCGAGTCGCAGGTGCTTGCGGCTATTCGCGAGGCGGGGCCATCGCAGCAGTGCGAGCCGGAACTCCGGGCAGCGGCGTTGCCATAAGCCGGTGGGGTTATGAGGACAGCCTTGTCGAGGCGGCTGTCGCGGTCTGCTGGTGTGTTACGGCTGCGGCGAGGCTGGCGTGAAGGTGGGCCGTCCGGGAGGTGGTGTCTCTGGTGCTTTGCGGCCGAAGTAGGCCGCTTTGTCGAACAGGTCGGTTTCGCCGTCGGCTCGCGGGTCGCCTGTGTCTCGCATCCAGGTCTGCACACGCTGCCGCAGCTCCGCACATGTGGCCGCATAGGTGGGGTCGGCGGCAACATTGACCGTCTCCGCGGGATCGGTGCGGAGGTCGTAGAGCTCCTCCGCAGGACGTTTGCCGAAACCGAGTTCGAAATAGCGTTGCAGCTGTGGCGAGCGGTGCGGATCGATCAGCAGGTCTTTGGTGAACGACCAGTCCACGTCGCCGTAGGGGCCTACAGCCCAGTAGGCCTCTGGGTCACCTGCAGGCCAGCGTTCGGGATGCAGGTTCCAGACGTAGAGAAACTCCCGAGTGCGAATCGAGCGGCACGGGTAGGTCAGGTCGCCCTGCCGAACATTGGCATGCCGTTCACGCTCGATAAACACATGATCCCGTGATCGATCGGTCTCACCGTGAAGCAGATGGACCATGCTCGTGCCAGTCATCTTGGTGCTCGGCGTGAGGCCGGCGGCTTCGAGCAGCGTCGGAGCGATGTCTTCGAACGAGACAAGCTCGTCTGCCACATGGCCCGCTTTGGCATGCCCTGGCCAGCGGATTGCCAGTGGCACCCGTGTGCCGGCGTCGTAGACATGGGCGAGGCCACGGGGGAGCTGCCAGCCGTTGTCGCCCACCAGCACCACGAGCGTCGACTCAGCGAGGTTGCGGTCACGAAGCAGGTCGAGGATCGCGCCACAGTCGGCATCAAACTGCTGCACCTCAGCGTAGTAGCGGCGGATGTCTTCGCGGACTGCTGGATGATCGGGAAGGTATGCGGGGACCTGCACCCGCTCCGCGGGCAGCTGGTCGAGAAAGGCCTCGCCCGCCGACCAGGGTGCATGCGGTTCGCGGCTGCTGTGCCAGTAGCAAAATGGCTGCGAGACGGGCTGGCCCTCAACAAACTCCGCAAACGAGCGGAACTTCTCGCCGGCCGGGTTGCGGGTGCGGCCACTGGCCTCGAGATTGCCCGGCCCCCAGCCTTTCCCTGAGAAGCCGACACGGTAGCCCGCGGCCTCGAGCATGTCGGGAAACACTGCAAACTTCGCTGGGAACACGCCCCAGAGATTGGCCGCCCCTTCCAGCCGGTGGGCCGGCTGTCCAGTCAAAAACACTGCCCGCGCCGGAGCACAGGACGGGACCGAGCAGAAGGCATGCGAAAACAGCACGCCTTCACGGGCGAGCCGGTCGAATGTCGGCGTCTGCACAAGCGGGTCGCCGAGCACGCTGGCATGTGGCCAGGCCCAGTTGTCGGCCATCAGGATCAGGATGTTGGTCGGCTGCCGCCTGACGTTTTGCGGAGACTCAGCGGCCCTGGACGGTAACGCAACGCCTGCCATCCCAGCCGCCATGCTGATCCATGCAACTGCCCGCAGGACTCTTTCTCGCAGCAGCACTGTCTTTCGCAGCAGCACTGTTATTCCAACCAGCACTGTTATTCCAAACAGCACCGTGTCCACGAACGAACTCCCCATCGTGTCTTCCCCTGCAGACGTTCACACGAGCGACGTGCATGTGGCAGCCCTGCACTCAAGCTCCGCACGGAACAGAATACCGTCTCGTCCAGAGGTGCCTAAGCATCCAGTCAGGCCAGCACTGCAAGAAATGTCCACAGCCTGAGAGCAACGCGGCAGCACGAATGCCTGCGGAGGCAGGCGGCTTCAGCCGTTGCCGAGCAAGACGACCCGCTCGTCGGCGGGCGTTGCTTCACGGACGCGGCCAAGTTCAAAGGTCTCGAAACCGCATTCGGCCACTTGGCTACGGATACTGGTGGCGAAGTGCTGTGAGACGACAAGCACCATGCCGATCCCCATGTTGAACACTCGGTCCATTTCCGCCTGCTCAACGCTGCCATGCTTCTGCAGCCAGCGAAACACCCCCGGCACCTCCCAGCCGCTGCGGCTGATCTCCACCTGGAGGTGGTCTGGCACCACACGGCCAAGGTTCTCCGCGATGCCACCACCAGTGATGTGCGAAATCGCATGGACCACCTGCTTGACCCGATAGTGCGAGAGCACGGTACGGACCGGTCGGGCGTAGAGCCGAGTTGGCGTCAGCAGGATGTCGGCGACGCGTCGGTTGTCGAGTTCGGGTACGGTATCGTCACACGACAGTCCGGCCATCTCAAACACAATCTTCCGCACCAGGCTGTAGCCGTTGGAATGCAGCCCGCTCGAGGCGAGGCCGATTGCCACATCACCCGGCTCCATGTGGCTGCCGTCGATCAACCGCTTTCGCTCCACCACACCCACGCAGAAACCTGCGAGGTCGTAGTCCCCTTCCTGATACATGTCGGGGAGGATTGCCGTCTCACCACCGACGAGGGCGCAGTCACTCTCGACGCAGCCGTCGGCAATGCCTCGCACGATGCTCTCCAGCAGTGGCGGATCATCGCGGCCCATCGCCACGTAGTCGAGGAAGAACAGCGGCTCGGCTCCCGTACACAGGGCGTCATTCACGCTCATGGCGACGAGGTCGATTCCGACGGTGTCGTGGATGCCGGCGAGGGTGGCGACCTTCAGTTTCGTACCGACTCCGTCGGTGCAGGACACCAGGAGCGGATCCTGATAGCCACGGCGGAAGAGTCCGGGAAAGTCGAGGTCAAACAGGGCAGCAAAGCTTCCCTCCCGCCCGGCGACCCTTGGGCAGTGAGTGCGACGCAGGTGCACGGGAATCCTGGCCATCGCATCGCGATAACTGTCGAGATCGACCCCGGCGCTGGAATAGGTGGCTCCGCTCACCCTGGTATCTTCGCCGCAGGCAGCCGGCCCGCAAGGGTTGTCGCTGCGAATCGCTTCTGGATGGGGTCCCGCCGGCCACAGCAACGCTATGATCGCTTCTGATGATTCCAAACACGCACACACCCGCAGTCGAGCGACGCCACGCCGGTGGTGGTCTGCCACCGCTCCAGTTTTCGTACCCTCTGCCTTACGGAGCGGTGCTGCATGACGGCCCGGGGCTTCGTCGGAGTCCGCTGGCCTCGGGAAGCTCTGCGGTGGGAAGCGGCGTGCAGTTTGTCGTCTACAGCCATTCGGCGACGGCGATGCGGGTCCTGCTCTACGACTCGGTTGACGACCTCGAGCCCGCCGAAGTGATCGCCCTCGACCCCGCGAAGGACCGCTGGGGAGACATCTGGAGCATCTTCGTGCCCGGCCTCGGCCCGGGCCAGCTCTACCACTTCCAGGCGGACGGTCCGTTCGATCCTGAGCGTGGGCATCGCTTTGACAGTACCGCCCGCCTGATCGACCCCTATGCGCGTGCCCTTGCCGGCGGCTTTCAGCACGGAGCGGATGGTTTGACGCGACCACCGAAGTGTGTGGTCGTCGACGACACCTTCGACTGGCAGGGGGACCGCCATCTGCGACGTGGGCTTGCTGACACTGTGATCTATGAGATGCACGTGGGCGGCTTTACCGCGAGCCCAACGTCCGGCGTGAAGCACCCCGGCACCTACCTCGGCGTGATCGAGAAAATCCCCTATCTGCAGTCGCTTGGTGTGACGGCGGTCGAGCTGATGCCGGTGCATGAGTTTCTCGATGAGCCTGCGGATCTCTCGGTCAAGCGGCCGGAAAACTACTGGGGCTACGATCCGATGGCCTTCTTCGCTCCGCACCGCGGCTACGCGGCGGGCACTGAGCCGGGCTGTCAGGTGCGTGAGTTCAAAGAGATGGTGCGGGCCCTGCACGCGGCGGGCATCGAGGTGATCCTCGACGTGGTCTTTAATCACACCGCCGAAGGCAACGAACTCGGGCCCACGTTCTCGTTCAAAGGCCTCGAGAACCGGGTCTACTACATGCTTGATGAGGGGGGCGGATATCGCAACTTCTCTGGCTGCGGCAACACGGTCAACGGCAACCATCCGATCGTCCGCGAGCTGATCTTCATCTGCCTGCGGCATTGGGTTCACAACTTTCACATCGATGGCTTTCGCTTCGACCTCGCCAGCATCCTCTCTCGCGATCGCAACGGCGAGATCATTCCCAACCCACCGATTGTCGAGGTGATCACGGAAGATCCGATGCTCGCTGATACCAAGATCATCGCGGAAGCCTGGGATGCGGCCGGTGCCTATCAGGTGGGATCCTTCGCCAGCCTGCGGTGGGCGGAGTGGAACGGCCGCTACCGCGATGAAGTGCGGCAGTACTGGCGAGGAGATCATGGGCAGGCCGGCCATCTGGCCACGCGTCTCGCCGGCTCCAGCGATCTCTACGGAGACGAGGGACGTCAGCCCTACCACAGCATCAACTTTGTTACCAGCCACGACGGCTTCACACTCAATGACCTGGTGACGTATCGCGAGAAGCACAATCAGGCCAATGGTGAAGGCAACCGGGACGGTGACAACAACAACTACTCCGATAACTACGGCGTCGAGGGGCCGAGTCGGAAGCGTGAACTGGGAGCCTTTCGGTCGCGACAGGTCCGCAACTTCCTCGCGACCCTGCTGCTCAGTCAGGGCGTGCCGATGCTCGTGGCGGGGGATGAGTGCCGCCGCACGCAGCAAGGCAACAACAATGCCTACTGCCAGAACAACGAGATCAGCTGGTTTGACTGGAGACTTGTTAAGAAGGAACAGGATCTCGTGCGGTTTGTGCGGGAGCTGATCCGGCTGCGAAAACACAATCCCACTCTGCGGCGACGAACGTTTCTCGAAGGAGGTCGTTCGTCAGAAGGGCACCTGCCTGATGTGGAATGGTTCTCGGCAGCAGGTGAGCATGTCGACTGGTATGCCGCCGATTCGAGCCTGACCTGCTTCTTTGGCGCGCCGACAAGCGAAGAACTCGCGACGGAAGGCAATCTGGAGGCGGGAGGAAGTCGTGGCACACCGCGGCATGTGCTCTTGTTTCTCCATGCTGGCACTCTGCCGCGGACATTCCATCTGCCGCCCACGCCAGCGATCGCCAAACTGCCCTGGAAACTCACGGTGCACACCGGCCGCAGGCCGCCAGGCGATATCCTCTCCGACGACGACGCAGAGCTGGTCGATGTGACGATGCCGTGGGAGCTACCTCCCCGCAGCCTGGTCTGTCTGGTCGCCGACGCGGGCGAGTCTTCGCTGTCGTCGTAGCTGCCCAGGCCGACAGGGCTCAGCGGTCCGAACGTTGTCCTCGCGAGGCCTGTCCCGGTATCTTTAGGGAAAGCTTGCGTGGCTGTTGCGACTGCTCACGCGACCGCGTGTTTTACCCCAGAGAGAGACTCCCATGGCTGTGCTACTTCATTCTGTCCGCGCGTCCCTTCGCTCATGCTGGAAGTCGGCGGCGGGGTGTCTTGTGGTGTGTTCTCTGGCGGTGATGAGTGCTGGGTGTGATGCGCCTCAGCCAGCAGCCTCGCGGGATGCGGTCGACGAGCATGACCACGACCATGATCACAGTCACGATGACCACGACCATGGCGATCACGCCCACGAGGAGGAGAGCCACGGAGCGGACGAACACGCAGGGCATGACCATGCCAGCGAAGGGCAGGCAGACACGGAGCACGAGCATCCGGAGACGCTGGCCGAGGGGGTGGAGGTCGTGCGGGGCCTGATTGCCAAGGTCAAGTCCTCGCTCGGTGGTGACGATGCTTCAGAAGCTGACGGACATGTGCACGACCTGGGCCACCTCTTGGTCGATCTGGAGACGAAGGCGGAAACGCTCGAGGACGATGTGAAAGGAGCGGTCACAAGCCTGATCGACGCCTTTAGCGAACTCGACGAGAAGATCCATGACGAAGCAGATCCCATGTTTGACGACATCGCGGAACGAGTGGAAACGGCGATGGCGACACTCGATGCGTATGTCGATCAACTCTCAAAGGCAGCGGCCGACGCTGTCACGGACGATGCCCCTGGCGATGGAGAGGCAAGCGATGCAACGGATGGTGACGCAGATGCAAACTGAAGCCCGGCCCGAGCGTGCCTGCGGTGGTCGAGGCTGGGGGATGGTGGCCACAGTGGTCATCGCTGGCGTGCTCTCGGCGGCTGAGGCTGAGGCCAAGGATGCCCTGACCGTTGACCAGGCGCGAGCTGCCTACACGCTCGCGGAATCTCCGGCGGCCGCGCTGACCGTTGGGGAGGCCCAGGAACTGCTTGAGAAGGCTCCGAAGAATCGGGCATCGCTGACGATGGTGGGGCGGATTGCTGCCCGTGAAGGCGAAGATCCGTTCCTCGAGGGGAAGGCCTCGTTTGTGATGATGGACCTTCCTGACGACGATCACTCGTCGAAGAAGGGGCACAACGCGGATGACTGCCCTTTCTGCAAACGTCGAAAGGCGAAGGCAGCACTTGCGGCCGTGCAGTTTGTGGACCAGGACGGCTCGGTCGTGTCGATCGATGCCCGCAAGCTCTTTGGGCTTCGCGAAGGGGCGAAGGTGGTGATCCGGGGCCAGGCCTACTTTAATCCGAAGCTGCCCTTCCCGATCGTGCAGCTCAACGCTGACGGTATCCACACCATCGAGCCCGGCGGAAAGTAGCGAGCGTCTCCTCAGCGATCGCGGTGTTTGTCGCCAAGCTCACGAAGTGTTAATATTTCCCCTGCTATGAGGGGTTGTCGCCTTTTTGGTAGGGGTGACGTGTGTCGTCTCTCGACTCCTACGCACATGGCGGAGGCGTTTGGGGCAATGAGTACTGTTTCCAGAAAGCCCGCAGCACCTCCTTATCCGCAGGCTGCGGGGGGCACAGCGACAGGTGTGGCTGTCGCTGACGTTGTCGTCATCGACGACCACGAAGTCGTGCGGTATGGGCTGCGAGAAGTTATTGGGGACTCGTCACACCAACTTGTTGGTGAGGCGGCTACGGCAAGCGAAGGCCTCCAGCTGTGTCAGTCGCTCACGCCACATGTTGTGCTGCTCGATATCCGCTTCGGTGAAGCCGCCGCCGCGGGGGCGGTGAGCAGTTTTGAACTGATCGCACAGATCCGGGCCACGTCGCCAGAAACTCGTGTCGTCGTGTTCTCGGCGCATGACAACCCCGGCTACGTCTCGCGGGCAATGGCTGCTGGAGCCCATGACTATCTCCTCAAGGGGGAGTCTGCAGAGGCGATCATTCGCGCCATCGAGTCTGCGGCGGCAGGTCGGCCACCGGAGCGGGCGGCTGCACTTCGCCGCACGGTGGGAATGATGGCCAATCGTGTGATGAACGACGATGGAGATTCGCCACTGACGCCGCGGGAGTCGCAGGTGCTCACACAGATTGCCCACGGTCTCTCAAACAAGGAGATTGCCGAGGTGCTTGCGATCAGCGTGGAGACGGTCAAAGAGCATGTGCAGAACCTGCTGCGAAAGCTCGCTGTCAACGACCGCACGCAGGCAGCCGTCTGGGCAATCCGTCAGGGACTCGCGTGAGCTGCGGTCAGCGTTTCACTGCTTGCCACTCGGGCATTGCCCTCCAGTTGTCGAGCCAGTTTGTAAAGGCCTGACGACCGTGCTCCATCCGCTGCTGGTAGTGAGCAATCGCTTGCGTAAGGCTGCCGTGATACCGACTTGCCGCAGCTGGTGCGGCTGCCTGCAGACTGCGGAGGATGTCCTGCAGGAGCTGTGAGGCCGTGAACGCGTCATTGATGCTGCCGAGCACCTCCTGCAGGGTAACCAGGGCCGGCACCATCGCCTCTGTCACTGCTGGATCGAGGCCGCATGCAAGAAGTTCAAGGGTGTAGCGAAGTCGCTTGCCGGTGATGCGAACCTCGTGCAGCTGCTGCCAGGATGCGTTGTCGCCTTCGGCAAGACTGATAAACGCAGCGAGCTGTTCGTGGACCACCGGTCGCGCAAACCGCGCAAACGTCGGCGGATGCTTTGCCCGCCACCGAACGGCATCGATGACACGAGCCTGCAGCTTCTGCATGTCGCGTGGAGAACAGTCGCGAGCAGCCCGTTTCAGTCCAGCCTCGGCATCAACGCGGCGAGCCAGGCACCAGCCGGTGAGCATCTCATGGGTTGGCCGGTCTGCCGTGTCGATGGTCGGTGCCGACTCCGCCAGTTCCTCAAGAAGCACATCGCAGTCGCGGGCGGTGGCTACCGCCTTCCGAAGGGACCCGAGACGGGAGCGGGCATCTTCGCGGACACGCTTTGGGAGGCAGTCGGAAAAAACGTCGATGGCAGCAGTCGCTCGTCGGGTGGCCACCCGGAGACGATGGATCAGCTGTCGGCGTCGGTGCGGTTTCTGCTGCAGGCCGCTGAGGCACTCACGAACGTCTGAGAGCCGCTGGCCGAGGATCTCGCGGGCAGCCGACACGACAGGCGTGGCGGCCGCTGAACTCGAGGACGCTCTCTCACTGCCCGACGGTGCCATCACGACCCCCCACGCTCGCCTGCGGTCCACATGCGGACCGGCTTCTCACTATCGTACTTCCCCGGGCGAACGGACCTGGACGGCGTGTGTGGCATCGTTGCTGCGAAAGACTGTCGCTGCGGTACGGAGAATCGTGGCTGCTTCGTTACACTGCAGGCTCACGTCCGGGGGTGCTTGCCGGACCTGTGAAAACTGCGAAACCGCGGGGCAGCACCAAGCCGCGGCTGGAAAAAATGTCTGCCGGAGAGGCCGACTCCGCGTGATGGGGGGAATGTGGATGCAGCCTGTCGATAAGGCCCATACGTTGAAGATGCCCTGGAGCCGGGGCTGGCGGTTGGTGTGTGCTGCTGTGCTCATGGTGGTGGTGAGCAGCCGCGCGTCTGCAGCGGAGCCGCCGCTACGAGTGGGCATGGAACTGGCCTATCCTCCGTTTGAGATGACCGATGCCCAGGGCAAGCCGGCCGGCGTGAGCGTGCGGATCGCCAAGGCGCTCGGGGAGCATCTCAGCCGCCCGGTGGTGATCGAGAACATCGCCTTTGATGGCCTGATTCCTGCGTTGAAGACCCGCAAAATCGACTGCATTATCTCCTCGATGACCGCCACGCCCGAGCGAGCACGGTCGATCGCCTTCTCCGACCCGTATCTCAAGACAGGCCTCGCCATCCTTGCCGCTGCCAAAACGAAGGTTGACTCAATCGACGATCTCAACCAGCCGGGCCGCACGATCGCGGTCAAGAAAGGAACGACTGCTCACCAGTTTGCTGCCCGTGAGATCCGCCGTGGTCGTGTGCTGGTACTCGATCGCGAAACCGCCGCGGTGATGGAGGTCGTCCAGCAGAAGGCGGATGCTTTTCTCTATGATCCACTCTCGATCTATCAGCATCATCAGCGGCACCCCGACACCACGCGTGCCCTGCTCACGCCGTTTCGCGAGGAATCCTGGGCGGTCGGCCTTCGTCGTGGTGATGACACGCTGCTGCAGGACGTGAATGCGTTCCTGCGGGCGTATCGTGCCGCCGGTGGCTTTGAGCGGCTTGGCGAGGAGTTCTTTTCAGAGGAGAAGGCCTACTTTGAGGAACGCGGCATTCCTTTTTTGTTTTGAAGTCGTTCGTACGAAGCTCGTCCCGCACCACGTTCTGAGAGATCACACCCTGGCATGACGGGCACACAGGCCAAACGAGTTGCGGTCCACACCGCCGTGGTCGCGGTCTATGCGGGGCTGATCTGGCTCGCGGCAGCCCGAGTTGACTACGCCTGGAACTGGGAGGGTGTCTGGGAGTATCGCGGGATGTTCGTAAAGGGCTGGCTGGCAACGGTGGCAATCAGCCTGGCCGCCCTCGTCGGCAGCTGCCTGATCGGTGTGCTCGGGGCGATCTGTCTGCAGTCGCGACGGGTGGTGTTGGAGGCGGTGGTCCGGGTGTACGTCGAGTTGATTCGTGGCACGCCGCTGCTGGTGCAGCTGCTGATCGGCTTCTACCTGGTGGCCACGGCGGTCGGATTGGAAAACCGCTATGTGGCTGGGGCGCTGATCCTTGCGCTCTTCTCCGGTGCTTATATGGTGGAGATCTTTCGCGGTGGGCTGGCGGCAATTCCGCGGGGTCAGCATGACGCCGCTGCCGCGATTGGCCTCTCCCCCTGGCAGTCGTTTTGGCTCGTCGTGCTTCCGCAGGCTGCCCGCATTGTGCTGCCGCCGGTGGCCGGTCAGCTGGCGTCACTGATCAAAGATTCCTCGCTGCTCTCGGTGATCGCGATTTCTGAGTTCACCCTGGCTGCCCAGGAGGTTAACGCGTTTACCTACTCATCGCTGGAGAGCTATCTTCCGCTGGCGGCCGGCTACCTGATGCTGACGCTGCCGCTGTCCTGGATCGCTGGCATGCTCGAGCGGAGGTTTCACTTCGACGCATGAGCAGGCCCAGGTCTTTTCGTGGTGGGAACTCGCGGCTCGACGGTGAGATGCGTACGCCTGCAGGGGGAGACAGGTGATGAGACTTGTGCTCGATCAGGTGCGGCAGGCGTTTCCATCGGCGGATGGCCGCGGTGGGCAGGTGGAAGTGCTGCGGGGCTGTTCTCTGGCCACCGATGACATCCGCAGCCTCGTACTTGTGGGGCCGTCGGGCGGCGGGAAATCGACGCTGCTGCGGATCCTCGCTGGGCTTGATGTGCCCACTTCGGGGCAGGTCTCCTTTGATGGAACTCCCCTGCCCCGCGACGCCCGCGGCCGACTCGCCTGGCGACGCACAGTGGGAACGGTGTTTCAGGCCTACAACCTCTTTCCGCATCTCACGGCACTCGACAACCTGCTGCTACCGCTGGTGCATGTGCACAGGCTGACGCGAGCCGAGGCAGTGCGACGTGTGCAGGAGCCGTTGGCACGCTTTGGGCTCGCCGAGCATGCTGCGAAGCGTCCCGGGCAGATGTCAGGTGGGCAGAAACAGCGGATCGCGATTCTGCGGGCGTTGGTCGTTGAGCCGTCTATCCTGTTTCTGGATGAGCCCACGTCAGCGCTTGATCCGGAGATGACGGCCGAGGTGCTGGAGATGATTCGAGAACTGCGCGACCAGGGACGGCGGCTGGTCTTGGTGACCCACCAGATGCGGTTTGCCAAAAAGGTGGCCGATGAGATTGCGTTTGTGGCCGACGGAGTGATTGAGGCCCACGGGCAGGCAACGGCGTTCTTTGAGATGCCGGCGACGCCGAGGCTGGCGGGTTTTCTCGAGACGGTGCTGGCGTGACGGTGCTGGCCCTGAAGCAGTGCGTGTGCGATCAGGGTGCTGGCATGTGGCACGGTCGGCCGCTGGTGAGACAAGCGAGGTGAGAGCGAGGTGATG
>JADHNY010000013.1 GCA_016779265.1 Pirellulales bacterium | reverse complement strand
GAACGTGGCAGCAGGACTGCAACGACCGCCACATGCCTTTTCCGCAGCTGGATCGCCGCCTAATCGGGGGGCGTGTTTTCCGCCAACTGTTCGGCATGACAGAGTTTACGGATTGGGCGGTTCTGCGGGGTCATGTCGGCCGTAGCGAGGGTGGCGGGTGTGTGTTGCCGATACGACTTCGGTGCGGGAGCAGCGACATGCAGAGCAGACGCCGGCTGGGGCAGAAAGCCTTGAGCGAGCAGTGGTACAGCCACGGTGCGGTTGGATGGGCCGTGGATCGATGGGCTCGCTGCGTGCTTGGAGTCACGATCCTCTTGATCGGCGGAGTTGCCCGGGCAGCTCCCGAAGCCGACCAAGGAAGCCCGCTCGCCCAGGCCCAGGCCCATCTCAAACGGGCTGAGCAGTTTCGAAAAGATGCGGTCGATATGTATCGCAACGAAGACCCGTTGGCGATCGACGGTTTTTATCTCGCTTGTCGTGAGGCGTGGGATGCGATCTGGCTCTGTCCGGAGTCGGTCGACGTGCTCGCAGAGGCGGGAGAGGAGTATGCCCGCTGCCTGGAAGGCCTCCTCACCTCTGCCCGACGGCATGGGCGGATCGACGGATGTCATGGCCTCGTCGTGGGCTCGAAGTGGGATCCGGTCAAGGTGCCGCTGGTGATGCAGGGGCATGCGATTCCTACCAAATCGGTGCTCGACGTGGTCGCGATGCCCCCTCCTGGTGACTCACATGTCTCCCGCTGCCATCAGCGATGGGGCTTTGGCCTGCCGGTGGTGCTGCGGACGGTGGATGACCCGCCTGAGGCTGAACAGCAGCCGGTGGAAGACTTCGATCCCTACAAAGCCGAAGCGACCTTTGAAAACGACTTCTTGCCACCCCGGCAGTCACTCTCAGCCACGGCCGTGCTGCGATTTGCGATGCCAGGTGAGCCCGCGTTTCCTGAGAAGCTGGTTGGCCCGGTGCATGGTTCGCCTCCGCCAGCGGTGCTCGATCTCGTGAATCCGGTAGAGGTGGCTCGGGTGCGGATTGGGCCCTGGAAGCCACCGCTGGCTGCGGATCTCACATCGCCGTTGCTCGACATCCTGGACGGCATGCCAAAGCGATCCAACGTCCAAGGGTTCTTGCAGCCGTTTCGTCGGTCGAGCAGCCTGCCGCGTCTTGAGATGCTTGAGCCGTACGTGCCCGGCAAGATTCCAGTGGTGTTCATCCACGGCCTGGCCAGTGATGAAGGGACCTGGTTTGAGATGCTCAATGAGCTTCGCACCTGGCCGGCGTTCCATCGCTGCTTCACGCCGTGGGTGTTTCACTATCCAACCGGTGCGCCATTCCTGCCTACGTCGGCTCAGCTCCGACTTCAGCTGGCACAGCTGATTGAGAAGCTCGATCCGACTGGCACCACTACCGCGCTGCAGCAGGTCGTGCTGGTGGGTCACAGCATGGGCGGGCTGCACGCCAAGATGATGGTGGTGTCTTCCGGAGACCGGTTCTGGAGCGCGATCAGCTACAAGCCTTTTGCCCAAGTCAAGCTGCCCGGCACGCTGCAGCAGCGGATGAGGGAGTCGTTCTTCTTTGAGCCGGTGCCTCAGGTTCGACGGGTTGTGTTCATTGCCACGCCGCACGGAGGCTCGTCGTGGGCAACACGAGCGGTTGGGCAGCTGGCGTCGGCGGCCGTGCAGCAGCCGGAACAGATCCGTGCGGTGCACGAGGCGATCATCTCGTCAAACCCACACGGGACGTTCCATCCCGACTTTGAGCGTCGGTTGCCGACCACGATCGACACCCTCGAGCCCAACTCGCCGCTCTTGGCGGCCCTACGGACATCGCCGGTGGCATCCTGCGTGACCGCCCACACCATCGTCGGCACGGGCCACCTGACCGATGGCCTCGAAGATGGGGATGGCGTCGTGTCGGTGCCGAGCGCTCGTTCACCGGGAGTGGTGAGTGAGCGGTATGTGCCGTCGATCCACTCGACGGTGCACCGCACCAGCGAAGCGGTAGAAGAGGTGGTCGCGATCCTGATGGCGCATGCGGCTGACGCGGGCATTCTCGATCGCGGGCAGGGGCTCGCCAGCGGGACTGTGCTGGGAGCTTCCGCTGCAGACGGGGCGGACGGATCTGGTCTCTCTCAGAGCAGGGCTGGCCTGCAGACGGCCACCAGTGGCTGGCGTGCGAAGGAGACCCGGATCAGCCAGCGGCCGGGCGGATAGCGGCTGGCCGTTGCCACTCGGTCGCGTCTGCAGAATCATTCTTTGCGGAATAGCTGTAGTTTCGGTATCACCAAGGCTCAGGGGACTCTTGGGCTTTGCGTGAGAACGCGGCATGGATGGTCAGATCAGACTGCGGGGGCCTGCAATCGCGGTGGCGATCGTCCTGCTGATAGCAGGTCTGCCCCCTGGATGGTCGGCTGCGATCGCGAAAGCCGAGCCGCTCTTGTGGACCGCTGATGGTGTCAGTCTTGGCGGCAGCGGGGCGTGGACGACCACAGGACTGCGTTGGACAGCAACGACAGACCCTGTGACACCCGTGGCATGGGCAGATGCCGCAGATGCGGTGTTTGTCGGCAATGGCGGCACGGTGACTCTTGAGGATCCGATCACGGCAGGCCAGGTGGTCTTTGATGCAGACCTCTACACGCTCGACGCAACCGGTGGAGGCTCGCTGTCGGTCTCGGAGGTGAGCGTGACCGATTTGGCCTACACCACCACCCTTCAGGCGGCCCTTGGTGGCACGAATGGGTTCCGGAAGAGTGGCAGTGGACTGCTCATCCTCGGAGACGCCGGGAGCGACTACAGCGGTGCCACGAGCGTTCTCGCCGGACGAGTGCAGAGTGGTCGTGATCATGTGCTGCCTGACGCAACGCTGCTCTTTGTTGACAGATTTGCCGAGTATGACTTTTCCGGAACGGCCGAGACCATCGCAGGGATCAGCGGAGAAGGAACGATCGCGCTCGGATCGTCGCTGACTGTTGAGGTACCGGATGCTGACGAGGTCCGTTTCGATGGAGAACTGGTTGGCGATGGCGACTTTATTATTGACTCACGTGGCCAGGGGACCGTCCGCTTCGACACCAGCGCCAACACCAAGGCCGCAAAACTCGAAAAGGCCTACTCTGGCCGGACACTTCTGAACAACGGCACATTGATCGTCGACACCACCGCGACTCCAACACTCACAAGCGGCGTCGAGATTGCTGCGGGTGGACGGCTCATGCTCGCCACCGATGACGGCCAGTACACGTTTGGAACCGACACATCAACGGTCATCACGCTGGCGGGAGGCACGCTGAGTCAGGAGGCCGACACGGTGGTTCTCTTGGCCAATGCGGTCGAGGTGACTGCCGACAGCACCGTGGCGATCACAAACACCACGTCGCCAGATCCAGTCATGGCTTCAGCCGAGGGGATCATGCTCACGGGCCCACTCCGTGGCAGTTTGGGAACGACGTTGACGTTGACCTCGACCGTGTCAACGCCTGGAGCAGACACCGCGCGGGTGGTCTTCGCTGGTCTGGCAGGAAACACCTATGCCGGCACGGTGCGACCGCAGCTCAACACCGTGGCCCGCATTGATGGCGTGTACAGCAGCATGCACGTGCAGCTCGACGGAGGTACTGTCGATGGCTCAGGATTGCTCAAGTCGATCGCAGGATCAGGCACCGTGGCTCCGGTTGGGGTGACATCAGGCGAGGGAATCCTGACCGCAGAGTCTGTCACCGTCGCTGCCGACACGGCATTTGAGTTCGGTTTTTCGCAGGTCAATGGGCAGCCTGACTGGTTCTATCCGACAGCCAGCCTCAATGATGGCCTGCGGCTCACTGGCAATAATCCCCTGCCGGTTGCTCTTGGTGTTGGCAACCGGGTGCAGCTGTTTCTGCAGGTCGCGGAGATTGTGGAAGATGACGCGTTTTTCGGCGGATTTCTCACCCGCCAGGACGCAACATCACTGATCACTCACGCGTCGTTTGAGACCTATGTACTCGGAGATGGCAAAGGGATTGATGCGGTCCATAACGGGATCGGCTTCTACACGCTCGACAACTTCAATGCGGTGAAGGGAATCGATGTGGAGGCGACCGTTTCGATGAAACAGGTCTCTGCTTCGTTCAACGGGCTTAGCAAAGAACCAGCGTTTTTGATGCAGGCGATCTACGCTGTGCCGACCGGGCCTGTCGTTGTTGATGTCGCGTCGGGAACCACCACCCAATCGGCGGCTGGCCATTCGCTCTTCTCTGGCACACGAGGCCTGACAAAAACCGGTGGCGGGGAACTCGTGCTCGATAGGGCCAATACCCATACCGGGACGACGACAGTGTCGGCCGGAACGCTCGCCGTCACTGAGAGTAACGCCCTTGCCTCAAGTCCCACGGTGGTGTCTGGCGGCCGCCTGGAAGTGACCGTCGATGCCACGATCCCCAGCCTCGCGGTTGAGAGAGGCTCGGCTGCGCTGACGGCGGCAACCCGGCGGGTGCTCGGTCTGGAGACGCTCGCGATTGAAGAAAATGCAGGCGGCGGACTGCTCGATCTTGGCCGCGGTCGTGTCGACATCGCCAGCGGCGGCATCTCACCGGCCGACCTGCGGGCTGCGATCATTGCCGGTCGCAACGATGGCAGTTGGGATGGCTTCACGGGGATCACCTCAAGCACGGCCGCCGCGGACAGCCAGTTTGGGGTTGGCTACGTGATTGACGCGACCAGCGGGGCAGCGAGCGTGGCCTGGGCCGCACTTGGCGACAGCAACCTCGATGGCCTGGTGAACTTTGATGACATCATTGCCCTGTTTCCCAACTACAACGCGATCGGCAGCTTTTCCTGGCAGGAAGGTGACTTCACCTACGACGGTCTGGTGAACTTCGACGACATCATCGCGCTGTTTCCCAACTACAACGCCCCAGACTACCTTGCCGGAGGTTTTGGGCTTGCCGGAGGGGTTGGGGCGAGCGGATTTGCCGGTGGCTTCGGTGCGGGAGATGACGAGCTGCTTTCACTCTTTATCGATGACGGTGGAAACGGAGTCGGCACTCTCGTTTCCGTGCCGGAGCCGAGCGGGTGGCGGCTCTTACTTGCAGGACTCACCGGTGTTGTCGCTTCAGGTGTCTGCTCAGGGAGATGGCTCCGTTGCCAGTCACGGAAGGAGCATCGCCAGGCTACGGGCGTCGTGTGATGGGCAGACCACGCGGCGAACGTGCTGGGGTGAGCACAGCGGTCTCATCTGTACTGTGGATGTTCGGGCCATCCGTGCCGTCGTCTGTGGAGATAGGCGGCTGTTCACTGGACTTGGCAGTTTCAGCATCGACAGAAACAGGCTGTGACATCAGGAGTGCCATGGCCAGTGCGAAACAGACAAGGGTGACAAACAACGACGATGAGGCGATCGCAGAAACGGCAGCGAAGAGCTGTCGTGAGCAGTACATCTTCGGCCTCCCGTGACTTCGTCCTCGGCAGATCACACTGAACGCCTGGGGTGAAACATTCTTTCGGGCACTCCTGCAGTACGTCAGATCGGCGGCGTGAAGTGACTACCCCAGGAGGAGCGTAAGTATTCCTCTTAGGAGGGAGTCGTGCAAGTCCCTTTTGCTGTGGCCCATCGCCTGGTGTCGATCACGCTGCCGTGAGCACCACCGCCGACGCATTCGGTCGCGAAGACGGTTTTACCGGTGGCTCTCAGACGCTTCCGCAGGGAGCGAAAGCACTTGATCACAGAGACAGCCGTGAATTGAAATGGCCCCGTGATTGGGGAAACCACGGGGCCAGAGCGGCTATTGAGGTGTGGGTCTTTGGGGGGGGAACAGCCGCCGAAAAGAATCGTTGTGTTCGGTACCCAAACAATACACCGCGTCCTCCGAAAAGTCGAGCGGCGTTTTGGTGAGTTTTTTCCCAGGGCTCATCGCGATACATTGCGAACCCACGGCGGTTTGTCACCCCACCTGAGAAGGCAGTCTTTCATGTCAGCGAGCAGCTCCGCATCCGATCCATTTTCCGCACAAAACACCTTCGAAACTGGCTCCGGGAAGGCGGTTTACCACCGGCTCCGAGCCCTCGATGACGCGGGTGTGACCAACACCTCGCGGCTTCCCTACTGCCTGCGGACGATCCTCGAGGCCCTGCTGCGGACCTGCGACGGCTACGCCGTGACTGAGGCAGACATTCGGGCTCTGGCCACCTGGGACGCCGCCTCTCCGGCCGCTGCCGAGATTCCGTTTAAGCCTGCCCGGGTGGTGTTGCAGGACTTCACGGGCGTTCCCTGCGTCGTCGATCTGGCTGCGATGCGGGCCGCGATGAAGCGGCTCGGCGGAGATCCCAAGAAAATCAACCCGCTGGTGCCCGTGGACCTCGTCATCGATCACTCCGTGCAGGTCGATTTCTTTGGGACGCATCAGGCACTCGAGCAGAACGTCGACCTCGAGTTCCGCAGAAACGCGGAGCGGTACGGCTTCTTGCGGTGGGGCCAGCAGGCGTTCGACAACTTCCGAGTTGTGCCACCGGCGATCGGCATCGTGCACCAGGTCAATCTGGAGTACCTCGCGGGCTGTGTCTTCCTGAGGCCCTCGGCAGACGGCGGGCTCCCCGTTGCCGTGCCCGACACGCTCGTTGGAACAGACAGTCACACCACGATGATCAACGGCCTCGGCGTCGTTGGCTGGGGCGTTGGCGGCATTGAAGCCGAGGCCGTGATGCTGGGCCAGCCGCTGTCGCTGCTGATGCCCGAGGTTGTGGGCTTCGAACTCACTGGCAAACTCGCCGCTGGGGCCACCGCCACCGACCTGGTGCTGACCGTCACGGAGATGCTGCGGAAGCAGGGTGTCGTCGGCAAGTTCGTTGAGTTCTTCGGCGATGGACTTGCCAGCATGACGCTCGCAGACCGGGCCACGATCGCGAACATGGCGCCCGAGTATGGAGCCACGATGGGCTTCTTCCCGATCGACGATGAGACGCTTCGTTATCTGCGGCTGACCGGTCGCCCCGCCGCGCAGGTCGAACTGGTTGAGCGGTACACCAAGGAGCAGGGACTCTTTCGCACGGCAGACGCTGCCCGTCCCGAGTTCACGACCTGTCTGTCGCTCGATCTTGGAAGCGTGGTGCCGAGCCTGGCGGGGCCGAAGCGGCCGCAGGATCGTGTGCGGCTTGGAGAGGTGAAGAAGTCGTTTGCAGCGTCCCTGACGGCTCCTACCAGTGCCCGCGGCTTCGCCCTTGAGGCCGATGAGCTCACCAGCACCGGGACAGTCGAGAAAGATGGCGCGTCGTCGGACATCCATCATGGCGCAGTGGTGATTGCAGCGATTACCAGCTGCACAAACACCAGCAATCCGGGCGTGATGGTCGCCGCTGGCCTTGTCGCTCGAAAGGCTCGGGCCAAGGGCCTCAGCACCAAGCCGTGGGTGAAGACGAGCCTCGCTCCTGGAAGCCGAGTGGTCACCGACTATCTCGACGCTTCCGGGCTCGCTGCGGACCTCGATGCCCTCGGTTTCGAGACGGTGGGCTACGGGTGTACCACCTGCATCGGCAACTCCGGGCCCCTGCCTGACTATGTGGCGAAGGCGGTCACGGAGGGTGATCTCGTCGCAGCTGCAGTGCTCTCAGGAAACCGCAACTTCGAAGGCCGGGTCAATCCGCTGGTGAAGGCCAACTGGCTGGCGAGCCCGCCACTGGTGGTGGCATACGCGATTGCCGGGACCACCGATATCGACCTTGAGCATGAGCCGATCGGCACCGACAGCGAGGGAAATGACGTGTTTCTCCGAGATATCTGGCCAACTGCTGACGAGGTGCGGGAGACGGTGGCCGCTTCGGTCACGCCCGATCAGTTTGAAACCCGCTACTCGAATGTGTGGGAGTCGAATCCGCGGTGGAATGCCGTGCCGACGTCGTCCGGCGAACTCTACGACTGGGATACGGCGAGCACCTACATCCAGGAGCCACCATTCCTCTCTGAGATCGCCGCTGAGCCGGCGCCGTTGACTGCGGTGAAGGCCGCCCGGGTGTTGCTCGCGCTCGGTGACAGCGTGACGACCGACCATATCTCACCGGCTGGCAGCATCGCCAAGGTGAGCCCGGCAGGTGCGTATCTTGTGGAGCATGGTGTTGAGCCGGTGGATTTCAACAGTTACGGAGCGCGGCGTGGCAATGACCGGGTGATGACACGCGGCACCTTTGCGAACATCCGCATTCGCAATCTGCTTGCCCCTGGCACAGAAGGGGGCGTGACGCGGAAACTGCCCACGGGTGAGGTGATGCCCGTCTACGACGCCGCCATGCAGTACAAGGCCGAGGGCACGCCACTGGTGGTCCTGGCCGGGGCCGAGTACGGCACGGGGAGTTCGCGTGACTGGGCAGCGAAGGGCACCATGATGCTCGGTGTGAAAGCGGTGCTCGCAGCGAGTTTTGAGCGGATCCATCGCTCGAATCTGGTCGGTATGGGGGTGCTGCCTCTGGTGCTGCCGGAGTCGTGGCAAGACCTTGGCCTGACCGGTGAAGAGACGTTTGATATTCCGGTCGACGCCGGCCTATCGCCACGCTCCACGATCACCGTGACGGCGACGTCACCCGATGGAACCAGACGTGAGATTCCCTGCCTGGTGCGGATCGACACGCCCGTGGAGCTGGACCAGTTTCAAGCTGGGGGGATTCTGCCGTTCGTGCTGCGACGTTTGCTGAAAAACGGCTGAAAATAGCCTCTCCAAGCCCTTCTGGGGCTTGGGGCTGGCGGACGGCTTTTCTATATTCGGTGTCGTTCCGCAGGGGCGGAACACGCGATTGCTGGGGGCATGCCGACGCGGCGGACTCCGCGGTCGTGAGCCCCGTGACCACGAGAAGGTTTCAAGGAGGAGCCGACTCATGCGACCAACTGCATCGGCCACCATCTGTCAGCCCGGAGCGGCTTCAGCCTTTGTGCAGGACTCACCAGCGATCACCTACGAGGCGATCGTCGAACTGGTGCAGGCCGAGGTTGATCGCCTTCCGGAAGCCACGCGTCTGCGATTGGGTGACTCATTCACCAAGCGTGGCATTGACGCGGTCGCCTTCCATGACGTGGTACATCGCATCGAGAGCCGCTATCAGATGCGGTTTCGTTCAGAGTGGCTTGAGGGCATTGACTGCTGGAATGACCTGGTCGATCGCATTGAACGGCATCTCGTCGATCGACTCGATGCCGACGACCGCTGCCGTCGTCGACGACGTCTGGCCCTGCCGAAGCAGCGGGCCGGCGGCGCGACCAACCTCACGAGCACGGACTATCTCAGTCTTTCGGGGCATCCCGATGTGGTCACCGCCGCGAAAGAGGCGATCGACTGCTTTGGCTGCAGCATGCCATCAGGTGAACTGGCGGAACCGTATGCGGAGATGGTCGCTGCCTTCGAGCACGAACTCGCTGAGTTTCTCGGCGTGGAGCGAGCCGTGGCGGTGCTGCCTGATCATGGGCCACTGGCTGCGGTCTTCAATCGGCTCGTTGGAGAAGGGGATCTCGTCCTGCTCGACCGTGATGCCCGTGGCAGCCTGGTGAGAGCGGGCGAAGCATCCCGTGGCACCTGTCGGTCGGTGAGCTTTCGTGATGAACGCCAGCTCCGGCGTCTGCTCGGTGGCTCGCAGGGGCGTTCTCGACGTCGCATTGTGGTGGCTGAAGGCATTTGTAATGCCACCGGTGCCATGCTCGACCTGCCGACACTGCTGAGGCTTAAGGCCGAGTACGACTTTCTTCTGGTTGTCGATGAATCAGATTCGCTTGGCACACTCGGTGGCGGTCGAGGACTGGCTGTCCATACCGGCGTCGATCCGCAGGAGGTCGACCTCTGGATTGCTTCGCAGTGGCGGTGTCTTGGCGGTGGTGGTGGCTATCTCGCTGGACGAGATCCGCTGGTGCGGTATCTCGAGACGGCGGAGCCTGATCTCGTCAGTCGTCACTGTCTGCCTTCGGCAGTGGCGGCGGCCCGACGGGGTCTGGCAATCCTCAAAGCGGATGACCGGCGGGTTGAGGCCTTGGCTGATCGCTCCAATCTCTTTCGAAAACTCGCCCTCGACTGCGACCTCGACCTTGGCGAGTCTGCCGATACTGATGGTCCCGTCATCACGGTGCGTGTCGGAGGACCGTATCCAGGAATGGAAATCACCCGCACGCTGTTGGAGCAGGGGCTCCAGGCAGACGTCGTCTCCGTGGCATCAGCCGTGGGGCCGGAGAGTCGGCTGCGGGTTCGGATCACGCTGGGCATCCGCGAGGAAACCGTCGTGGCTGCGGTTGAGTTGATCGCTGCGGCGGTCGCTGTCGCCTGATGTGTGCAGTGAAGCGAGGCGGGCTTCGCGCTCTTACCAGGGGCGGGCTACGCGTTTCTACCGGGCGCGGGCTGCGTGTTTCTACCGGAGGCGGGCTACGCGGTACTCGTCCGGGGTGGGCTTGTTCCGGTCGGCTGTTCGTGTCGGCGACCGACGAGACGGCGCTGCACCACGGCCATCACGGCATGGGCCGTGATGAGGGTGGCAGGTAGCAGAAGCAGTTCGGCCACCGTCGCCGCGACCGCTGCGGATGACGCCAGCAGCCCAAACCGTGACAGCGAGGGCACGCTGCTGGCGATCACGCCAGCAAACCCCACGGCCAACACCATGCCGCCGAGCACGATGGGGGTGCCTGTTTCGACCATCCCACGTCGGATCGCGTCTGACAGCTCAACCCCCTTTCGTCTGTGTCGTTTGATCGCCGCAAACACATGGACCGTGTCATCGACTGAGAGGCCGAGGCACACGTTGAACACGATCACGCTCGCCGGATCGAGTGTGCCGCCCGAGAGGGTCAGCACGGCGGCGACGGCGGCGAGTGGGAAGAGGTTGGGAAGCAGGCTCACGAAGCCTGCCAGCCACGACCGAAACGCGACCGCGATGATCGAGCCAATCACCACGACCTCTAGAAGGAGGCTCGAGGCAAGGTCGTTGATCAGTTGACGAATGTTGCGTGCCGAGACCACCGGGATACCGACGAGATCGATCGTCCAGCCTGGTAGGGAGTTCCTCGTTGTTGCCAGGCCCTGCTCGATGCGATCAAAGACTGCCTCCAGCTGCCGAGAGCCCTCATCCTTGACCCGCGTCCGTACCACTGCGGAGCGACTCGGCAGGTCGACGAACTCATCGAGTCGTTCGGGCCGGAGCTGGCGAGTGGCCCGCTGAGAGAGGCTCGTTGTGATGCTCGCCAGCGAGAGTGGCGGAGAGATCGCCGCTTCCGGGGCAAGGACCTCGTGGACCTGTTCGATGGCAGCGGTCACTTCTGGATCGCTCCAGAGCAACTCCTCGGGCCAGGTGAGCACGACATCGACTCCCATCGTGCCCCCAAAATCACGGTCGATGCCGGCGAGCGCCTGCGATGACGAACCACCTCGCGGCAGGGCATCGACGATCCGGTTGTCTGCCTCGATGTCGCCTGAGACCACCAGGAGCACGATGGTGCCAATCAGGCCAGCCGTGGCGACTGGCCACGCATGACGCAGCGACCAGAAACTGAGGCGACACGCGAACCGACGGATACGGCGAGGTGACCGGCCGAGGTGGGCACCCCGCCAGAGCTTGTCAGAAGCCAGCAATGGGGTGAGCGCGGTGACAGCCAAAAAACTCGCGATCGCCCCCGCCGCTGCCACCAGGCCAAACGTGCGGACCGCCTCGATCCGGGCGACGGCGAGGGAGAGAAAGCCGACGGCCGTGACAAGACTCGTGATCCCGCAGGCGGCTCCGACACGCTCCACCGCCGATGCGCTTGCCAGGCGTGGGTCGAGGCCACGGCGGGTGCTCCGTCGCATGTCCTCAATGAAGTGGATTGAGTCGCAGGTGCCGACGACCATTGCCAGCGACGGCACGATGCACGTGAGCATGTTGATCGGCACATCGAACAGAGCCAGGAGTCCTGTGGCCCAGATCGCGCCGATGACTGGTGGCAGACTGGCGAGCAGGGTGGCCCGCCAGCTTCGTGCGGCCACTGCCGAGAGCACCACCGCCACGATCAGGCCGATCGAGTTGAACAGCAGGACGTCGCGACGAAGACTCGCCACAGCCTCCAGGCGGAGAAGCGGCATGCCGGTCAGCTCAAAGCGGAACAGGCCAGCGGCTGCATGCCGAGCGAGGACTGCGTTGACTGCTGGCAAAAGGTCGGGCAGAGATCTGGGAGCGGCGGCCTCTGGGGTCAGCCGCAGCTGCACAATCGTGCTGCGTGCATCTGAGGAGAGCAGTGAGCCGGCGACGAGTGGGTGCTGGCTGAGACGTGTTTTAACGGCGGCCACGACCTCGGGGTCATCTTCGTCGTCATAGCCACGGGGCACTGCCGTAAGCAGGCCACCGAGCATGCCGGCACGACGGACATCGAGCAGTGAGTGCACACGGTCGACGCCCGAGAGGTGTTGCAGATCGTCGCAGAGGCTTCGCAGCGTGCCGACGGCGGCCGGGCTCAGGATCTCGCCATGGGTTACATCTGCCCGCACGATGCAGTCGAGGTCGCGGGTTCCAAACCGCTCGGCAACCCGGTCCACCATGGCGAAGTCGTCAGTAGAGCCCCGCAGCAAGCCACGAAGATCATCATCGACACGCAGCCGGGCGATCCCCACCGACGCCGCTGCGGTGATCAGGGCGATGGCGACACCGAGCCATGTGCGATGGCGGTCGAATAGCGACTGCAGCATGGAATCACACACAGAGGGGCCGGGGAACCGCCGGCCTCGCACCGGACCCTCAAAGACTACTCTGCGGTCTTGCGGCCCGCACGCCGCGTTCGCTGGCGAGGGGCCGCTGAACGGCTCTCTGTCAGGTAGGCAGCCCAGGCATCGGGCTGCGAGGTAGCGAGCTGGTCAAACTCATCAGGATCGACAATCCATCCACGGCAGGCGGACGACTGGCAGCGACACCTGATGGCTGCATCGGCAGGCCAACAGTAATCGATGGTCAGCTCTTCTCCGGGCTCGATCTTCCGCAGTGTCTGCAGCCAGAGACGGTCTTCGCCTGGCTCGTCGCTCTCTTCGTCGACCCAGTAGAAGAGTTCGCAGTTTGGCTCACAGCTGTGATTCACAAACCTCAGGGGCGGCTCTGGCTCAAGCAGCCGACCGCTCTGCAGTTCCATGCAGTAGCTGGAGTCTTCAGGATGGTCGTCGAGGATCTCGCCAAAGATCTCACCGAGAACAACATCTTCTCCGAGTTTTCGCTCTGCAAACACGCCCTTTCCAACCGGGGTGTCTTCGATGCGAATCTTCCGCATCAGGCGGTCAAGTTCCTTCTGCTTGGCAGCCGTTTTTTTGGCAGTCGAGGTCGTTTGTTTCACTGCGGTCTACAGATCCTTTCCACAGATCGAAGGAGCACTGCCTACGGTGAACATGCCATGAGCGAGGATGTTCATTGCCGGCAGTGTGAAGAAGAACAGTGGTGGCTGGTGAGGTTTAGGCGGAAGCGAGCTGGTCACGCACCCGCTCTAGCAGCTTCTTTGTGGCGATGATGCCATCGTCCTCGGAAAGGCTGCTGCCCTCATACTCCACTCCCACATGCCCGTGATAGCCAGCGTCGAGCACCAGCTGCAGGGCCTTCGTGTAGTCGGTGTGGGTCTCGTTGCCGTCGTCGTCAAAGTCATGGCTCTTGGCACTGACGCCCTTAGCAAATGGCATCAGTTCCTCGATGCCTTTGTAGCGGTCGTAGTCGTGGAAGTTGCCAAAGTCGGGCAGCGTGCCGCAGTTGGGACGATCAGCCATCTTCATCACGCCAGCGAGCCACTCGCCGTTGCTAGAAAGGCCACCGTGGTTCTCAACGATCACTGAGATCTCGAGCTGCTTGGCGTAGTCGCTCAGCCGCGACAGGCCATCAGCTGCAAGCTTCTGCTGCTCTTCGAAAGAGCCCTTGCTCGCGGCGTTCACGCGGATCGCGTGACAGCCGAGTCGCTTGGCCGCCTCAACCCAAGGGAAGTGATTCTCGATGGCCTTCGTGCGTGCCGCGTCTTCTGGGTGGCCGAGGTCGCCGAGCCCGTCGCACATGATCAGCAGGTTCTTCACGCCAACGTCTTCGGCCCGCTTGGCAAGCTCACCGAGGTAGCCGGCGTCCTTGGCTTTATCCTTGAAAAACTGATTGACGTATTCCACGGCATGGATGCCAAACCGTTCCTTGGCGACACGTGGAAAATCGAGGTTGGTCAGCTTGCCGGAGAAGAGCGTGTTGTGCAGCGACCATTCCGCAAGCGAGATGTCAAACAGGAGCCCCTCGGCCGCGTTGGCAGCCGATCGCGAGAGGCCCAGGGACAGTCCGCAGGCGGCGAGGCCACTGCCCGCGAGGCCACTGCCCGCGGTCTCGAGAAAGCGACGGCGGGAGACACAGATGGCAGCAGAGGAGTGAGGCATCGGTGGATTCCTGTGAGTGATCGTGGTGCGGGCAGGCTTCAAAGAAGGCGGCTTTGAAGCCAGGCAGGCTCATACGATAGCCTCTGCGGGACCGCCAGCAAACGTCCCGCATGCGCTTTTCACCCTCTGAACAAGCCTGCGTGGAGAGCCACAGACGATGGAGCCTATGACACGCCCCCCAGCAGTTTCGCAGAGCCGCCGCCTGGCCTTGGTCACACTTGACTGGCTCCCTGCATGGATGCTTTCCACCTGGGGGGCGACCTGGCTTGCCACGCCCACATTTGACCGACTGGCAGCTCGTGGTGTGGCCCTCGATGCTGTGATGGCGGCCGGAGATGACATGCAGGCGACGCTGCAGGCTGTCGTGGGGCCCGCCTGTGGGTTGCTGGAACAGCAGCAGATTCCCTCGTCGCTGCTGGTGACGGATGCCACTGCGGTCAGTCGATCTGCGGATTTTTCCTGCTTTCAGGATGTATTTGAGGAGCCCGCGTCGGCCGCTGAGCAGTGCCAAGAGGATGAAGAAGACACGGCTCTTGGGCAGCTGTTTCTCGAGGCAGAAGATGCGGTCGCGGCCATGACTGAGGATGCCTGTTGGCTCTGGTGTCATGCCGGCAGCCTCGGCACAGTGTGGGATGCCCCACTCGATTTTCGCGACTGCCTGGTTGACGAGGATGACCCGCTGCCACCGCGATCGGCTGCGGTGCCGTCACGCGTCGTGGGGCCTGGTGACGACCCCGATCTTGTGCTGGGTGTACGGCAGGCATTTGCGGGACAGGTGATGCTCGCGGATCGCATGCTTGGGCGATTGCTTGAGGCGATTGACCAGGAAGCCAGTCAGGGCAGGCCCTGGACCGTGATCGTGGCAGGACTGCGAGGCATGCCGCTGGGGCTCCATCAGCAGGTGGGAGTGCCAGAGCTGGGGCAGCCTGTGTTGCTGCCATACGCCGATCTTGTGCAGATGCCGGTCCTTGTTGCTGACGCAGCCGGCCGCATGGAAGGACAACGCTACGGCGGGCTCCTGGCGGCTGAAGATGTGGGGGAGCTGTGTCGTGATCTGCTCGAAGGCAAACAGCAGTCGCGGCTTTCAGGGCTTCTCGAACGGTGGGAGTGTGAGCCGCGTCCACGGCTGGTCAGTGAGACCCAGCGAGGGCTGGCTGTGCTCACCAGCGAGTGGAGGGTTGTGGTTGATCAGGCGGGCAGAGGGGGGCAGGTTGAGAGCACCGCTGAGGACCTGTCGCCACGCTCGCCGCAGGTCTTCGCCAAGCCTGACGACTTCTTTGAGCAGGTCGATGTCGCCGACCGCTGCCCGGGTGTTGCAGAAGAGGTGTTGGCAGCCAGCCGCGGGGCGTCCGCAGCGGACGATGCTCCGGACGGATGCTGAAAAAGCCGGTTTTTCGGCTGAAAGCGGCTTTGTGGCAGCCGGTTGGGATCGCTACCATCCCCGCCCCCAGTGATCGCCCCGTGTGGTGGTTGCTTGGGAATGCCTCATTCGTCGCAAGCGATGTCTGACTCCACACACGCGTGCTGTTTTTTTCCGCGACTGCGAGCAGCGGTCTCGCTGGCGGTGCTCTGCGCATGCCTGACACCACTGTCGTGGGGCACAGCTGTGGGTGTGGAACTCCCCTGGGCTGAACAGTTTCGGCAGGAGACAGCTGGCCTCCAGCAGGAAACGCCGTCGCCCGTCACCCTGAGGGTTGCCTGGGGAGGAGGGCTCGATCGCAGCTGGCGAGGTGCGATCCGGCTCGTGCCCGACGAAGGCGCTGCCGAAGACTGCGGTGAGATCCTGCAGGTGTCGTCGCTCTCAGCAGATGTCGATCCTCAGCTGGGGCTGCGGCGAGACCGGCGGGAAGTAGGCTTTGGCCAGACGCCGCCTCGCGACTTCGATGGCTTCGACATCACGCTGGCCGATTGGCACCACTGTCGTCTCGTCATCGAGATCGAGGGAGCGGATGGCCCGTTTTCGACACGTCTCGACGAGACGGTTGTGCAGTTTCTCGTCCGCGGCCGACAGCAGGCGATCGATCATGACGGCAACCGGCTGTCGGTGTCCCGGGTTGAAGGGGATGAACTCCGGGTTTCCTTCGGTGGCGAGGGTGGCGACGTTTCGGCTGTTCGTACGGCCGGCGATGTGCTCTCCGTGCTGGTGGAGCCTCTGCTCGTGGTGCGAGGAGAGAGCAGCGGGCCGCGTGAGCTGCAGGTGGCGTTGCTGAGGCCTGGTGACAGGAAGGCGATCCATTCCCACACGCACCCGCTCGAAGATCTCCCTGGACGAGACGTGACGGCAGTCGATGGGCGTGTGCTGCGGAGTTCGCGGGCAGTCTGCTGCGAGGTCCCCGTTCCGGACCGCGAAGGGGTGTATGAGCTCCAGCTGAACGTGCTGGAGTCGGGTGGGCTGCGGTGGGCTCGGCCGCTGGCGAGCCGACGAGTGCAGTTTGTGGCCGTCAGTCGACGGTCGGAAAATCCTCCAGAAGCAGAACCCTGGACGACTCTCTACGAGTTTGATGCGGGCAGCCCTCGGCTCTTTGACAGGCTCCGTAAGCTCTCCGGAATCACAGCGATGCCGTCCGTGCCCCTGCCCGCTGTGCCTGCCCTCGACATGAGCAGTGTCGGCGCACTGGCACCGAAGCTTCCCGGCTTTGGTCGTTTTCCAGGGTTTGGTGGCGATGAGGAAGATGCCGACGTGCTGCTGCCTGCGGGCAGTCGCGAAGCGGGCCGGCCGATGGAGTCGCTCTTTCCCCGCTTCAGTGGCCCGCTTCCGGGCGGTCATGGCATTCCCGCCAAGCATCCCCTCGGGATGATGCTGCAGCTGCCTGTCTCCCCCTCGCTAGACAACCCTGCCTGGGAAGCGGTCGTGGTTCCTGGAGCTGTGCCGGGCAGGCCTCACCTGTTGGAGATTGAGTATCCAACCAGTGAGGACGCTGCGGTGGGGGTGGTGATTCTCGAGCCAAACGAGCTTGGGGTGGTTGAGCCAGTCGTCTGGGCGTCTGGCTTCGATGCCAAGAAGCCTCGTTATGGCGAATCGCCTGAGATGGGCAGCTACCAGCAAGTCTTCTGGCCACGGACCAAAACGCCGCTTGTGGTGCTTGTGAACCTTTCCGTCCAGGAAGAGCTGACAGTCGGTCGGCTGCGTGTGCTTGCTGGTCCTCGAAAGCTCCCGGCGGCAATGGTGGCAACGCCGGGCGTGTCGCACAAGCGGCTGTTGGGCGTGCTCTCGTCGCCAGAGTTTTCGCGGTTTGGTGTGACCGCTGCTATCGATGGGGAGACTGGCCGTCCCGTGGATGACTGGGGCAAGTTTCTCGCCGCTGCCGAGCGAATGGCCGAGCTGCTGGAATATCAGGCTGCTGCGGGTGCGATGGTCACGGTCTACGCCGATGGCACGCCCCTCTGGCCGTCCAGGGTGCATGCCGGTGGCGTCCACTGGGACAACGGACAGATTGCCACGCCGGGGCAGTACGTCAGCTCACCAGATCGTTCCAACTCAAAAGATCTTCTGGAGCTGCTCTGTCGGGTGTTTGGGCGGGAAGGACTTGAGCTCGTGCCCGCGATTGAATGCAGCGGACCGTTGGCATCCCTCGAGATGCTGCGGCTCAGAGGTGGCAGCACCGCTGTGGGGATCGAGTGTGTGGGCGCAGATGGCGAGCCGCCCGCTGGAGCAGATGGTGGGGTCTGCTACAACGTGCTGGATCCTCGGGTGCAGGATGCTGTCGAGCAGTTGGTGATTGACCTGGCCGACCGGGTGGCGGATCGAGCGGCCGTGCGTGGTCTCGCGCTTGCCTGCCCGCATGATGGCTGGTTCCATCTCCCAGGTGTCGCCTGGGGCCTTGATGATGCCACGATGGCCCGCTTTATGTCCGACACTGGCATCGAGATGCCAACGGCGGGCAGCGGGAGGTTCGCGGAGCGGGCTGAACTGGTGTCTGGAAGTGTCAAAGACGCCTGGTTGGAGTGGCGGTGTGGACAGATCGCTGCGTTTCACAGTCGCCTCGCTGACGCAGTTGCGGCCCACGCCGGGACGATCGACCTGCAGATTGTGCCCACGACGTTGTTTTCCGAGGGGCCGCTCGCTCGACGGTTTCGGCCAGCACTCACCGCTGGGAGTGGCGACCTTGGGCTGCTGCGAGAGATCGGCTTTGATCCTCAGCTGAGCACCGCACACCCGCAGATCGTTTTTGTGAGGCCTCGCACGCATGGCGGCGGTGCGGAGTTGGTGGCAGCGAGCGGCTGGCGATCCGCCAATCATTCCGCGAGGCTGGCCGCCGACCTGCAGCGTGCTCAGCGGCGGGCCGCAGTGCACCTGGAGCAGCCACGTGTTGTGGGGCTCGGTGAGGTGCTGCGAGCGTCTCCCTTCTCCGCTGGACAGGCGGTGGATGAAGCGGTGGCGATGGTGCATGCTGTCGCTGTCGGGCCTGAGTCGCGAGAGTCCGTCACTGGGCCGCTCTCAGGAAACGACCTTGAAGCCATCTTTGATGGCACGCTGCTCCGTGGCGGAGTTCAGGCGTCACGCATCACCGCGGCAGACGGACTGACGGCTCTACCTGCCCGCGGCATGGTCGAGGTGGATGCGGTTGCCCAGCCGTTGGTGGTCCGTCAGGCCCACCAGTCGGATGCTGTGGTGGCAAGCGTGATAAACGCCTCGCCAGCTGCCTGCACTGCGAAGCTTACGGTGAGTGATGCGGGAAGTTCGGCGGTCGATGCCGCGTCCGGTGAGCTGCTGCCGGTTGCGAACGGGATGATAGAAGTGCCACTTGGTCCGTGGGAGCTGCGGGCAGTGAGGCTCGTGCGATCCGCTGAGATCGCCTCTGCGGATGTTGTGTTTGGTGAGGAGGTCCACGCGGCAGTCGCCCAGCGGCTCGCCTCGCTGCGTGAACGGCGGGGAGTGCTTGAATACCCAGTGCCGATGGAGGTGCTCGACAATCCAGACTTCGAGCTGCCGGTGGTGCGGCAGCGGGTTCCCGGCTGGGAGCTTGTAGAGAAAAAACGTGGAAGTCTTGCCGCGGTTGCTGGGAAGCCCGAAGGCGAAGAAGACGACAAACTTGGGGCCGTGCAGTTCTCGTCGCCACACGGACTTTCGACACTCCGTAGCAACCCGTTTGCTGCACCCACCACTGGTCGATTGAGTGTGGCGGTCTGGCTCCGTATCGAAGAGGGAAACCCCCAGCCACCATTGCGGATTGCCGTGGAAGGCCTGCAGGGGAGAGAAGAGTTCTACCGTTTTGCACCAGTCGGACGTGGCGAGGCAGCGATGCCGCTGTCGTCTGAATGGTCGCAGATTGTGCTGCAGGTCGATGATCTGCCGACGCAGGGCCTAGAGTCGTTGCGAGTGCGACTTGATCTGCTCGGTCCAGGCAAAGTCTGTGTCGACCAGGTCCGGGTGTACGACCTCGCTTTCGATGAGTCTCAGCGGGTGCAGCTCTCCAAAATGCTGGCTCTGATCGATCACCAGCTGTCTGCCGGTGACGTTGGGGGAAGCGTGATCGAACTCGACGGACACTGGCCTCAGTTTCTTGAAAACCACATCGATGCAGAGGCTGTGGCGATCGCTGTTGAGGAAGTGGACCGTCAGCGTGCGGCAGCTGCTGAAGCCGCACAGCCCGTTGAGCGGACCGGCATGTTTGACCGGCTGCGACAATGGTGGCAGTGATGCTTGCTGCTTAACCCGGGGGCCAGCTGAGAGACCGGCCGCCGAGGAGATGCAGATGCAGGTGGTCGACCGACTGACCGCCATCTTTGCCAGTATTGATCACCACGCGATAGCCCTCTGCAAGGCCAAGGTCGCGAGCGATCTTCGTTGTTGTGGCGAGCAGGTGGCCGAGGAGTTCGGTATCGTCCCCTGAGGCGTGGGCAAGTGACTCGATCGGCTTCTTGGGAATCACGAGCACATGCACCGGCGCCTGTGGGGAGATATCGTGGAAGGCCAGGCAGAGATCATCCTCGTGCACGATTTTTGCTGGAACCGTGCGGTCGATGATCTTAGAAAAGATCGTGACAGGCATTGCCATCGCTCCATGGGGCGGCAGTCAGGCTGAGGTGAGGCTCACGGCCAGGCTGCCAGCCCGCTCACGAAGTTCGTGACCGGGAGCGACGCGACCGCTTCGGACGAGGCATTGACCACTCGCGTGTGAGCACCTCGAACACCTCAGGCGTTTCGTAGCGTACCACGGTTTTGCCTTCCGGAATGGGGCCGACGAGGTGGCGGAAAACGGGGGCACCACGCAGGTCGAGGTCGGTCGAGCAGTCGTCGATGCCGACCTGCAGGTGTGCTCGGAGGATCGGTTCTGGGGAATCGTAGTCGTGGATGACGAGGTCACCTTCGGGGTTCTGACTAACGAGTCGCCATGTGTTCTTTGCCATGAAGTTCTCCCTGTGACTGATGGGGCGGCCGGCCGGCGCCTCGTCATCGCCACCATGGGAGAATCGGCAGGCCAGAGGAGGAATCGTATCGGCGACGGCGTCGGCGTCGGTATCGTCAAAACCTCTGCCGCCGTTATCGGGGGTGCCGGCGATACAGTCGTTGCAAACGGTTCACCAGCGGCTGTTGGATGACAGCCACCAGCAGGATTCCAACCGCCATGCCGATGCAGTCATAGCCCCAGTCGAGTACGTCCGCATAGCGGCCAAACAGCGGCTGGGTGGCTTCGTCGACGGCTGCAAATGCTGCTAGGCAGACGACCATCGTCGCGAGACTGCGGGCTGTCCAACGTTCGGCGACGATCAGGGTGGAGCCTACGAGGGTGGCCAGGATGCCGTAGGCGATGAAGTGCAACGCCTTGTCAGATGGGGTCGCAGGGAGGAGGTCGAGAACGTCGCCCGGCTTGGGATAGTGGGTGGCTGTGACCAGTACGACGGTGTAAGCAATGGTGAGTGTGACAAACAGCCTGATCACCTGCTGTTGTCGAGACGTACAGGGCATGGGGGGCACGGGAACGTCCTGCTGGAGTGAGGTGGGGCCAAGCGACCGAGGAGACGGAGAAAACCGCTGAAGCCTCCAGGAATGGCGTTCCGCCCAGTGCTCTGGAGATCGCTGTTTTCCAGCCACGAACGAGTGCTAGACTACCGGAGTCGACCGACACGGAGGGCAAGCGAATTGGCCAGCGGTCTGACTCGAAATCAGATGCCCCGCAAGGGGTTGGGGGTTCGAATCCCCCGCCCTCCGCTGTTTTACCGCTCCCTTTTGGTGCATTGGCGGTGAGCAGATCCAGCTCTCGCGTTGGCAGATCTTTTCCCGGTCTGGGGCTGTTTTTGCGGCTTTCACGGCGATCTGCCTGTGATGCGGTCGTTGGGGGCGTGCGACGACTGACGGCGTGCTGAGGTCTTTCAGTCGTCTCTATATTAGTCGCTGAGCGGCACGGCTCCCTCTCGCGACGGAGGGGAATGGGCCTCCAGCCGGCGGCAGTCTTTTCCTGGTCGATACAACCACGGCGGTGAGCTCACAGAGTTTGTCCGGAGGGGCCTTGCGGTGGTTCCCGCTTCCGGTTGATCCGCGTAGATTCGACCCCAGGTCGTCACTGACAGCAGCGGCAGCAATGCCCTCGAGCGACGATCCCCCAGTGGCATTGATGGACAACAGGACGGCCGCATGACGCACACACTTCTCACTGGAGCCACTGGCCTGCTCGGCAGCCAGCTGATGGCAGATCTCCTCGAGGCGAATGTCCCCTTAGCGGTCCTCGTACGGCCGGGGGCGGAGGTCTCGTGCCGGGAGCGAATCGAGTCACTGCTGCAGCGACAGGAGGCGGCGCGAGCCGCGACGCTGCCTCGGCCTGTGGTGCTCGAGGGCGACCTCAATGCGGAACGCTGCGGCCTCGGCCATGAGCAGCTTGGCTGGCTTCGTCGCAACTGTGGACGCATTGTGCACAGCGGTGCGTCACTGCAGTTCATTGGAAAGGATCGAGCCGAAGAGCCCTGGCGATCAAATGTTGGTGGCACACAGCATGTGTTGCAGGTCTCAGAAGTGGCCGGTGTTCGCGACTTCTGGCATGTTTCGACTGCATACGTCAGCGGGCTCGCCAAGGGAGTGATCCCTGAGCGTCCCTCCACTGACGTGCACGGCTTCCGCAATGACTACGAGGCGAGCAAGCATGAAGCGGAGACGCTCGTCAGGTCGGCTGCCTGGCTCGATCGTCCCACCTTTGTGCGACCGGCGGTGATCGTTGGTGATTCGCGTACCGGTGCCACGACGACCTACCACGGTCTGATGGCGATGCTGCGACTGATGACGGTGATCGTCCGCAGTCTCCCGGCAGACGAGACTGGCTACCGGCATGTCTCACTGCGGCTGACGATGACCGGCGACGAGCGGCGAAACATGGTGCCAGTCGACTGGGTCTCCGAGACGATCGCCGTGTTGCTCCAAAGTGGGGTGGCTCGCGGCGGGATCTACCATGTGGCACCTGATCGTCCGATTACCACTCGCGAGATCATCGACTACGCCAGTAGTTATCTGAACTCCGGTGGTGTGCAGTTTGTTGGCAATACGCCTCCCGAGGATATGACACTCCTTGAAGAGATGGCCTACGGTGGCAAAGGACTCTACGAGTCGTACGAGGACACTGACCCGGTGTTCTCGATGGAGAATCTCCATGCGATTCCTGGCGTTCGCCACTGCCCACCGCTGGATGAGGCAACTATCCATCGCTTCCTGGCGTACGGTGATGAGGACCGCTGGGGCAAGCGTCGTCAGAAGCCGGCCGTGGTGTCACGATGGATGGAAGACGTGCTCGCCGAACTGCGGACAGCAGGTGGCGAGGCGGCGGTTGCAGAGGTTGCCCGGCTTGCAGCGAGTGGGCCACAGGCCGAACCGCCAGCGACCGTTGGTCTTGAGGTACTCGGACCGGGAGGTGGTGCCTGGACGGTGGAGCTCACTGAAGATGGCTCCGCAACGATCACGAAGGGACGACCTGCGGCAACTGGACCCACGATCTGCCTCGAGCCCTCGCAACTGATTCAGTACGCTCGTCAGGCGCTCGCTTCGCCCGCAGCAGTGGGCACACGTCGACGCCCGACGGTCTCGCTCGCTCGTGATACCGTCATCAGCTAAGTGGCACTGCCCTGCTCGGCAGAAAAGAGTTACCGCGGGCGGACCGATTCGATCACCAACGGATCGCTCGATCGCGGGTCGCCGATGCGAAGGGCCGACCGCCCTTCCAGTAGGTCGTCTACGATGGTGCCCACCAGGTCGGCTCGCCAGCCGCGAGCCAGGACAGGCAACTCGTCTTCGTTGCGGTAGCCGAGTTTGTAGGCGAGCAGGTCTCGCATGTCAGACGCCGTGCCCACCAGTGATGGGGCGATGCTCATCTGACGGCAGAGGCCGGCGATGGCGGTGGCCAGAAACTGACCAAGCATTGACAGCTGAGGTGGTGGAGCACGATGCCGCTCGCCGCCCGGGCAGGCCTCATCTGGCACGCTGAGTCCCGTGGCGATGGCAGCTGAGATGTCGCCGATGATGTGCTTGAAGTCGCTCCGTTGCATGCCGCGGATCGCCTTGATCTGCCGCTCTTCCGGGCTCTTCCGTTTGGCCAGCTCCACGAGCAGGTCGTCCCGCAGCACCCGCTTGGGCGGCATGTTCCGCTGCTCAGCGAGCCGATCACGCCAGTGCCAGAGTTCGCGGGCAACAGCAAGCTCGCGGCGGGAAAGCCCGTTGAGTCCGGAGACCCGACGCCAGCGTTTCCGCTCAAATGATTCCGTGACATCGTCTTGCCAGGAAGCCATTTCCTCGACCATCCACTCTGAGCGGCCGAGTTTGGCGAGCTTGCTTTCGAGCAGTTTCCAGAGCCGTTCAAGGTGTCGAACATCGTCGAGGGCGTATTCAAGCTGCGCATCAGAAAGGGGCCGTTGCCGCCAGTCGGTGCGGGTCTCCCCCTTGGCCGTGTTCACCCCGAGCATGCGGCGGCAGATAGCGGCGTAGCCTGCGGGAAAATCGTGGTCGACGAGTCCGGATGCCACCTGAATGTCAAACAGTGACGAAGGGCGAGTGCCGATCGCATGCAGGATAAACCCAAACTCCTCACGCCCGGCGTGCACGACCGTCGTGCGGCCCTCTTCGGCGAGAAGCTGCCAGAACGGGACGAGGTTGGGCACCTCCAGGGTGTCGATCACCGCCAGGATTCCCGGAGCCGCGATCTGAACCAGGCAGAGATCGCTGCGGTAGGTGTTCTCCGACACAAACTCGGTGTCAAAGGCCAGGAACGGGTGAGCGGCGAGTTCGTCGACGAGCGTGTCGAGGTCCCGGTCAGTGGTGACGTGTCGGTAGGTGCCTGCGGGCATAATGTGACTGCGGTGACGTGAGCGAAAGCGGCGGAAAACCTAGGGAAGCAGAACAAGAAACAGGTAGGAGACCAGCACAAACACCGGCATCAAAACGCCGCCGCTGTATGCCAGATAGCCAAAGAAGCTCGGCATGCGAATGCCAGCCTTCTCCGCGATCGCCTTGACCATGAAGTTAGGACCGTTCCCGATATAGGTCATCGCTCCTAAGAATACTGCCCCAAGACTGACGCCCGCCAGACGACTGACTTCCACACCAGCCATTACGTCACCGCCAGCAGGCAGCGTCTGAGCCGTCTTGAAGAACACCAGATACGTTGGCGCATTGTCTAGCACGCTGGAGAGCAGGCCAGTCGTCCAGAAGAACGCGAGCGGCGAGGAGATGCCGAGGCTACCCCCTTGCTCCCCCAGGATTGCCAAGGCTGGCTGCATGCACACGAAGATTCCCACGAAGAGCGCGGCCACTTCAAGAATTGCACCGTAGGTGAAGCCGTTGTCGCGGCGGACCTGCTCTGAGCCGAGCGCCAACGAGAGAGCCACAATCGAGGCAAGCACCGCCTCCCGCAGGAACACCCAGGGATGCCAGTCTGTACCAGGCAATGCCTTTGATGGATCGAGCAGAGCGACCGCTGCAATCACTGCAAGCAGCAGTGGAGCATTGGGCCAGAGGCCTCGGATGCGGAGTGCCTGTGCGGTCGCGTGGTCGTGGCTGACGTCTCGGGAATGCTCCTGCGGATAGGCCAGAAACGTGTCCCAGGCCCAGTAGATCGCGATCAGCACGGCGTTAGCGACCGCCCATTCTCGCCACAGCGATAACGTCCAGAAGAAGTCGACACCTGCGAGATAGCCGAGGAACAGGGGAGGGTCGCCAATGGGAAGCAGGCAGCCTCCGCAGTTGCAGACCACAAAGATGAAAAAGACGACGGTGTGCACCACATTGCGGCGTTGCTTGTTTGTTTCCAGCAATGGCCGGATCAGGAGCATCGCGGCTCCGGTCGTGCCGATAAAGCTCGCCAGCAGGCCGCCGATGGTGATGAAGGTCGCATTCGTCCGCGGTGTGGCCGCGAGGTCCCCCTCAATTCGCACGCCGCCCGACACGCAGTAGAGGGAGAACAGCAGCATGATGAACGGCACGTACTCGCCCAGAAAGGCATTGCTCAGGATCGTGCCGGCAACGCCCCAGGAGATGCCTCCGTCGGCTGGCATGCGAATGTCGTGGGCGGGGAAATGCACCTCCACGGCATGCGGGTGCAGCAGTGCGTAGTAGAGAAGCGTGAGCAGGCCCAGGCCCGCTGCCACCATGAAGCGGCTGCTGTTGTGTTCCCACCAGTGCTCAATCGTGGGAATCAGCGGGAAGGCGGCGATTGCACCGAGCAACGCGAGGAACGGGATCACCGTCCATACTGGCGGTGCCGGGGTTGCCACGCTGTCGTGGTGGTCTGCGTGTTCTGCGTCTGCGTGTTCTGCGTCTGCGTGGTCTGCGTCTGCGTGGTCTGCAGAGCCGGAGGAGTTTGCATGCTCCGCCTCGTGCCCATGGCTGGCGGCCGCCACAATGGCGTCACGGCCTGCCTGGGGATAGCCCATCACCGCGGCAAGTCCGTAGAGTGCGACGACGACCACCAGGCCGATCAGGACCGGTCGTGACGAGGTGGCCTGCACGCTGGCGTCTGCGTGGGCGGTATGGCCCGCCTCGTTCTTCACGGAGTCGTCGTACGGTAAGTTCTCCATCACAATCCTTTGGGGATGCTCTCGGGCCTCAGGGGGTAGTCTCGAGACTGTCGGTCCACCTCGCAGCCACACAGTTCGGGCCCCGGTTGGGCCACCGGGAACTGTGGGTGAGACCAGACAGAACGATGCCGCGAACGGCAGCCGCCGTCGCAGAATCCTAAAAAACTCCCCTCTGGATTGAAACCTGAATGACGCAAGAACAGTCGGCTCCCGCTGCACACGCATCACCAGAGGTCTGGCTGCGGGGAAACATGCGACCTGTGCTTGCGGCTGTTGCGGCGAGCCTGCTTTCGAGTGCGCTGATTCTCGGCGTGCTCGTCGCGATGCAGACACGCGGATGGCTGGTGGCGACCGTATCGGTCTTTTTGGCTGCCGGCTTCCTCACCACGCTCATGCTCGCCTACGAGTCGGCACGACCGCGGCTGACGCGACAAGGGGGGGTGGTGCATGTGCGGCTCGCGCCCTGGCAGCGGGAGGCCGTACCGCTGGAAGTGGTGGAGTGTTTCTTCCTCGGCTCAAGCCCCGTCGGTAGGCATCCCGCCACGTCGAGTTGTGGCAGCTCAGCTGAAGAGGCGGCGGATGACAGCGTCGCCAGTACGAGCCGCCGTCGCGGCACCCTTGCGATTCGGCTCGCTGAACGAGCCACAGACTATTCCCAGCGGTCGGTGAGTCTGCCGTGGGGAGGATGGGCTCGCGGCACGATTGTAATTGACGGACTGTGGTGCGAGCCGCTCACGCCCTCGCTGGTGCGGACTCTCACGGGCCGCCTCGTGGCGGCGAAACGTGAGGCCTGATCACGATGCACTCCATAATCGAACTCCCCAGGCCCTCTTTACTCGTCAGTGTGCGTTCGTCGAAAGAGGCGGCCGATGCGGTTGCTGGTGGCGTCGATATTCTCGATGTCAAAGAGCCTTCCGCTGGATCGCTGGGAGCTGCCGCTGCGGCTGTGTGTTGCGAAGTGGCGACCGTTGTGGGGAATCAGCTGCCCTGGACAATGGCCTGTGGCGAGCTTGCGGATGGTGCAGACAAGCTGCACACACATCTGGCCATGACCTGGACCTGCCTCGAGGCAGCCTCAGACGCGGGCCAGCTGGCCCCATTGCCCGTCGCTGTCAAAGTTGGGCTCGCCGGCTGTGCTGGCACCATCTGGCGACACGATCTTGAAGCCGTTGCCGCGAGCCTTCCTGCGGGTGTTCGACAGGTGCTGGTGATCTACGCCGACGCCGCGAACTGCGGGGCTCCCGCCCCTGATGAGGTGCTCGATGCCGCACGCGATCTCGCCGCCGCAGGGGTGCTCGTTGACACCTACGACAAGCAGGCGGCAGGCCTGCTCGGACTGCGGCGGGTTGCGGAACTCCAGGACTGGCAACAGCGGGCATCAGCGGCCGGATGTGCCTTTGCGGTGGCCGGAAAGCTGAAGATTGAGGAGTTTCCGGCGTTGCAGCCCGTGAATGCCGATATCATCGCTGTGCGATCCGCCGTATGCTCTCAGGAGCGGACGGGGCCGGTTGAGCCGATGCGTGTGCGTCAGGCTCGGCAGGCCCTTGTGCGTTCGCCAGTATCAGTTAGTTCGTTCTCGATCGATCGATTTGTCCCGGAGAAGCGTTCTCGATGAAGACCTTGGAAGTACGTGTGCCTTACGAAATCACTCGTGAGGAGATCAAGCGTCGCATGGACGAGGCTCTGGTGAAGGCTCGCGAGGAGTACGGCAGTCAGGTTGGCCCAATCAATGCCGCCTGGGAAGGCGATCAGCTGAAGGTGCAGCTGTCGGCCATGGGGATGAGTTTCAGCGGCACGATCGATATCGAAGACAAGGATCTGCTCGTGAAACTCGGCCTTCCTGGCATGGCGAGCCTGTTCTCGGGCAAGATTAAGGCTGGTATCGAAGAGCGGCTCGGCAGCCTGATTGCCGGCTGAGAGCGGTTTTTGTGAATCCCGATCGGTTTGGCAATAACTAACGGTTGCAGCCGCTCGTGCCGGAGGGTGTGATTAGGGAAGGAAGGGCCGGTAGCCGGTGTCCTGGTGAACCCTGTCGGCGAAATAAGCCGAAAGGGGGAGTGCAGGCGTTGGTGGCCGTGGATGATTCCCGGAGTTTACGCCCCCCTCGTCTCCGGTTCCTCGCGAGATGCTCAGATGCTCAACCGTTTGTTGTTTGCCGTAGCTATTGTTGCGACCAGCCTGCCATGGGCTGCGGGCCCTGCTTTGGCTCAGCCTGCAGGGCCGCCGCAAGAGGATCCGTTCGCTGACGAACTCAACCCGTTTGGCAGTGGTCAGCGAAAGACGCCGCAGCCAGAGATCTATCCCAACGATCCCGCGACACCGCAGCCTCGGGTCACGCAGCCGTTGGCGCCGACTCAGCCATCCAACAGTGGAGACCTCCAGCTGCCAGTTCCATTTCCTGATGTGACGGTGCCCGGTCCGGCGGCCGACCGACCAACTGCTCGCACGGGAAGCCTCTACGCCGAGTCGCCCGCCGCTCCACTGATCGCGCAGGCCCGCGAACTGGAGAAGGAAGGGAAGTGGGAAGAGGCGTTGGCCACTCTCAAGCAGGCTGTCGAGGCGGATCCTCAGGACCCTGAGGCATTTCTCGCGATGGGCATCGTGCTGCGGCAGCTCGACCGCCTTGAGCCAGCGATCGAGGCATTCTCCAAAGGCCTGCAGATCGATCGGCTCGAGCCGGAGCTCGCACTTCGCCGCGGGATCGCCTGGTTCCGACTGGGGCAGTACGGCATCGCGTTGAAGGATTTTGAAGACGCCTCTGGCATCGCCTATGACGATCCACGGCCGGAACTATGGCGTGGCCTGACACTGATGAAGCTCGACAGGCCTCTCGAGGCGATTAGCGCCTATGCCGGCGCCATCCGTCGTGACCGAACGTATATGGTGGCCTACCTCAATCGAGGGCTGGCGTATCTTGCCACCGATGAGCCGGGCAAGGCCGAACTTGATTTCGATCAGGCGATCCGACACGAGCCGAAGGATGCTCGAGCTTGGTTTAATCGGGGCGTGGCACAGGCGCGTCAGGAAGCCTACGGCGAGGCCATCAAGTCGTACGAGCTCTCGCTCCGCATTGATCCCACGTTCCGTGCCGCGGCGATCAATCTCGAGGCGGCTCGTCGCCTGCAGGCTCGCGACCAGATGGTGGCGAAGAAGCAGTAACGCCAAGAACCTTGCCGGTGACTGTCCACTGAATCCCGAGAGGTGTGGTCACCGCATCGAGCAGTTTGGGCAGTGACGCATCCTTCACGGCAACGCGGACGATCGTGGCCGGATCGATGCCGGCGTCTTTGAATGCTGCCGTGTCGAGCTGAAGCGTCAGCCCTGTCTGCATGGCGATCGCTGTGAGGAGCTGGTCGAGCGGTGCTGCTGCTTCAAGTGTGAAGCGGGTGCTGGCATTCTCGGGCATGCGGTCGCGCTGTGCCGAGGCGAGAGCAGGGAGCTGTGGCGGTTTCCGCGGCTGGGCGTGAGGGTCGAGCGGCACCACCTTGAGCCCTTCGGGGGTGATGGCAGACCGCAGGTCGTAACTGGCAAGCAGCAGGTCGAGCGCGGCGGCGGTGGTGATTTCTGGGAGGATTGTCTGTCTCAGGTGATCGTGGGGAACCTGTTCGAGGCCTGTGATGGTCGTGCCGGCGGCGATGGCCGCTTCCTTGAGAAGATCGCGAGGCGTTGCGGCGGCGGTCCAGGTGGGTGGCTCTCTTTTGGCCAGCGAACGGCGGAGGTCTCCAGGCGCGGAGCGAAGTTCCTCTGTTCGCTGTTCTTCCGCAGCCTGCAGCGATGCCCGACGGCCCGCCGGCCCCAGTCGCACACTCTCACGCAAAACCACTACCTCTGCACCGGTCTGCTCTGCGAGGTCGTTTAGCAGTTGCTCTGGAGTGAGCCCATCTGCGACCAGCGTGATGGGGGTGGTGGGGTCCACTCGTGCGTCGAGGACCAGTGGCCGGCCGATGAGCGGGGACAGAGCGGCAGTTAGTTCACCGACTGCCAGCCCGCGCCAGGTGGCGACGATCCCCTGCCCGCTCGCGGTGGGTGTTGAGACGCCCGCAACTAGCAACAGCAGGGTGGAAACGAATGCCCGGGATCGCAGGAAGCCCGATGGCAGCGAGTGGATTCGCAGAGGCATAGGGGCGTTTGTCCTTGCAATGCGTGCACGTCAAGGTTGACCGTTGATTGCTTCTCACTCCAGCATACGTTGATTCAACCATGACGGCAGCTTCTCTCTCGGAGCGTCGGCCTCGGATTCACCCTCAGCTAAGGCATTCTTCATGAGGCAGACCCCGCCCACCGTCGCGATCATTGGGGCGGGCATCAATGGTGCTGCCTTGGCTCGCGAGCTCGCACTTTCGGGGGTGCACGTCGTCGTGATTGAGTCGCAAGACATCGGGTGTGGGGCAACCGCCTGGTCGACTCGGCTCGTTCACGGAGGGCTGCGGTATCTCGAGTATGGCGAGATCGATCTGGTGCGTGAGAGCCTGCGGGAGCGAGAGCGGCTCGTGCGGCTGGCGGGGCACCTGGTCGAGCCGTTGCCTTTCTACATCCCGCTTCAGAAACGTAGCGGAGGGCTGTTCGCGGCTGCCGCCCGTCTCGTCGGTGCAGGGCGGCTTGCTCGCTGGCTTGCGGCAGGGCGGCCCCGTGGCAGCTGGGCTGTTGGGATCGGGCTGTGGCTCTACGACCTGCTCAGTGGTGGGGAGTGGCCGCGGCACAGCATGCATCGCGGTGGTGTATCGGGACAGCCGGAGGTGGACATCCGGCGGTATCCCAGGGGAGCCAGCTATGTCGACGCACAGATGCGGTTTCCAGAACGATTTACCGTTGAACTCCTGCAAGACGCTCAGAATGTCGCTACGACGAACGGCACGCAGTTTCACGTGCATACGCATGTCGAACTCACCGCTGATTCGGATGGCACCCTGCATCTCACGCCGAATGCTGCTGCCGAGGCAGCCGGCGTGACGAGCCGAATCAGTCTTCGTCCTGACGCGATCGTGAACGCCAGTGGTGCCTGGGTGGATCGAACACGTGCGAGCGTTCCGCTGGCCGCTGGTGGGCCGCCATTAATCGGCGGAACCAAGGGCAGCCATCTGGTCATCGATGCGGCAGATCTGCGACGGCGGTTGCACGACTCGGGCGTGTATGCCGAGGCTGGCGACGGGAGGCCGATGTTTGTGCTGCCCTTTGGTGAGCGGCTGGTCTTGGTGGGCACAACGGACCTCCCCTACGACGGAGATCCGGGCGACGCGATCGCCTCGGACGAGGAGATCACGTATCTCCTGTCCTGTTGCCAGCAGCTCTTTCCGGATGCTTCCCCGACACGTGAGAACGTGCTGCTGCACTACTGCGGCGTGCGGCCGTTGCCGAACGCCGGCAGTGGGCTTACACCGGCCGCGGTCACCCGGCGACATCTGCTGCTACGACATCCTTCAACGGCGGTTCCGAGCTGGTCGATCGTGGGGGGCAAGCTGACCACCTGTCGTAGCCTGGCAGAGACGGCAGCGGCCGAGGTGCTGCCGGCGATCGACTGGTCTGTGCGGGGCAACTCGCAGTCACGGCCGCTGCCTGGTGCCGCTGCCGCCGACACGCCCCAGGCCCGCTGCGAGCTGCGCGAGCACCTGCAACGATGCGGGGTGGCCAGCAACACCGCTGTTCGCTTGGTGCAGCTCTACGGAGGGCAGGCGGAGGCAGTGGCTGGTCCCGCAGGCAGCGTTGGAGCGGCAGGCTGCGGAGTGACGGTAGAGGCGGTCCGGCGGGCGGTGGCCCGTGAGTGGGCTGTCACCTTAGACGACGTGGTTTCACGACGTCTGATGCTGGCGTTTGAGCCTGACTTTGACCTCGCCACGTTGCGTCAAATCGCAGAGATCCTTGCGTCGACAGGCCGACTCGCTGAGGATCGCGTGGAAGCAGAAGTGGCAGCTGTGGCGGCGATGCTGGAGCGGCGTCACGGTCGGCAGTTGGCTGCATCTGTCGCTGGGGATGGGGACTGCAGTTGAGTCTGTTGTGAGCAAACACGGGGTGACCAAACACCGTTAAAGGGGACAAGAGATGACGACGTCTGAACCGCTGTTTCTGGCGCTTGATCAGGGCACCACGTCGAGCCGAGCGATCCTGTTCGATACTGCCGGCCTGCCGGTTGCAACGGCGCAGCAGGAGTTCCGCCAGATCACGCCAGCGGCCGGCGTGGTGGAGCATGACGCTACCGAGATCTGGAGTTCCCAGCTGGCAACGGCGCGTCAGGTGATCGGCGCCGCTGGGATCAGCCCGCAGGCCATTCAGGCCATCGGAATCACCAATCAACGTGAGACCACAATCCTTTGGGATCGCGTGACCGGAGAGCCGGTGGCTCCGGCGATTGTCTGGCAGAGCCGAGTGAGCGAGCCGATCTGCCAGCGGCTCAGGGAGGCCGGGCATGAAGACCTGATTCGTGAGCGGACCGGCCTGCGACTCGATCCCTATTTTTCGGCGACCAAGATTGTGCACCTGCTGGAGACGGTCGACGGCTTGGCCGCCCGCTGCCGGCGAGGTGAGGTGCTCTTCGGCACCGTTGACAGCTGGCTGGTCTGGAAGTTCACCGCAGGCCAAGTGCATGCCACAGACCCGTCGAATGCCGGTCGCACGCTGCTCTATGACATTCGCGAGGGACGCTGGAGCGAGAAACTCTGTGAGATCTTTGGGGTGCCGATGGAGATCCTGCCGGAGGTGCGTTCCTCTGCCGGAAACTTTGGGGTGGCGACTGCCGACATGCTTGGCTGTGAACTGCCGATCTGTGGGATCGCCGGCGATCAACAGTCGGCATCGTATGGTCAGGGATGCCTCCAGCCTGGTGATGCCAAGAACACCTACGGCACCGGGGCGTTCTTACTGTTTGCGACAGGACCTGAGGCGGTGGTGAGCCAGCATGGGCTGCTGACCACACCTGCAGCCGATGACGGCCGAGGCCCCAGCTTCTTCCTCGAAGGGGCCATCTTTATTGCCGGCGCGATTGTGAGCTGGCTGCGAGATGGCCTGGGCATCATCAAGCAGGCGAGTGAGATCGAGCCATTGGCGGCGAGTGTGCCCGACAGCGATGGTGTGGTGCTCGTGCCAGCTTTGGCTGGGCTGGGAACGCCTCACTGGGATCCGCATGCCCGAGGCCTGATCATTGGGCTCACGCGGGGGACAACCGCTGCTCACATTGCACGTGCGGCGCTTGAGTCGATCGCGCTGCAGGTGGCGGAGGTGGTGGAATGTATGAGGCGCGACTCGGGAATTGCCCTCGATCGGCTCCGGGTCGACGGCGGTGCTTCGAGCAATGACCTGTTGATGCAGATTCAGGCGGATGTGCTCGGTGTGCCGGTGGAGCGGCCCAGGGTGTTGGAGACCACAGCACTCGGGGCAGCGCTGCTGGCCGCTCGCGGTGCGGGGCATGAAGCGGCTATCGACACCACGCTGGCCCGACAGACTGAGCGGGTCTTTGAGCCGACTACTGATGCAGCCAGCCGTGAGCGGATGCTCGAGGTGTGGCGTGAGGCGGTCGGCCGTTCCCGTGGCTGGGCGGTGCATACGGCGGCTCGGTAGCCGCCTTTCTTCTGTGGAGCCTAGCGGAGCATCGTGCCGCCGGCCGCACCGCGATTCTCGGCGAGGCGGACTCGCGAGGCGTAGGCCTGTGGGTTGGCGGCAAACCGACTCCGTGTTTCCAGTGATGAGAAGAGATAAATCCTCGCCTGGTAGGTCACGCCATACCGCCGCTGGCCAGGGATCTGCTTGCCCGCTTCAAAAGCGACTACCGGGTCATCACCAGAAAGGGCAGGGGCATAGCGATCTGGGTTGGCCAGGAACCGCTGCTGCTCATTGGCGCCAGCGAAGAGGTACGTGCGGCCGCGATGCTGCACGCCCCACTGAGCGCGGCCTTCCGTCCAGGATGCCTGCTCGGCCAAGGTCACTGGGCAGTAGCCGTCGAGACCCACTGGATAGGGAGTGGGGGCATTGGCGAGATCGGCTGCAGACTCCTCCTCTTCGTCCGGTTCGCTCTTGGGCATCATGAACGCGAACGGCTTCTGTAGCGTGCTGAGAAAGCTGTTGGTCTGCGGCTCTTCCTTCTTCTCCTCTGCGCGATCGGTGGCCATCGCAGCGCTGTCGACAGCAGCAGGGGGAGTGGGGTAGGGCGTCAGCGTCTGCGGGGGCATCGTCTGCGGAGGTGTGGCTGAGGCATAACTGCCCTGCGGAGCGTACGCTTGTGCCGCTGTTGACGGAGTGGCTGTCGATGGTGTGGTCGGGTAGAGGGAGTAGCCCTGCTGCGGTGCGAGTGAGGGTGCAGCTGTTGGGGCTGCTGGTGGCACCGCGGATGGTGGTGTGGCAGCCTGTGGCGTGGAGGTAGCCGGAGCAGCCGAGAGCCACGGAGGCGTCTGGGCTGGAGCTGCGGCAGTTGTTGCCGGAGAGATCGGCTGCCCTGCTGTTCCCGAAAAGGCCGCTGGCGGCTGCATCTGCGGAGTCGCCTGCTGTTGCGTGATGGGCTGCTGGGGAGCCTGCTGAGCAAACCGTGAACTTGCGGCATAACGGCCGTCTGCTGGAGCCGCCGGAGCAGGTTGCGTCACCGCAGCAGAGGCCGCCAAAGCAGGCCGCTGCTCAGGCTGCACAACTGTGGCTGATGGCTGCGCCGCAATCGTTGTTGCTGGAGTGATCGCCGTCGCCGCGGTAGCGTGGAGGGCCTGGGCCGCCTGAGCCACAAAACCTGACGCCGTTGGCGGCAGATCAAACGTTGTCAGCAGGCGATCGTTGCCGTCCATCACGCAGGCGGAGGGAATGTGCGAAATCCCCAGCCGACGAGCGAGGGCAGGGTCAGAGTCCACATCCACGACAACCGGTTCATAGCAGGCACCAACCAACGCTGCCGCTTCAGGGTTCGCCCAGAGCCTGCTGTCGAGATGCTGGCAGGCTTCGCACCAGTTGGCGGTAAAAATTACCAGAATGGGCCGCTGGCTCGAGTGACTGGCCGATTGGGCTGCCTCGTACGATTCATGCCAGGCCACACCTGCCATCGCATCGGCAGTGTTCCATGCCAAACCCATGCAGGCGAGGATGGCAAAAATGGCGGCGAAACGGCGTGTCCAACGGTCGGTGGCGATCATGAGGAATGTCCTCGCGGTACTTCCAGCGGCTGCGTGTGACTCAAACGATGACGGGACCGCGTCGCAGAAGCGGCACGGTCACCTTCCTCTGGTATCGGCTGAACTGGTTGTGCGAGTTGCATCGAATCTTGCCCGGCTCTTGTGGGGGGAGGCTACGAGCCGGGGAAACGCCGATGTCAGGCGGCTGTTGGCGGGATAAACCCCAGTTTCCCGCGGAAAAGTCATGACTTGACAGTCTCCTGGGTGGTGCGGATACTGCTGCTGTTCGGTGACAGCCTTTTTCGTGCTGTCTTGTCGCACTCTCGGAGTGTTTGACCAGTTCTGGGGTAGTCACAGCGGGGCAGTTGTTGTCTTCAGTGTGGCGATCTCTCCCGGAATGTTGGTATTCCGCTGTGTGATGGGGCGTAACGCCCTGCGGGGGTCGATTCAGCGACCTGCCCGTTTCGAAAGAGGACGTGTGTTGGCTGTCGTAGGACATGCTCAGCAGCTGTAGGAAAGGCCCTCAAAACGCCTTGACTATGAGAAACTGCGGTTTTCATGGGTGCTGTGCACCCGCGATCTGTTGAGTGAGATCGAACGGGCCGTTGTGACGGCCTGAGAGGCATCGCTGCTGGCGTTCCCAGGGATGGACGTCGGTGCCTGCCTGGGGTTTGTAATGGGAGCGACTCGTGGCCTGGAAGGCTGCAGGGGGTTGTGATCCATCTGCCTAATTTCCTGACAAGAGTGAGATTTTCGTAGTTCGACGCCGGGCCTTGCCCGCTCGTTGAACCGGTGCCCACGACAGAACAGTGGGGTTCCATGGCGGGCCAGAAACCGCCGGATTTCAACGTTTTCGGTTTCGTGGCGACGGTCTGCCCGCAGGGCCGAGCGTTGCAGGCCTGACCGAACGTTTTCTCGAAGAGGACGGTTTTCTTTCATGGCGAAACGGAGACGAGCCCGTTCGCAGGGCAGGTCCGGCGGCCAAGATGGCGGCGGCGGAACCGGCGGTGGTGGCGGCGGCGGTGGCGGCGGCGGCGGACGTCGCCGCGGCAGGTATCGGCGACGTGGCGGTGGCGGCGACCGTCCGGTGCCGGACGATCCAGCGATGCAGCCACCAGAGGAAGAGCCGGCTACCGAAAACGGCGAACCGGTACCGCTGGAGCCGGGTGAGGGTGTGCTGGAAATGCACCCCAACGGCTACGGCTTCCTCCGCAACCCATCCCAAAACCTGGCCCGCGAGCGGACCGATCCGTTTGTGCCAGGAACGATGGTGGAGCGGTATGGCCTGCGTGAAGGCGTGTTCGTCAAGGCGATGGTGCAGCCTGGTCGTCGGCAGCAAGGGCCGCGGGTGCGGGAAGTTCTCGAGGTTGAGGGTCTGCCTCCCGAGGAATACTCCAGCGTCAAGTCCTTCGATACGCTCACGCCGATCAATCCAGAGACGTGGCTACGGCTGGAGACCGGTCAACAGCCGGTCACCACGCGAGTCATGGACCTGCTCACACCGCTGGGCAAGGGACAGCGTGCTCTGATCGTGGCTCCACCACGCTCAGGGAAGACCGTGATGCTGCAGCAGATTTCGCAGGCGATCTCGGAGAATCATCCGGAGGTTGGGCTGGTCGTGCTGCTCGTTGACGAGCGACCTGAAGAGGTCACCGACATGCGTCGCAGCGTGAAGGGTGAAGTACTCGCGAGCAGCCTCGACTGTGACGTTGAGAGCCATGTGCGTCTGTCACAGCTCGTGGTTGAGCGGTGCAAGCGGATGGCCGAGGCCGGCAAGGATGTGTTCTTGCTGATGGACTCGATCACTCGTATGGCACGGGCCTTCAACAAATGGGTGGGCAACACCGGCCGCACGATGAGCGGTGGTGTCGACATCAAGGCGCTCGATATCCCGAAGAAGCTCTTCGCAACGGCACGCGTGTTTGAAGAGGGCGGATCGCTGACGATTGTGGCGACCGCGCTGATCGACACCGGTAGCCGCATGGACGAGCTGATTTTTCAGGAGTTTAAGGGCACCGGCAACATGGAGCTTGTGCTCGATCGTAAGCTCGCCGACCGTCGCGTGTGGCCAGCGATCGATATCTCGCAGTCGGGCACTCGACGCGAGGAGAAGCTGCTGGATCCCAACACGCTGCACGCTGTGAACATTCTGCGTCGGACGCTGTCGACCATGCACCACGTTGATGCGATGGAACAGCTCACGAAGCAGCTCAGCAAGTTTAAGAGCAACCGGGAGTTCATCACGTTGATCTCAAACTCGCGGGACGACTAGAGCCGAGAAGCTCTGGAAGAGGAGAGATGCGACGCCTGGACAGACGGGAAGGCCCTTCGGTCTGGCGTTGCGATCTCTCCACAGCGAGCTGATGGCCGTGGGGTCGCATCTTCGGGAGCACGACGGCGGGGTTCCTGCGGCGGTGCTGCTGCGGCAGTGCTACGGCCGACATGCTTTGACTAGTCATGCCCGGCTGAGCTGCTTTTTACAGCGCTGTTTTTTACGGCGCTGCAGCCGGCCTGCTGGCCAGCAAGGCGTTCGAGCCAGTAGGCATACTGAGGGTCGCCGCAGCGAAAGGCAAAGACCGCATCGGGAAGTCGGTCGGGGCCCGTCCCTGCCGAATGCACACGCACAATCACCGCGCCATCGCTACGCTGTTCGAGCGAAACCCGATCGTCGGGGACAGCAGTGGGCCGTTCTTCTGGCCCTGCGGTGGCCTTTGAACGTCCGGCAGATTGTCGAATGGGCCTCATCTGTTCGAAGCACCGTTTGTTCGAAGCACCGGTGGTGGCATACGTGTCAGGGAGGGTGGCCAAGGCTGGCCAGCTGACACGAGAAGGTGGGAAAACCGACCAGCGGAGTATGCCAGGAATCCTCATCTGATGCCAACAAACGCTGTGTTTCAGTACAGGGGGTGGGTGTTGGCGATGAAAAACAGCTCGGGCTCTTCCGGTTATGCCGACACCGCGAGGACTGGCCGTGGGTCTGAAAGCCGTGGTTTTTGACACTCGAAAAAATGTCGCGCTATACTGCGTCAGAACGCCGTGCGAATCAGGTTTCTTCCGTTTGCAGCCGCGTTTGAGACCGGCTGTTGGCAATTGCGAAAGAGCGGAGACTGGAGAGCATGACGGATTTTGCGGGGCTCGCCGACGACTTCTACGTCAACATGAACCTGATGACGGAGATGGAACTGCCGGGGCAGCGGGACACGATCCTGCACTTCTTCGAGTGCCTGCAGAAGCACTATCCGACGATGCGGAAGTTCTACTGTCGGGACAAGCGGGACTTCGTGCTCGAGGAAGACAAAGACAACGGACGGTATCGATGGACGGCCGTGGAAACACGAAGGCTTTCGTCTGGCGAAGTGAACCCGGCGTCTCCTGAGGAGGCGATGAAGCAGCACAAACTCGTGCTCGATCTCGCCCCAGCCCTGCTCTCGGTCAGTCCCCTCGATTGCGAGGCCCTGGACCTGCTGTTCGGCTTTGACTTTGCCTACCGCGGCAACCACAACGCGCTGTTGGCGGAGGCGCTTGGCGTGGGACCGTCACTTGAGCAGATGGGAGAGATTCCCGGAGCACGGGTGATCAACTTCGAGCCCTCAGTCACGCTCGCGGTTGACGAAGACTGTCGCACTCAGGTGCGGGTGAGCACGGAGTCGCGTACGAATGCCTTCCAGGTGCGAACGGGTGACTACGGTGAGGATCAGCTCAGCGTTTATGTCACCGCTCGCCAGTACGGAAGTCTTGATCCGACTGTGGGCTACGTCGAGGCAGTCGAGCGGCTCTTTGGACTTGCGATGGAGGTCATCGACAACTGCGTCGTCGATCAGATCCTGCGGCCTCTCGCCCGCACGATCGCCCTGAAGTAGTCGCTGCCCTGAAGGAGCCGCCGGTCTCGGGCCGCTTACGAGCGACCGGAGCGGCCTCGCGAGGAGCGACCGTTGTCTTTGGCGGGGGCCTTCGCACGGGCGTCGAGATTGCCCGCGATCACAATCCCAATCGCCTCAACCCAGCTTGGCACTTCACGAACTGCGTCGAGACCGCTCTCAGCGACAGCCTCGTCGGTGCTCGCATCGCTGCGGCGAGTCGCTGGTGCATCGCTCTCGTCACCGTCGTCGAGGCCGAGGTATTCAAGACCCTCGTCGTCCTGAGAGAACGAGCTGCTGACCGGCCGGAAGGCGGGCCGACCGCGACCTCGCGTGCCCGATTTCTCGTCACTGCCGCGTCCACGACGGCGTCGTCGCCGTCGGTCGTCGCCCGACTTCTCGCCGTCGGCGTCACCACGTCGTCGACTACCCTCAGGCTTGGCCTTTTTTGCGCCTGCCGTGACGTAGCCAGTGGGAGTGGGCTCATCTCCCGATTCTTCTTCACCATCGTTGCTGGTGGCATCGCCGCTGGAGTCCTCGTCAGTCCGCTTTGAGCGTCGGCGTCCACCACGGCGTCCTCGCCGGCGTCGCTTCTTGCGTGGCTCGCCATCTTCGCCAACGGCCTCGTCACCGGCCTCGATCGTCTCGCCAGATTCTGCGTCAGCAGGTTCGTCGTCTGAGCCGCGAGGTTCAGGAAGTTCGTCGCCCTCGTCGTCACGTCGTGGCCGCCGCTCTCCGTCAGCATCCGCTCCGCGTCGTGAACGCCGGCCTCTCCCTCTGCGGCCACGGCCACGTCGCGGCTCGTCCCGATCATCCGCCTCTGCTTCTTCGCGGGGCGTATCACCACCGTCGTCGCCAGTATCTCGCTCGTCTTCAGCTTGCTCGCCGAGGTCATCACTCAGCCGATCGGCATCTTCACCAGCGTCCTCGTCGCGTCCGGCCTCGTCACGACGCGAGCGGGATCGACCGCGTCCACCACGGCGGCCACGTCGGCGTCGGCGTGGGCGATCCTCGCCCTCACCTTCAGCGTCCGCGTCGCGGTCACGGATGCGATCCTTTCCCTCGCCCTCGGCAGCGTCGTGCTCGTTAGTCTCGTGCTCGGCAGCAGCTGGAACGCGGGCCTGACGGACGGGACGATCGAGAAAGCTACGATCTGAATCTGGTTCGCGTGTTTCCTCGCGAGCGGATTCGGCGACGCGACGCTCTTCCACGGGGCGTGCGGCGACCGGAGGAGCTGCAGGAGCTGCTGGTGTCGGCTCGTCGTCCCAAAGGCGAGAACCGGAGGCCAGCTTCTTGGCGAGGTCGTCGTGATCGTCCCGTTTGGGGCGATCTGCCTGCGGGCTGCGGCCCCGTCGCTCGTTATCTCGACGATTGTCTGAGCGACGACGGTCTTCGCGAGGAGCGTCCTGGGATGTGGGAGTTGCCTCGGCGGCAGCGGGTTCCGCTGCGGGAGCAGCGGGTTCGGCGGCGGGTTCAAGCCCAAACTCGTTCGCGAGGGCTGTCCAATCGGCGGTCGGCGCGGGCCGTGGTTCACGACGTGGGGCTTCTGCCTTCGGGGCAGGATTCACTGGTGCCGGTGCCGGTTCAGGGGCTTTTTTCTCGACGGGAGGTTCCGGTGCGCTGCCGGCGGGCACGCCCAGTGAGTCAGCCAGAGAACCCCAAGGATCTTGGTTTTCAGGAGTGGTCATGAAAGGCGAATCCGTCTGAAAAGTGTGGTTTGTCTGGGAGCGTATCGAGTCGCTTCCCACCAAAATGACGGCTGCGTCGAGACGGAGACTGCGGGCATGCACAATCTTCCGGCGCGGCCAACGCCAATGGCAGGCCGCCGCAGCATATCAGCCGCCCCCTCAGGGTGGCAGATCGAGGCGTAAAAACCGCATCTTTTGCGTGTTTTTCACCTCCGAACCCCGCTGGCCGGGATGGGCTGCTGGGGCGGCCGTCGGATCAGTGCTTCACAGCCCGGATCAGGTTGCCGTTGTCAGCCACATCCATCAGCGGACGGTATGGGCTGGCCAGGGCCCGTCGTGACCGGCAGGCGGGGTAGAAGACGAGATTGATGGCCACGTTCCAGGCTGGCTCCGTGAACGATGCGTAGGCCGTGCCAGACTGGTTAAGTGGAAGGGTCGTGGACGGACCGGGCAGCATGTAGGTGAACGCACCTTCGAGTGCCAGGCTGCGATTCATCGGCGACCGTAGGTTGGCACCAAAGATTGTCTCCTGGGTGCCTGTGCCACCGCCCCAGACTCGCAGTTCATTGGCATCGCCAAAGTAGAGCCGATAGAAGCCGGCGTAGATGTCGACCGAATCGGCAGTGACTGCGTTCGGGTTGCGGCGGCTGAAAATACTATTGGAGTCGCGGACGTTGCCTGTGCCCCAGAAGCCTGCCTCCCAGGCTCCGAAGACGTAGCTGACCTCACCTCGCACCTGAGCGATGTCCACATCCTGCTGCCAGCTGTCAGTGAGGTAGTCCCAGACGACGCCGCCTTGGAGCCCCCGGCCTTCAAACGCGCGGGTAAACAGGCCTGTGGTCACGAAAACCTGGTTGCGGGCGTTGTTGTTGAGGAGGTTTTGGCCATCCACAACGAGCGACGTGCTGTTGAAGTTGGTCTGTACGCCGCGCACGCCGAGCTGCCATCCAATGCCAAACGCATTCCACAGCGGCATCGCCCAGTTGAGCGATTCGCTGAAACCGAAGTTCCCCGTTAAGCCAAGGTCGGGGGCACTCTGAAAGCCGACCGTGCCAACACTGGCTGTGAGGTCGCGGTACCACCGCCAGCCGTAGTAGGGCTTGCCGAACTGACGAAGCCAGTTGCACAGCCGACCGTGGTGGTGGCCTGGGAACCAAGGCAAGAATCCGCAGTCGTCCTGGCAGCCGTAGGGGTCATGGCCAGGGTATTCACCGAGCCACATGCCGCCGGCAACACCAGGCTCACTCACCACAGTGCCACCCGGAAGCATCGCAGCTCCAGGAGGTGGCGATGGTCCAGGAGCAATCCGTTCCATCGCGGGATCATAATGCGGCTGCGTCCAGGGCATCTCGCCGTCGAACATCATGGAGTCGTCGACGAACGTCATGCTGTCATCTGCTGGAGCGGGAACCTCTTCGTAGGACGGGGCTGAGCCCGCGTCAGCGGAGTCGTCGGCCAGCGATGGACTCATCACCGAGGGCAGGTCGTCGGAGTTCATCGCGTAGCGATCGGGCCGAGCCGTCCGTGAGCCGCCAGGCATCGGCATAGCCTGCCGGGAAGCTGCCGCTTCCGCACCGTAGATCGTCGTTCGCATTTCACCCTGCGGTGTGCGGGTGAAGGGTGCGGACGACATCATCTGCGACATCAGCTCAGACACGTTGACCCCGGGGGCGGGCTGCGACACCGCCTGCTGGCGAGGCATCGGCTGTCGAATCTGCCCCTGGGGCACACTCGAAACCCGCATTGGTGGCGTGAACGGATTGCCTGGCTCCGCAACCACAGTGGCCACTGGCGGCCGAGGTGCAGTGCGTGCAGGAGTTGCCTCAGCGGCCTCGATGTCGCTGCTGTCTGGGCCGGGCGCAGCGGTGCCCGGGCGGGAGGCCATCGAAACTGGGGCCGGCGGCTCGCTGCGGCTCTGTCGATGGGCGGTCCACTTCAGATCGCTTCCAACAGCAGCGTCAGCGGCTATCACCTGGCGGCTGCTCACACTCAGCCATGCCGCGGTGACGCAGCAGACGAGGGCCACGTGTCGGGCCTGTGAGCGATTCCGCGAGGGGTTCGCAGCGTTCATTGCAGCCTGTCTCCTTCTCAGTCCCAGCCACTCACCAGAGCGGCCGGGGAAATGGTCCGGAACAGTTATCGGAATCGGCAGGACCGAAACTTCCGTTAAAAACCTCTCGGTTTTTCGAGCCTGCGCAGCCCCCCTGTCTTTAGCGGTCGGGGCGTGATCTGCCGTCTGGCACGCTGCGGCGTCAGTCGGTGGCCAGTGCCTGAGCGAGGTCAGCGATCAAGTCGTCGGCGTCTTCAATGCCGCAGGCGATGCGAATCATCGAGTCTGGAATCCCAAACGCCGCCCGCTCAGCAGGGGAGTAGTTCCAGTAGCTCATCACCATTGGCTGTTCGATCAGCGACTCCACGCCGCCGAGGCTCGGGCCAATCCGCGGGATCCGGACCCGATCGATGACCGCTGAGGTCGCTTTCCAGTCGGCGTCGGCGAGCAGGAAGGTCACCAGCCCTCCGCAGCCCCGCATTGTGCGGCAGGCGACGTCATGGTGTGGGTGACTCTCAAGGCCCGGGTAGTAGACCCGCTCCACCCGCGGGTGCGACTCAAGGAAGCGGGCAACAGCAAGCCCGTTCGCGTTGTGTCGCTCCATCCGCAGCGGCAGGGTTTTGAGGCCTCGCTCCAGCAGGTAGGCATTATGCGGTGAGTTGACACCCCCCATGATGCCTCGCAGCTTGCGGATCGGCTCCATCAGTTCGCGGCTGCCAACGACGACGCCGGCGAGCAGGTCGTTGTGGCCACCGAGATACTTGGTGGCTGAGTGGAGCACAAAGTCGACACCGGCATCGAGTGGCCGGAGGTTGAAGGGCGTGCACAGCGTGGCGTCGATCATTGTCAGCACGCCATGGCGTCGCCCGATCTCGGCAAACCGATCCACGTCGATGATGCTGAGGTGAGGATTGGTGGGCGACTCGCTGACGAGCATTTTGGTGGCAGGCGTAATCGCTGCCTCCATCGCGTCGTAATCGCAGGTCTTCACCTGTTTGAATCCCACACCGTAGCGAGTGAGATGCTTTGAGCAGAACTCGCGGCTGCGGTGGTAACACTCGTCGAAGAAGATCACCTCATCGCCACCGCTGAGGTGTGCCATCAGCAGGCCGACAAGGCCGCCCATGCCAGAGCCGAACAGCACAGCATCTTCGCCACCTTCGATCGCGGCAAGCTTGCGTTCGACAACCCGCTCTCCCGGGTTGCCATAACGGCCATACTCTTCCCGCTCGATGCCCTCCTCGAGGAAAGCAATGATCGCGTCGGTGTTGGCAAAGGTGTAGGTGCTCGCCAGAAACACGGCGTCTGTGATCGCGTCGCCCGGCTTCTGGCGAGCCTCGCCTGCGTGCACTGCCATCGTGGAAGGGCCAAGGCTTCCGGGTGAGGCCGTGGAGCGTGGCTCGTCGTGTGCGGTGGCATGGTCAGACGGGGAGATCGACATGGCGAGCCTTGGGAGAATCCGAGAAATCCGGCGTGGGTGACCTGGCACGGTGTGCCACAACTCAAGGTAGTCGAGCCGAGATTCAGCGACAAGAAACCCCTGACGTGATCGGGAGTGGCTCGGCTCATCGGCGTGGCTGGCTTTCGGCACGACCGCTAGACTCCACCGAAGCCGTCGTCCTCACCGTGGTGATGCGAAAAGCCGCATCGTCAGGGTCGGCTCTTTCGTTCGCCTCCTCTGGGAGTTTTGCATGTCCTCTGAGAACGCTTCTGGTACTCCCAGCACGCCGGAGAATCGGCCGTCTGCGGCGTCGACGTCCGATCCGCGGAGCTCACAAGGCGGCCGGGTGCCAAACCGTCGTGTGATGATCACCGTGGCGTCGCTGGCCACTGCGATTGCGCTCGTCCGCGGCGGAGGGCTTGAGCGAGTGGTGGGGCCGGTCGTCGATCATGCGGTGATCAACATCATCACACTGATCCTGGGATTCTCGATTCTGGTGTCGCTGGTGCTCTGGCTCTGGCGGGAGAGCGGCTACGCAGCAGGGGTGAAACGACGGGTGATCGGCGGACTCCTGCTCCTGGTGGTCGCGGGATTGGCCACGCTGCGGATCGAGAGAGTCACTGGCGACCTTGTGCCGGAGTTTGCCTGGCGATGGAGCCCGTCGCGAGACCAGCTCCTGCCAGGCTCAGGTGAGATCGAGACGCAGGCGGTCGCTTCGGCGTGGAAGGCCACGCCACAAGACTTCGCCCGTTTTCTTGGGCCAGCAGGCGATGCCACGGTCGACGGTGTGACGCTGGTCACCGATTGGGATGCCACGCCGCCGGAGCTGCTCTGGCGACAGCCGATCGGTGCTGGCTGGGGCGGCTTTGCCGTTGTGGGCGATCATGCCGTGACGCTTGAGCAGCGAGACACGGAAGAAATCGTGGCCTGCTACGACATCACCTCAGGTCGCTGCGAGTGGGCGGTGGGCGCCGCTGCGCGACATACGACGGTGCTCGGTGGAACCGGTCCACGGTCCACGCCAACGATTCACGAGGGTGTGGTTTACTCCACCGGAGCGACGGGTTGGCTGCATGCGATTGAGGGCAGCAGTGGCGAGGTACTCTGGCGAACGAATGTGCTCGATGACCTTGGAATCGATCGCGATGCCCATGCGGTGGCGGTGGCCTGGGGCCGTTCAGGCTCCCCGCTGGTCAGCGGACGCTGGCTGATCGTTCCTGGCGGTGGGCCGCGGGATGACGGCCCGGTGTCGCTTGCCATCTATGACCGAGTGACTGGAAGCCTCACCGGCACGCTTGGCAATTCGCAGATCAGCTATGTCTCTCCACAGGTGATGGAGATCGCTGGGCGGCAGCTGCTGGTCACTGTCGATGAGGCGGCGGTCGTGGGCTATCCCCTTCCGGGCGACGATTTCAGCGGGGATGCGGCCGCGAGCGAGCCGGTGTTTTCGTTCCCGTGGCTCGGTCATTCCAACTCGGATGCGTCCTGTTCACAGCCTCGCCTTCTTGAAGACAACAGGATGTTTATTTCGAAGGGTTATGGTGTGGGCTGCGCGGTGTTTCGCATCGATACCGCTGGAGACGCAGCCGGGGAATCAACTGCCTGGGCAACGACTGGTGTGTGGGCGTCGCAGGGCTCATTGAAGACCAAGTTTGCCAACGTGGTGATCAGAGACGGACATGCCTACGGGCTCTCCGATGGGATCCTTGAGTGTGTGCGGCTGGCTGATGGAGCACGTGCCTGGAAGCGGGGACGCTACGGGCAGGGGCAGATCCTCGCGGTTGGCGATGTGCTGCTGGTGCTCGGCGAAGATGGTGAGCTCGTACTTGTGGAAGCGAGCCCGGATGGCCACCGTGAACTGGCGAGCCTTGAAGCGTTGCAGGGGCAGACCTGGAACAACCTCTGCCTTTCAGGCGATCGGCTGCTGGTGCGAAACGGTGAGGAGGCTGCCTGTTATCGGCTCCCTCTGGCCGCGTCGAGTTCCGGGGATGTCGAGCCTGCGGTGTCCGAGGAGCCAGTGACGTCCGAGGGAGCAACCGCGGAGCCTGCGTCATGAACGAGGAGGCCGCACGCGTCGGCAGCCTGACCGGCAAGACCGCCTTTGTCAGCGGCTCCTCTCGTGGGATCGGCCGTGAGGTGGCGATCGCCCTGGCGGCCGCGGGGTGCCGGGTGGCGATTCACGGCCGGTCTGCTAGCAACGCCGGTCAGGTGGCACAGCTACTCGCCGCGGACGACCGCCATGCGGGCACGTTCCTCGGTGATCTTTCCGAGCCAGACGGGGCAGGGCGGCTCGTGGAGGAGGTGCTGGCGGCATTGCCTTCGATCGACATCTTTGTGGCAGTGGCGGGAGCAGATGTGCTCACGGGGGAAGCGGCGAGCTGGTCGTTTGATCGTAAACTCGAGGCGTTGCTGGCCGTTGATCTGCTCGGCACGATCGCCATGGCACGCCGTTTTGGGACCGCGATGCAGGCGGGCAGTGGTGGGTCGATCGTGACCATCGGCTGGGATCAGGCCAGCGTGGGCATGGAGGGCGACAGCGGGCAGCTCTTCGCCGCGACCAAAGGGGCGGTGATGGCGTTTACCCGTAGCCTGGCGCGATCACTTGGGCCAACTGTGCGGGTGAACTGCGTGGCTCCAGGTTGGATTCGCACCGCCTGGGGAGAGCAGGCGAGCGAGGTCTGGCAGAAGCGGGCACGTCGTGAGGCGATGCTCGGCCGCTGGGGAGAGCCCGAAGATGTGGCCCAAGCGGTGACGTGGCTGGCGTCGGCGGAGGCGAGCTGGGTCAGTGGGCAGGTGCTGCCTGTCAACGGCGGCTTTCGCAGGGCGCCTTTTCCTCAGCCTCCGACGGTGGAACACTCAGAACGTGGAACACCCGCGTGAACAGATCCATTTTGTGACCGGCAGGCTGGCGGAGCCCTCGCTCCGCGGGATCCTGGCGACGCTCGCGCCCAAGGTTGGCTTCGACTACACCGTTGATGTGCTCAACGTGACGGTGGCTGCGCTGCTCACCACAAAACTCGTGGCCCGTCGAATGCGTATTCCGGAGGGAACCAGCAGAGTGGTGCTGCCTGGGCTGGTGAGCGGGCCGCTCGACGAGGTGGCCACGGTGGCTGGTGTTCCGGTTGAGCGAGGGCCTGTTGATCTGCGGCAGTTGGATGTGTTCTTCGGGCAGGCAGCTGCCGACCGCTCAGACTACGGCCGCTTCGACATCGCGATTCTCGCTGAGATCAACCACGCACCCAGGCTGTCTCTGCAGGCCCTTGTTGCCGAAGCCAAGCGGCTGGCCCACGACGGTGCTGACCTGATCGACCTCGGCTGCAATCCCGAAGGTGGATGGACTGGGGTGGGCGAGGCAGTGGCGGCTCTTAGGAGCGAGGGGCTGCGAGTCTCGATCGACTCCTTTAATGCCGACGAGGTTGCTGCCGCCGTGCGAGCGGGTGCGGAGCTGGTGCTCTCGGTGAACAGTTCCAACGTTGCTCAGGCAGCGGACTGGGGCGTGGAGGTGGTTGTTGTTCCCGATGTTCCCGCAACCCTGGAAGGCTTTGAGGCCACGGTGGAGCGGCTCCAGAAAGAGGGTGTGCCGCATCGGCTTGATCCGGTGCTCGAACCGATCGGCTTCGGCTTTGCAGCGAGCCTCGGCCGGTATCTCGATGTGCGTGCCCGCTACCCCGATGCTGAGATGATGATGGGGGTGGGGAATCTGACCGAGCTCACAGACGTCGACTCAGCCGGTGTGAATGTGATGCTCCTGGGGTTCTGCCAAGAGCTCGGCATCCGTTCGGTGCTGACGACCGAGGTGATCCATTGGGCACGTTCGAGTGTGCGGGAGTGCGATCTGGCACGTCGGCTTGTGCATCATGCGGTGGCCCACCGCACGCTGCCGAAGCATCTCGAGCCGGGGCTAGTCACCCTGCGCGGTGGCAAGCCACAGTCCTTCGGTGACGACACGCTGCATCAGCTTGCCGCTTCGATTCGTGATCCGAACTTCCGCATCTTCGCGGAAGGAGGGGAGCTGCACCTCATCGGTGCTGGACTTCACCTGCAGTCACGCGATCCGTTTGCACTCTTTGCCAAACTGGCAGAGGCAGGTCGCACCGATGTGGATCCCTCGCATGCCTTCTACCTCGGCTATGAGATGGCCAAGGCCGTGACTGCCCTGACGCTCGGCAAAGATTACCGACAGGATCAGCCACTCGACTGGGGACACCTGACGGAGCCCGAGGCCGGGCCTGGCCCGAGTCATCAGGCGGCGGAGGCTGCCAGACGCACCGGCTATACGAGCGAGAGCGAGGGGCTCACATGAAGGCGGTGGCGTCACTGATCGACTCCGACTGGCTTGAGCGTGGCTGGCTGACCGCCAGTGGTGGCTTTGTTGGACAGCTCGTGGCGGGTGTCGAGGCGACGGACCTGTTTGAGCGTCTCGCTGAGGTGCCGGGGCTGCTGTTCTTGGAGAGCAGCCCTGCGGCGGCCGACGTTCATCGCCTCGCTCGGTTCTCATTCCTGGCAGTGGATCCGTTGGAGACGGTGCGGTGCGAGCAGGCGACGACGTCCGCCGAGGCCACGGCGGTGCTTGCTGAAGTCGGCAGTCGGCTGGCCCAGGTGGCGACACCGTCGATCCCAGGCCTGCCTCCGTTTCAGGGTGGCTTTGCAGGACTGCTCTCCTACGATCACGGGCTTGCCCTGTTGGGGCTGGCACCGCCATCTGCGAACCCTGCGACCCCGTCGGTGGTAATGCCGCTCTATGATGTGGTGTTTGCCTTTGATCACGCACGACAGCGAGCCTGGTTGATCTCGCAGGGCTTTGCTCCGGTTGGTCTGCCGGACGGTGGACCTGTCGCTCGGCAGACGCGGTCGGTCGCTCGGGCCGATGCGATGCTCGCGAGGCTCGGGGCGATCGGTGATCCTCCACCGCGGCGAGGCATGCAGACCGTCGCCGCTGTGATGCCGGCTCAGCAGCAGACACCACTTCCAGGGCATGCAGGCATCCTGGCGACGCACACCCCAGAGGCCTACCGCACCATGGTGGCCGATGCAGTCGAGCTGATTCGCCGTGGCGACATCTTTCAGGTCAACCTTGCCCAGCGGTTTGCCGTCGAGCGGTGTCCGTCGCCAGTCGCTGTTCACCTAGTGGCTCGACAGGTGAACGCCGCTCCCTTTGCAGCGGTGGTTGATCTCTCGGGTCGAGGGCTGCCAGCGGGCGATTGGATTGTGTCGAGTTCTCCGGAGCGGTTGCTGCAGGTCTCCACGGGGACGCGGCGGCTTGCGCAGATGCATCCGATCAAGGGCACGCGACGGGTGATTCGCAGCCCTGAAGCTGACCTCTATGCCGGAGCGGATCTCGATGCGAGCGAGAAGGATCGGGCTGAGAATGTGATGATCGTGGATCTTGTACGGAACGACCTCTCACGCGTCTGTGAGCCGGCGAGTGTGCGGGTGGAGTCGCTTTGTCGGCTGGAGCGATATGCCTACGTGCAGCATCTCGTGTCGGTGGTTTCCGGTCGGCTGCGAGCGAATGCGGGGGCGGTCGACTGCCTGGCGGCGGTCAGCCCTGGCGGGAGTGTCACTGGAGCGCCGAAGCGTCGTGCCTGCGAAATCATTTCTGAACTCGAGGGGATCGCCCGTGGGCCGTACTGTGGATCGATCGGCTATCTCTCCTGTGACGGGGCTGCGGACTTCAACATCCTGATCCGCACGTTTGTTGCTGCTGGTGGCTGCCTGACGTTCTCGGCTGGTGGTGGTATCACGGTGGCGAGTCAGCCGGCGGACGAATACGCCGAAACCTTGCACAAGGCCGAGGGCATGCTGCGGGTGCTCGAGGCGGTGTACGCCGGAGGTGGGGCATGACGCAGCCAGATGCCTGCCGTCCGGTACTGGTGATCGATAACCGTGACAGCTTCGTGTTTAACCTTGCGAGGTATCTCGTGCGGCTTGCGAACCGAGTGCCTGTGCATGTGGTGCCTGCTCATGACACGTCGCTTGCAGAGATTGCCGCGGCGTCGCCCTCGGCGATCGTGATCTCCCCTGGACCATGCACGCCGGCGGAGGCTGGCATCTCAGTGGATGCCGTTCGTTGGGCACGCGGTCGGGTGCCGCTGCTGGGCGTCTGCCTTGGGCATCAGGCGATTGCGGCCGCGTATGGAGCAGACGTTGTGCGGGCGACCACGCCGATGCATGGCCGCACCAGTCTGATTCACCACCAGGGGACAGGCATCTTCGCTGGCCTGCCGCAGCCGTTTACCGCCTGCCGCTACCATTCGCTCGTGGTTGATGAGGCACGTCTGCCGTCCGACCTCGTCGTGACTGCCCGCGATGAGGCGGGCACCGTGATGGGGATTGCCGATGTGTCACAGGGCGTGCATGGCGTGCAGTTTCACCCGGAAGCCGTGCTCACCGAATATGGCTACGAGCTGCTCGCCAACTTCCTGACAGCCGCGGGTGTGGCCTGCCAGGACCCGCAGACGCTTGCTGCCGATGAATGGCAGCGTCCGGTGGTGGCCGAAGGGCCGACGCGTATCGTCACGTTTTAAGACCGTCTTCTGTTTGCGGAGCATCGCGTCCCAATGATTCTCGAAGGCATCGTGACCACGACCGCGGCGGACGGAAGCTGTCATGCGGCAGCGATGGGGCCCCACATCCGCGAGGAAGACATGCAGCGGGAGCATGCTCGGCTGCGACGGCTGACGCTCAAACCATTTGCGACGAGCAGCACGTTTGCCAATCTCGTGCGGCACGGCGAAGGGGTGTTTCATGTGACAGACAACGCCAGTCTGATTGCTGATCTGGTGCTGGGGAACTCACCTGCCTTGAAGGTCCGGCCAGCGACGCGGGTCGGCGGCTTTGTGCTGGAGGATGCCTGCGTGGCCCACGAGTTTCGGGTGGTGGCCGCGGAGACTTCGAGTGAACGTGGCTGCTTTGAGGCCGAGGTCGTGACGTCGACGGTGGGGCGGCCGTTTCGTGGTATTAACAGGGCAACGCACGCCGTGGTCGAGGCAGCCATCCTGATCAGCAGGCTCGGGCTGATCGACCGTGGGGAGATTGCCCGGCAGCTGGAACCGCTGGCGATTCTGGTGGAGAAGACGGGTGGTGCGAGCGAGCGGGCTGCGTTTGCCAGGCTTGCGGCCCGCGTGGGATGAGCCCGGCGTGGCCGCTTTCTCGTCGGCAGGCTTGTTGTCGTGGCGGCTGCGGCGTCTACTGTCATTATGGTTTCACGATCTGACGCATTTGGCCTCTCGGCCGGTGGCGGACCGCGGGAAGCGGCCGCCCGAGAGATAGAAGTTCGCACGCCTTCGAGGCTGCATCTGGGCATGTTCTCGTTCGGCGACGAGGAGGTGCGGTCCTACGGTGGTGTGGGGGTGATGGTCGATCGCCCTGGGCTTCATCTGCGGATGAAGCCGGCGTCGGAGATCGCTGCCCAAGGGCCACTGGCGGATCGGGCTGTCTGGTTTGCCAAAGATGCGGCTCGGCACTGGGATTTTGGGACCGAAGAGGGCGTGGCGATCGAGATCACCTCGGCGCCACGTGAGCATGTCGGGCTCGGCAGCGGCACGCAGCTTGGGCTCGCCGTTGCGGCTGGCATGTGGCACCTCTGGCGGCGTGCTCCGAGTGATCCGCAGGAGGAATACTTCTTCGACCGCTCAGAGGTGCTCGATCTCGCCGATGCGGTGGCCCGTGGGAAGCGGTCGTGTGTTGGCATTCACGGCTTCACCCGAGGCGGACTGATCGTGGAGAGCGGTCGCTTCACTGGCGAGAAGGCCAAGAAGTCGCCCACGCGGCTCTCGCCGATGGTCGCCCGCGTGCGATTGCCGTCAGCCTGGCGGTGTGTGGTGCTGGTGCAAAAGGATGCGGTCGGCTTTTGGGGAGAAGCAGAACGCAAGGCGTTTGCGGCCTTGCCTCCGGTGTCGCGGGAGATCTCGGCAGAGTTGGCCCGGATTGCGATGCTGGAGATGCTGCCGGCGGCGACTGAAGGATCGTATGAGGGATTCTGCGATGCCTTGTGTGCCTATGGAACCCTCGCCGGCAAGCCGTTTGAGCCTGCGTCGTCGACGCTCCCTCATGCTGAAGCGATGGCAGACCTGATTGAACTGCTGCGAGAACTGGGTGTGCGTGGAGCGGCTCAGAGCAGCTGGGGCCCGGCTGTGATGGGCTGCTGCAAAACGCTTGAGCAGGCAGGTGATGTGCTTGAGCAGCTGGAGCGACTGAAGATCCGCGACCAGTTTGATGCCTGCATTGCCCGCTTCGACAACGATGGCGCGAGCATTCGCGTGATTGCGTAGCAGGTCGAAGGCCTGCGAGCAGCCGCCTCAGAGGGACGTGCACCTGGCGGCCAGACGACGGCATGTTGCCGATGGAGTCAGCGACCAGGCTGCCAGCGATAGACACTCAACCCTGCGGTATGTCGCCGTAGCCCTTGAGGACGGATTCCAGCCGTTGTCGACCGGCGTCATCGAGCGGCAGCAGAGGCAGTCGCACCTCTCCCGTATCGCGGCCGGCCATCTTCATCGCCGCCTTGATCGGGATCGGGTTGCTGGCCAGGCCGAGAAGGTCGCGGCAGAGGCTGAAGAGCTTGTGATGCCAGCAGCGAGCGGCTGCCAGGTCGCCCGCGTCAAAGGCTGCCAGCAGAGCCTTCATGTCGGCAGGCACGAGATTGCCCACCACCGACACCACTCCACGACCACCGATCGAGAGCAGCGGCAGCGTCATGCTGTCGTCGCCTGAGAGCACTGTCAGGTCGGTATTGCCGATCACCTGCGATGCCTGGTCCATCGAGCCTGTGGCTTCCTTGAGCAGGTCGATGCCGGGGATTTCAGCGAGTCGGCAGATCGTTTCCGGCTCGATGTTACGGCCCGTTCGCGAAGGAATGTTGTAGACACAAACGGGAATGTCGATCGCCTCGGCGATCGCCTTGAAGTGTTCGTAGATGCCCTGCTGCGTGGGGCGGTTGTAGTATGGGCCGACAACCAGCACGGCATCGGCACCTTCGCTCGCTGCGTGCTTGGAGAGTCGCAGCGCTTCGGCGGTCGAGTTGCTGCCCGTGCCGGGCATCACCAGGATGCGTCCAGCGGCTGCCTGGATGCTCTCAGCGATCACCCGATCATGCTCTTCATGTGTCAGCGTCGGAGATTCGCCAGTCGTGCCGACCGGGCAGATGCAGGTGGTGCCGGCGGCTACCTGGAAGTCGATCTGCTGCCGCAGGCGTGCGTCGTCGACACGGCCGTCCTGAAACGGCGTGACGAGGGCGACGGAAAGGCCGGCGAAACGCTCGGCACGGGTGGCGGGGGCAGCTGACGACGTGGCTTCGGCCATGGTTGGAGTTCTCCTCTGGGCGGGTGCGAGGATACGATTTCGGCGTAGCTACGGCAAAGGCCCGCTGCTACTCCCGGCCCGTCGCGATCATTCTGCTTCCTGGGATCTATGTCGAACGCTGTCGTCACCACATCTCGAGTCACCGATCAGGCGGTTGAAAACCGTCGCCCTGTCGCGGCTGCGGCGGAGCGTTTTCTGGCAAATGGAGGTGAGCGGGGCCGTGTCGGCGTTGTGTTTGGCACAGGACTTGGCGGCCTTGCGGAGCGGCTCGATCGGCTTGTCTGTATGCCGTCGCGTGAGACCGGTTTTCTGCCGGCGTCCACAGCCACGGGGCATGCGGGCCGGGTCGTCAGCGGTCGGCTCAACGGTGTGCCGCTGGTGGGGCTCCAGGGGCGGATTCATGGCTACGAGGGCTTTGGCGGAGAGATTCTCAGCCGTGGGATAGACCTCCTGGCGGAGCTTGGTGTCGAGCGGCTGCTGCTGACAAACGCGGCCGGCGGGCTCGACGTGATGATGCGGCCGGGCGACATCGTCGTGCTGCATGACCACATCGATCTCGTGCGGTTCGCTGGGAGCGGTGGTTCGACCATGAGCCCGCGTCCCGGTCGTGGGCATGGACCGGTCTACGCACCACCGCTCGTGGATCAGGTTGTGGCCTCAGCCACCAAGGCCGGCCATCGCTGTCGCAGTGGTGTCTATATCTATGTCTCGGGCCCCACGTATGAAACACGCGCCGAGTACCGCATGTTTCGTCGCCTCGGCGGTGATGTGGTGGGGATGAGCACCGTGCCAGAGGCCGTCCGGGCCCAGCAGCTCGGCCTTGAGGTGACCGCCGCGAGTGTGGTTACCAACGTGGCGAAGCCAGACGCCCCGAGCGTCACGGATGCCCACGACGTCTGCACCGCCGCAGCCGAAGCCGCCGAAGGCATCTGGGTGATCCTCGAGTCACTCACAACCTCGTTGGCTGCATTCTGAGCCGCTTCAGGTTCGGTCGAATGTGGCGAGGTCGGTGTCGCACACGCGGACCTTGGCCCAGGTCTCGGCGTTCTCGGCGATGAACTGGGTGTGCCGATCGGCTTTCTGGTAGGTGTCGTGTGAGTCGTGCGAGTCGAAGATCAGGTCGATGGCGACGTGATACTCCTTGTCGTTGACTTCACGGTCATACTGCGGAGCACGGGTGCCCACGGAGAAAGCGAGGCAGCCCGGATGGCCACTGAGATGGGTCTTGCAGGAGTCGACGAGCTTGGCGGTGGCCTCAGCCGAAGGATCGCGAAGTGTGAAGTAGACAGCGTGAGAAAGCATCGGTTCCTTTCTAGAAACACATCTCTGGAAACACGTCTCTGCAGCGAGTGCGTAGAGGAGACGGTTAGGCGTTGGTTGGTGGGTCGGCGGGAGGTTCGCTGGGGTCGTCGAAGGTTCGTGGCACCGCTGGCCCGATCACCCCAACCACCTCGTCCTCATCCAGCATTTCCCGCGACTCAAGTTCGCTCGCCAGCGTGTCGAGCTTGCCACGGTTTTCCGTGAGCAGTTCGGTGGCCCGATCCGCGGCATCGTTGAGGATTCGTGACACCTCTTCGTCAATGATCTGAGCGGTGTGCTCGCTAAACTCCCGCTGCTCATAGACATCACGACCGAGGAAGGGGTGTTCCTGCGAGCCGTGGCAGGCAACAGGGCCAACGCGGTTGCTCATGCCCCAGTGGGCCACCATCCGACGGGCCAGGCGGGTGGCCTGCACGAGGTCATTTTCTGCTCCGGCGGAATACTCGCCAAACACGAGCTTCTCAGCAGCCCGTCCGGCGAGCGTAAACACCAGCCGGTTGTTGAGAGCCTGCTGGCCGACGTTCATCCGATCTTCTTCCGGCACGAGCTGCGTGACGCCGAGGGCACGGCCGCGGGGAATGATCGTCACCTTGTGGAGACGATCGACGCCTGGGAGCAGCCAGGCTCCGAGGGCATGCCCAGCTTCGTGGTAGGCGGTCATCTTCTTCTCGTGGCCGCTGAGCACCTCTTCTCGCTTCGGCCCCATCAAGACCTTGTCGCGGGCGTAGTCAAAGTCCGACATGTCGACGGCAGACTTGTCGTGCCGCGTGGCCCAGAGTGCAGCCTCGTTGACGAGGTTGCGGATGTCGGCGCCGGTGAGGCCGACGGTGCCGTTGGCGAGTTTCTCCATGTCCACGTCGTCGGCAAGCGGCACGTCTTTGGTGTGCACCTTAAACAAGGCGACACGAGCCTTCTGGTTCGGTCGATCGACGGTCACATGGCGGTCAAAACGGCCGGGACGCAGCAGAGCCGGGTCGAGCACGTCGGGCCGGTTCGTGGCCGCAAGCACGATCACGCTCTGCGACGGGCTAAAACCGTCCATCTCGGAGAGAATCTGGTTGAGCGTCTGTTCACGTTCGTCGTGTCCGCCGCCAAGGCCGGCACCACGAACCCGCCCAACGGCATCGATCTCGTCGATAAACAGAATGGCCGGCGAAGCATCCTTGGCGTTCTTGAAAAGATCGCGAACACGCGAGGCGCCCACGCCAACAAACATCTGGATGAACTCGCTGCCGGAGATCGAGAAGAAGGGCACACCCGCTTCTCCGGCGACCGCACGGGCCAGCAGGGTCTTGCCCGTGCCGGGAGGGCCCATCAGCAGCACGCCCTTCGGCACGCGTCCGCCGAGCTTCTGAAACTTCTTGGGGTCTTTCAAGAAGTCGACAATCTCTTGCAGGTCTTTCTTCACCTGTTCGAGACCGGCCACATCGGCGAAGGTTGTCTTCTTGTCCTTCTCGCCGTAACGCTTGGCTGGTGACTTACTGAAACTGCCCAGGAAGCCACTGCCACCGAGCGGATCGCGTGCCCGGCGAAGCGTCATCCAGAAGCCCAACATCAGCAGCAGCGGCACGAGCAGGTAGAGCCCAAGCAGCACACCGGTGCCGTCTGTTGGCTGTCGCACCTCGGTCCGCACTTGGTTGTCGAGCAGGAGTGCTGGCAGGCCTTCGGTGACATAGTCGGAGAGCTCCACCCGAAACGTCTTCAGCTCTTCGGCATCGGCGACGGGGGCGAGGGCGGTCGGCTCGCGAAACTCGCCCAGGAGGGTGTTGGCGGTGATCTCGACGGCGGAGACATTTTCCGCCTCGACCTGCCTGACAAACTCGTCGTAGCTGATCGTGGCGGGGGCCTGTGCCTGCTCGCGGGCGACCAGTGTGACCACCGCGAGGGCCACCAGGATCATCATCACGATGACTGGCGGGCTAAACGGTTTGGCGTACTTCGGGCGAGGCTGCCGGGGACCGGAGGGGCGGGGGCCGGAGGAAGGCTTTCCGGAAGGAGGTGTTGTGGAATCCATCAGCAAGGCGGGCGGGAACGGGGAGCAGGCTCCGTCAGCCCGCGGTCTAAGCATTGTAGGCGGCCCCTGGGAAACCCTCCAATGACGGCTTTTTCTCTCGGTGGGTTGCCGTTGTTTTCGTGGTTGGCCGCGGCTGGGCGTCAGTCTGCTTTGGGCTGGGCCTCGGGGAGCTCTTCCAACGGAATGATCCCGGTGGGCTCCTGCGGCGGTGGCAGTGGCTCAGGATTGGCGGCGTCGTTGAGCATCTGCTGAAACCGGTTGTTCTGCAGCGGCGTGTCGGCTGCTGGCGTTGGCACGGCCTGCTCAAACGAGGCCTGGGCCACATTGCCCCAGCGGGCTCGTTGGGCAAGGGCGGCATCGATCCAGATCGCCAGACGCTGCAGCTGTTCTGCGGTGAGTGGAGGCTGAGAGCCGCCGCCGTGGGGCACGCTGGCCGGGCCGAGCAGCCGTCGAGTGTCGAAGTCTGGGAGTACGGCCCGGGTCGTGGCTTGAATATTGGCCAGCGTCATCTCACGGTTGATCGTGCCGCGAAAGCTCTGTCGGTGAAACTGCGGGGTGACGGCGTCTGTTCCGCCGTGGCACTTGCCGGCCGCGCAGCGGTTGAGCAGCAGCGGCTGGATGCCGCTGGTGAAACTGGCGATCACCGCACGGTCAAACTCCGCGGCCGGAGGGATGTCGGGCATGCGGCGGCCTGGCAGCCGACGAGGCTCTTCGTCGGGGAGGCGAAGCGTAGCGGGGCGGTTGGGGGCGCTGGCAGCGGGGGAGCCGTTGGGCTTAGCTGCGGTTGTGGGAGCCGGCTCGATCCAGCCGCGTGGCACACTCGCTGGTGCCGAGGAAGAAGCCACTGGCTGCTCCTGGCCGCTGGCGGTGGAAAGAGCGATCACCAGTGGTGTCAGGCATGCCAGCAGCATGATGGCTATCAGCAGGCCCGTGCTGTCCGTGGAACGCTGGCGGGGGACGTTGTGGGCGGGAGCTCTGGAGCGACGCATAGCCGGGGCCTCACTGGGGCAGGGACCGGTGGAGTGAACCTTGGGCGGCGGACAGTAGGAAACAGCCTCTGGAGGGTCAATCCGATCGCTGGGGATGACGTTGTTTCGTGTTGGCCGGCAGGTCTACACTCCCCGCACGGAGGAGTGGTCTGTGCAGGCTCATCGCGTGAGCCGCGGCCGGTCCTGTCGTGAGCCTGCGGTGCGGCTCTGGCTGTCGATTTCCTTTCGCGGAGAACCAACACTGATGGAGCGGACGTTCGTGATGTTTAAGCCCGACTGCATGGAGCGGGGGCTTTTCGGCAGCATTCTTTCCCGATTTGAACGGAAGGGGCTGCGGCTGATCGCGCTGAAGATGCTGCGGATTACGCCAGACCTCGCCAAGCAGCACTATGCCGAGCATGTCGAGAAGCCGTTCTATCCAGGCCTCGAAGAGTTCATCACGGCATCGCCGGTGGTGGCGACGGTGATGGAAGGGCCAGAGGTGATTCGCGTTGTTCGCGACATGCTGGGTGCGACGAGCGGGCTGAAGGCTGCTCCAGGCACGATCCGTGGCGACCATTCGGCGAGCCGGCAGATGAATCTCGTCCACGCGTCCGACTCGCCCGAAAGCGCCGCTCGCGAGATCGATCTCTACTTCAAGGCTGATGAGATTCAGCAGTGGGATCCAACGCTTGCGTGTTGGCTGCAGGCTCCCGACGAATGAGCTGATGCGAGCCGATCAGTCCCCGCGGCGGCGCTACCTGAGCGCCGCGGCGGGCGTGTCGGCGGCGAGACGGTCGATCATGTCGTGCGTGGCACGCTCCACGGCCGTCTGCCATTCCTTCTCGCCAAGTCCGCCATTGATCTCTTCACGGGCGTGGGCATAGATGATGTCGCGGGCGCTGACGACGATGGCGCCGAGCCCGTCTTCGTGGAATGCGGCACGCACGTCTGACGCACGGCCACCTTGTCGGCCGAAGCCGGGCACGAGAATCCAGCTGTGGGGCATGGCGGCTCGCATCTCGTCGAGCTGCTTGGGCCAGGTGGCGCCAACGACGGCTCCAACGGCGCCGTAGCGTTCGCTGCCTGCGGTTCGTTCGGCCAGAGCCTCTACTCCTTTCGCCACATGGCCGTAGAGCGTTGTCCCCTCGATCTCGAGGTCCTGAAAGTCTCGGCTGCCAGGGTTCGATGTCTTCACGAGCACGAACATTCCCGCTTTGTGCTCCTCGCAGGCCTGCACGAAGGGCTCCAGTGAGTCGAGGCCGAGGTAGGGATTGACCGTCATCGCATCGGCTCCCCACGAGCCCCAGAGCCAGCCGGCGGCGTAGGCTTCTGCCGTGCTTCCGATGTCCCCCCGTTTGGTGTCGGCGAGCACGAGCAGGCCCTTCGCATGGGCGTGGTTGATCACGCCGGCGAGAGCGAGCATGCCGTCGGGGCCGAGCGACTCAAAGCAGGCAGCCTGTGGCTTGACGATCGGCACAAGCCCTGCCACGGCGTCGATCACTTCACGGCAGAAGGTCTCGAAGATTGCCGCGAGGTCTGCTGGCGACTTGGCGGCAGCTTCGCGAAAGATCGGCGGGAGCATGCCCGGCTTGGGGTCGAGGCCAACGCAGGCAGGGGTCTTCCTGGAAGTGATGGCCGACGTGAGTCGTGCCGAGAAGGAGGCCTGGTTGGTCATGGGCGTGGGGCGGGGTTGGAGGAGTGGTGAGTCCGCGACACGGGCTGGGCACGGGTGTCCACAGCTGCGGTCCTAGTGTCGCTGCGGTTGCCCGTGTTTGCGAGGCCCGTCTGTGTTCCCCGCAGGAAACCCTCGAACGTGGGGGCTGGCCTGGTGCACGGATGGCTGGGTGCGGTTTCTTTGCGGCTGTAGGAATGGTGGTAGCCGGAGATCTTGCAGGAGCGGATTGACAGTTCTGACGCCCGGCTATCAGGAGGAGGGGAAACAGTCGCGAAGTAGCCGCGCCCGTGTTGCTGAAACGGTTTCCGTCTGCGATAGTGCTGCCGTTGGAGCAGGCAACGTGCCTCGGTGCGAGTCTCTTCAGCGGTTCGGGGCGTGGCGCAGTCTGGCTAGCGCGCTTGACTGGGGGTCAAGAGGTCGCAGGTTCAAGTCCTGTCGCCCCGACTTTCAAAAAACACCTGTTTTTAGGGCTCATCGTTACCTGCCGACGTTCGGCAGAGCCATCCG
>JADHNY010000085.1 GCA_016779265.1 Pirellulales bacterium | reverse complement strand
GCAAGGGCCACCGTTTGCGTGCCCTCCCGACGCGATGCGAGATCTCTTCGATGAGGCTCGGTGGGCGTGGCCCGAACGCCTGGAGCCAGTGCCCCATCCGATGGGGCTCACGGAACTCGCCGGTGTGCTCCGCCGTCGCGCTGGCGATGCGATGCCTCGCTGACGTGGCCTGTAGATGAGCTCGCTTTAATATGCGGGTTCCCAGTGCATGCCCTTTGCCGGCCTGGGGCTGGGGCGGGCGGAGCTTGAGAATGTGTAGATGTCGATGAAAAGGAAGTAGCGCGGGGATGTGTCGAGGGCGTGGTACCCTTGAACATCGTTTGGGCAACCTCGTCATTTTTCGCTTGCGTTACAGGAACGACATGTCTGCTGCACCGTCTGTCTGCCGTTGGGGAATCCTGGGAACTGCTGGCATCTCAGCCAAAAACTGGCTGTCAATTGCCAATGCAGAGAACGCGGAACTTGTGGCCGTCGCCAGTCGCGATGTGGCGAAGGCAGAGGCGTTTATCGACGCCTGTCAGAGCAGTCGCTCAGTCGCACGACGACCAGATGCGGTGGGCTCCTACGAAGCCCTGCTCGCACGGGATGACATCGACGCGATCTATCTTCCAATCCCGACGGGCTTGCGGACGGAGTGGGCGGTGAAGGCGGCCGAAGCAGGAAAGCACATCGTGATGGAGAAGCCCTGTGCTCCCACCGTGGCGGATCTAGAGAAGGTGCTCTCGGCCTGCCAGAAGAGCGGTGTGCAGTTTATGGATGGGGTGATGTTCCGCCACAGCCGCCGGCTTGAGGCGATCCGCAGCTTCCTTGGCGACGATGAGCAAGGCATCGGTCCGATTCGCCGGATTGCGTCACAGTTCAGCTTCTGCGCCCCGGAGGAGTTTCGCACCGGCAACATCCGCATGAAGAGTGACCTGGAACCGCTTGGGGCCCTGGGTGACCTCGGCTGGTACACGATCTCTTTCTCACTGTGGGCGATGTGGCCGCGGCTCCCCGACGCGGTCACCGGCCGCATGATTGTCTCTGATGCTGCGCCTGGTGGTGAGAAGCCGGTTCCGGTTGAGTTCTCGGGCGAGCTGCTCTGGCGTGGCGAAGAGGATGCGACCGCGAGTTTCTTCTGCTCGTTTCTAATTGAGCATCAACAGTGGGCACATGTCAGCGGTCCTCAAGGCAGTGTCCGGGTGGATGACTTCGTGCTGCCCTACATCGGCAACGAACTCTCCTTCACCGTCTCCAAGCCGAGGTTTGTGGTCGACGGCTGCGATTTCCGCATGGAGAAGCACGATCAGACCGTGACGGTTGAGGAATATGGTCACGGCCATGCCTCCGCCCAGGAGACGAACCTCTTCCGTCACTTCTCCAAGCTGGTGGTGACCAACACCCGCGAGCCCTACTGGCCAGAGGCCGCGCTGGCCGTGCAGCAGGTGATGATGGCCTGCGTGGCCTCGGCTGCCGCTGGTGGACGCGAGCAGCCGCTGTAGTAGCGTCTGAGGCTTTCCCTATCCGGCAACGATCTTGGTGCCAGAGTTTTGGAGCGTTGACCCAGCAGGAGTAGGCTGACTTGCTGGGGAGTGGTGTCTCTTCGGGCGTGCTCGCGCATAAACATGGTTGAGGGAGCATGGGCGTTTTTGCATGCTTGGGATCGCGTGCCAGCAGTGGTGTCGTGTCGTCTCGTTGTTACAAGCTGGTGCCGTTGGTGTTGACCGTGGCCTGGGCAGCACATGCGTGCAGTCGGTTGTCGGCCGCCGGTGCTGAGCCGGGTGGCTCGCCCCCGGAAACTGCGGAGGCTGCACGCCGCGAGGAGAGTGGTGCGGCTGTCGATTTTGAGGCGACTGTCGCAGGTGTTCTGGTCCGACGGTGCGTGGAGTGCCATGCAGGGAGTGACGCGGAGGGCGAGCTCGACCTGACGACTGCGGCCGGGCTTGCCGCCGGTGGTGCAAGTGGGCCAGTCATCGTGCCGCATGACGTGACGTCGAGTTTTCTTCTGGAGCGGGTTGCTGCAGGTGAGATGCCGCCGGAGAAAAATGGGGCCTCGCAGGCCCTCCCTGCTGAGGAACTCGCCGCCTTGCGTGGCTGGGTGGCGGCGGGTGCTCCATGGCCTGAGGGGCGAGTGCTCGATCTCTATGAGCAGACCAACGAGCTGCGGGCCGGCCGTGACTGGTGGAGCCTGCAGCCGCTTGCGGAACAACCGCCACCCGCTGGTGACGCAGCCAATCCGATTGATCGGTTTCTCAATCCGCGGCTCGCTGAGGTCAGCCTTGCGGCTGCGCCAGAGGCGGACCGTCGGACGCTGCTGCGGCGGCTCTCCTTTGATCTGATCGGTCTGCCCCCCTCGCCTGCTGAGATGGAGGCGTTTCTCGCAGATGCTTCGCCTGATGCCTACGAGCGGCAGGTCGATCGGCTCCTCGCCTCGCCTCATTTTGGAGAGCGACAGGCGAGGCACTGGCTTGATGTGGCTCGCTTCGCAGAGACCAACGGCTACGAACGGGATGCGGAAAAGCCGGGAGCGTGGCGGTATCGCGACTGGGTGGTGCAGGCCTTCAACAGCGACCTGCCCTTCGACGAGTTTCTCACCGATCAACTCGCCGGAGATGAGGTGGCCGACCGCGATGAAGCGAGTGTGGTGGCGACCGGTTTTCTGCGTGTCGGCACCTGGGATGACGAGCCCAATGACGACCTCGGCTACCGCTATGAGCGACTCGAAGACCTGGTGCATGTGACGAGCACGGCCTTCCTCGGCCTGACCTTTAAGTGTGCCCGCTGCCACGACCACAAGTTCGATGCGGTCTTGCAGGAAGACTACTACCGCATGGCGGCGGCGTTTTGGCCAGGTCCGATAACCGCTCGCGATCGGGCGTTGATGGGTGGCCCCTCAGCTGAAGAGCTGGGCTATGCCGTGCTGGGATGGACCGACATCACGACCACTCCTGAGCCGCTGCGTCTGCTGGCCAGCGGTGATCCGCACCGGCCACGCCAGGAGGTGGCAGCGGGCACGTTCTCTGGCGTCCCGGCATCCTTTCATCAGTTCGCTCCTCCAGCAGCCGACGCGAACACGACCGGCCGTCGCCGGCAGCTCGCCGCCTGGATCGCCTCAGACGACAATCCACTCACGCCGCGGGTGATTGTGAACCGGCTCTGGCAGCATCACTTCGGCGAAGGCCTCTGTCGCGACCCTGACAATCTCGGCTTCAACGGCCCCCTGCCCACGCACCCGGCACTCCTCGACTGGCTCGCCAGGGACCTGATCCGTGGTGGCTGGCACCTCAAGCGACTCCACCGGCTGATGGTCACGAGCGACGCCTACCGTCGGGCCTCGGTCCACCCCGATCCAGCGGCCGTGCACATGGCCGACCCAGACAATCACCTGCTTTCACATGCTCGCCGTCGACGGCTGGATGCGGAGAGCCTGAGGGATGCCATGCTGGCGGTAAGTGGCGAACTCGATCGCCGTCTTGGTGGGGAGAGTTTTCGGCAGCCGATCTCGAGTGAGGCACTCGAGGGCCTCTCGATGAAGGGAGGAGCCTACACGCCGTCACCGCCAGAGGACTGCCTGCGACGCAGCCTCTACATGTTTTCGAAACGTGGCCTGATCGTGCCGATGATGACGACCTTTGATCAGTGTGACACGACGATGCCAACAGGCCGTCGCGACGTGTCGATCGTGCCGACGCAGGCGCTGACGCTGCTCAACAACCAATGGGTTGGCGAGCGGGCAGCCGCCTTTGCTGCCAGCCTGCACGAGCAGTCGCCCACCGAAGCCCATCAGGCCGTGGCTGATGATCGTGAGCGGCTGACGCGGGCCTGGTGGCGGGCTGTTGGGCGACCGCCCACGGAGCCTGAACGAGCGGCTTCTGAGGCCTACCTGCAGCTGGCGAGCGACTCAGCGACCGGCGAACCGTCTGTTGCCTGGCAGTCGTTGTGCCTCGTGCTCTTTAATACCAATGAGTTTCTGTTTATCGACTGAGTGAGGCACCGCATGCAGGTGAGAAACGGCTATCCCTGTGGGCTCTCGCGACGCGAAGCGATCTGGGAGATGGGTGGCGGGTTTGCCGGCGTGGCGTTGGCAGGGCTGTTGCAGCGGGATGGTTTCCAGCGAGCCACCGCCGCCGAGCCAGTGAACTCGTTCACGGCGAAGCCGCCACATCTGCCGACGAAGGTCACCAGCTGCATCTTCTTGCTGATGAACGGAGCGCCGAGCCAGGTCGATACCTTTGATCCCAAGCCGGCGCTGGAGAAGTATGCGGGCATGCCTCTGCCGCCTGAGAAAGAGTTCATCAACTCTGGTGGTCGGGCGATGGGGCTGCTGACACCAGCCTGTCGTCCCTTTGAGCGGTGCGGTGAAAGCGGTCTGCCGATCTCCGGCTTCTTCCCTCACCTCAAGCGGCATGCCGACAAGCTGGCCGTGATTCGATCGTGTCACACCGACACTCATGCTCATGGCTCCGCGCTTGTGCAGATGAACACCGGCAAGCCGATCATCGGACGGCCGTCGCTGGGCAGCTGGGTGGTGTATGGCCTGGGTACCGAAAACCAGGACATGCCAGGCTATGTGGTGATGCTCGATAAGCGGGGTGGGCCGATTGGAGGCCAGCCGAACTGGTCGAGCGGTTTTATGCCCGCCGGCTATCAGGGCACGCTCTTCCGGCCGACCGGCAATCCGATTCTCGATCTCGCATCTCCAGAGCCGCTTGGCCGTGCCGGGCAGCGGCAGCAGCTTGATCTGCTGGCCAAGCTCAATGAAGAGCACATGCGAGCGAGGCCTGGTGGTGAGGAACTGGCCGCCCGTGCGGCAAGCTACGAACTCGCCTTTCGCATGCAGGCGGAGGCTCCCGACGCCGTTGACCTCTCCCAAGAAACGGCTGCCATGCGGGCCGCATACGGTGTCGACCAAGAGCCGACTGCCGAGTTTGGGAGAAACTGCCTGATCGCTCGGCGTCTCGTTGAGCGTGGCGTGCGTTTTGTGCAGCTCTATTCCGGCGGCGGGCATCTGGAGGAGACCTGGGATGCCCATGAGAGCGTCGAGAAGAATCATGGTCAGCATGCCGGCGAGACGGACCAGCCGATTGCGGCGTTGCTGACAGATTTGGAGCAGCGAGGGCTGCTTGAGAGCACGCTCGTCGTCTGGGGAGGTGAGTTTGGGCGGATGCCGTTTAGTGAAGGCACGGGCAAGCCCGGCCGCAACCACAACCCGTACGGCTTCACGATGTGGATGGCTGGTGGTGGCGTGAAGGGAGGCACAGCCTACGGAGCGACTGATGAGTTTGGCTTTGCAGCCGTGGATAACCGGGTGCATGTGCATGACATCCACGCCACCATCCTGCACCTGATGGGACTCGATCACACCCGCCTGACCTGGTTTCACCAGGGCCGCGATGAACGGCTGACCGACGTTTACGGAACGCCAGTTCTCGATATTGTCGCCTGAAAGTGAACACGGCTACGGCTTGGACGTGAGGAGAAGTTCGATTCGCCTTGCTTTTCCCGGCCGTCGTTTCGAAACTTTTAGAAGATCAGCGGGTGATCAGCGAACAGGCCCGAACGTGCATCCATTGAGAAAAACCGTCGTCTGGACCGTCATCGCTGCCCTCCTTGCAGCGGCTGGGGGTGGTCTGCCTGGACTCACCTCAGACGGACGCGGTGAACAGCCATCGGTTGGCGGCCCGCAGGTCACGCTGACTGTGGTCACTCCTTCCTGTTGCGGCGTTGATGGTGAGTGCTGTTGCCAGGCCGCCAAGCGGCCCGAGGAGCCGGTTGCCGAGAAACTGGCATGCTGTGGTGGCGGCGAGCCTCAGCAGGCGACATTCATGGCAGCGTGCATGACACCCGCCGACTCCGACTGTTCCGCCGACTCTCCGCTGTGCACGTGTACGACCCAGCAACAGGTGCCGCTGGAGCGGGCGATGCCCATGGGCCTCCCTGCCCCACCAGCAGATGGTGAAATCTGTGTGGGTGTTGCTGATGAAAATGTGTGTGCGAGTGGCGAGCTTCATGCTTTCATCACCTCAGGCAGCGTGTCGTTGGCCGCTGCTCCTCTGCCGCTGCCAGTCTTAGTGCAGCTGGCCACGCTCTGCTGTTGGCGGACGTAGTGCGGTAGCTCCCTGTGTGATGCTGCGCGGTTTGGTAGCGGGTACTAGCCGAGTGCTGTTGTCTGCTGCGTGAGCCCCCTGCGGCACCTCTCTGTGGCTGTTGCTTTCCTGATGACGCGGTTGGTCGAGCCATTCCTGTGGTGGCTTGCGGCCGCGGTGTCCCGACGCGTGCACGAGGCCTGTCATGGCATCCGAATCCAAACTGTCGTCTGTGGCTGCATTGCCCCGTCCAAGCCGAATGGCGAATGCCGGCTGGTGGCTCAAACTTGTCCTGCAGCCACTGCTGTTTCTTGGCTTTCTTGTTGCAGGCTTTATCACCCTTGGCGTGGCGCAGCGGCTTGGCTGGCTGAGCGGTGGGACTGGCGAGGCCTCGACCGCCACGGGGGGCGAGGCCACTGCCAGCTCCTACATCTGTCCGATGATGTGCACGCCGCCAAGTCCCGCGCCGGGCCGTTGCCCTGTGTGTGGCATGGAGCTGGTGCCGGCCGCAGCCGGAGGCAGTCATGGCGATGGTCGCTCGGTCACGATCGAGGCAGCAGCCCGCCGCGTGGCTGGCATCGAGACGGTGACGGCGAAGGCCCTTCCGCGAATGCAGCAGGTTCGCAGCGTGGGCCGACTCGATCATGACGAAGGCGGCATGAAGTCGTTGACGTCCTATGTCGATGGCCGAATTGAGCGGCTCTTCGCCGACTACACAGGAGTGAACGTGACTGCCGGCGACACGCTGGCCGTGGTCTACTCCCCCTCGCTCTACTCCGCCCAAACGGAGCTGTTGTTAGCCCGCAAGGCACTCGTTGATGGTGGCGGCTCGTCGCTTCCGCGTGTGGCGGAGGCCAACGCCAAGCTGTATGCCAGCAGTCGTCAGCGGCTGATTGAGATGGGAGTCACTGCTCCCCAGATCGATGCTCTTGAGGAGGCTGGCGTGGCAGACAGTCGGCTGAAGCTGATGGCTCCCATCAGTGGCACGGTGGTCGGCAAGATGGCCGTCGAGGGGCAGTATGTTCGCGAAGGTGATGTGATCTCTCAGCTCGCTGACCTCTCGTCACTGTGGCTCATCCTCGATCTGTTTCCTGAGGATGCTGCCCTGGTGCACTACGGTGCGCGGGTCGAGGCTGAGGTGCAGTCGCTCCCCGGAGAGGTGTTTGCAGGCCGGGTGTCGTTCATCGACCCCGTGGTGAACCCGCAGACGCAGACGGTGGGAGTGCGAGTGGTGATGCCCAACACCGATGGCCGGCTACGGCTTGGCGACTATGCCAAAGCCACGATTCAGCTGCAGCTTGGGGAACACGGGAGCCGCTACGATCCTGATCTCGCCGGCCGCTGGATCAGTCCGCGGCATCCTCAGGTGATTGCAGACGCTCCGGGCAGCTGTCCGATCTGTGGCGTTCCGCTTGTGCCTGCGTCATCGCTCGGCTTCACCGACGATCCTGCCGTGATTCCAGAAGTGATCGTCATTCCCCGCGATGCTGTGCTGATGGCAGGATCGAACAGCGTGGTCTACGTGGAGACTGAGCCTGGTCGATTTGAGTTGCGTCCAGTATCGCTCGGCGCGACCGTCAACGATGAAGTCGTGGTGCGGGATGGGCTCACTGCCGGCGAACAGGTGGCCCGGCGTGGCAACTTCCTGATCGACTCGCAGATGCAGCTTCTGGGCAACCCATCGCTGATCGATCCTGAGCGGTGGCAGCCTCCCGCTGCAGCGGTGCAGCCCTTGCTCACAACACTGCCGCCAATCGGCCCGATGACGCTTGTGGTCGATGACGACGAGAGCCCGGCGGATTCAGGTGTCACGTCACAGCCGATGCGAGGAGTGCCTCCTCTGCCACGTGGGCCGATGCGGCTTGCCGTTCCTGAGGATGGCGTGGTGCCAACGGATGAGCAGCCCAAGCCGCTTGCCTTGCCTGTACGGTCTGCTCCTGAGCCACCCCCGGTTCCCGCTCTCCCGCCGCCAGAGCTGCCTCTGCTGAAGGAGGTTCAGCCGTGATCGATGCCGTGCTCAGGTTCTGTCTTCGCGAACGACTGATCGTGCTGCTGGCTGCGGTGGGGATCGCGGCCTACGGCTGGCATGCCACGCAGACGGTACCCCTCGATGCGATCCCGGACGTCGGTGAAAACCAGGTGATCATCCTGACCGAGTGGCCAGGCCGTTCGCCGAAGGACATGGAGGATCAGGTCACCTATCCGCTGTCCGTTGCGTTTCAGGCGGTACCTGGTGCGAAGAGTGTTCGCGGCCGCAGCATGTTTGGCTTCAGCTTCGTACAGGTGACGTTTGCGGACAGCGTTGACTTCTACTGGGCTCGTTCCCGCGTGGCTGAGCAGCTCTCAACGGTGTCGGGAGCGCTTCCCGAGGGCGTTGTGCCGCAGCTTGCTCCCGATGCAACGGCGCTGGGGCAGGTGCTGCTCTACGTGCTCGAGCCAGACGGGCCGACAGACCTTGCAGAGCTGCGGTCGCGTCAGGATTTCTTCATCCGCTACGCCCTGGAATCTGTTGAGGGCGTCGCGGAGGTTGCCTCCATTGGTGGCTACGTGCGGGAATACCAGGTGGAGGTGGATCCGGACGAGCTGCGGTATCACGGCGTGCCGCTCTCAACGGTGATCGGAGCGGTTCGCGATGCCAACATTGATGTTGGTGCGAAGACCGTTGAGACCGGTGGGATGGAGTTCATTGTTCGCGGCCGTGGCTTTATCGGTTCTGAGCGAACGGCTGCCGAGACGCGTGAGCAGATTGAACAGACGGTCATTACCACTCGCGACGGCATTCCGCTCCGCGTTCGCGATCTGGCAACCGTGCAGGAAGGGCCCGCCTTTCGCCGTGGTGCCCTCGATCTCAACGGTCGTGAGGCCGTTGGCGGTGTGGTGATCATGAGGTATGGGGCAAATCCCCGTGATGTGATCCAGCGGGTCAAAGAGAAGATCGATTCCCTCGAACCAGAACTCGATGGCCTTCGAATCGTGCCGATCTATGACCGCACCGGCTTGATCGATGAGACGATTCACACTCTCAGCGAAGCGCTTGCTGAGGAGACGGCGATCACGATCGTGGTCGTGGTGCTGTTCCTCCTGCACCTACAGTCGAGTCTGGTCATTGCGGTGACGCTTCCATTGGCGGTGCTGATGGCCTTTGCGGCGATGAAGCTTTTTGGCGTCGATGCCAACATCATGTCACTCGCGGGTATCGCGATTGCGATCGGCACGATGGTCGATATGGGCATCATTGTGCTGGAGAACGTCTACGACGCGCTGGCGGAGTTTGAGCGGCGGGCGGAAGCCAGCGAAGCCGGTGTCTCCTTAGAACAGCGGCTCACAGTGATCCGGCGAGCGGCCAGCGAGGTGGTGCCGGCAGTGATGACAGCGGTGGCAACGACGGTTGTCAGCTTCCTCCCGGTGTTTTTTCTGACAGGTCGGGATGCAAAGCTCTTCACCCCCCTGGCGTGGACAAAGACCTTTGCGCTCCTCGCGAGCCTGATCGTGGCGGTGACGGTGGTGCCAGCACTCGCGCGGACGTTTCTACGAAATCCCAGCAGGTCGCCGCTGCGAGGGCTGGTCGCTGGCAGTCTGCTTGGGCTGGCTGCAGCCATGGTAGCGGGGGTTGTCTGGGGAGACTGGCTGGTGAGCCACGGCTGGCCGCGAGTACCTGTCGCAGTGGCGGTTGGGGCTGCTGGCAGTCTGTTCGGCTGGCGGCTTGCGAGCGAACGGCTCACACCGATGGATGCAAACCCCGCCAGCCGTCTGACTCGCTGGCTCTATGCGGGGCGGCTCAGGCTCGCGCTGCATCACAAAGCGGTGATGCTTTCCCTGCCTGCGATGATCGTCGTGCTTGGAATGGGGGCTTGGATAGGCCTGCCTACTGTCCTCACACCTGTGGAGCGGCTGGCGAGGTGGTGCGGCGCCGAGCTCAACGATGTGCCCGGCTATGTAGATGCCAAGCACACGTTCACTGGTCTGCCGAGCGACGACTGGATTGCCCTTGATGAAGGCAGTTGGTTCTACATGCCGAGCCTCTATCCGGCCGCGAGTTTTAACCAGGCGATGGAGGTATTGCAGACGCAGGACGCGTTGATTCGTGAGATCCCCGAGGTGGCCAATGTGCTTGGCAAGATCGGCCGGATCGATTCGGCCCTCGATCCCGCGCCCGCGGCCATGATCGAGACCTATGTGATGCTCACGCCGCGCGAGACGTGGCGTCCGGGGGTCACCGCGACAGACATCTGGAGTGAGATCAACGCCGTGGCCACGTTGCCGGGCGTGACACCGGCTTCGCCGCTGCAGCCGATTGAAGGCCGTGTCGTGATGCTGCAGGCAGGGATCAAGGCTTCAATGGCTGTGAGGATCTACGGTGACTCACTCGAAGGGCTCTCGGAGGCGAGCCTTGCTGTGGCGGAGGTGCTCCGACGAACGCCGGCGGTGAATGCGGGCTCGGTGAATCCCGACATCGTGATGGGAAAGCCGTACTGTGAGTTTGAGGTCGATCGTGAAGAGGCCGCTCGCTACGGCATGACTACGAGAATGGTCAATGAGGTTGTGGCTGCGGGGCTCGGGGGGCTCGCCGTCACCACGACTGTGGAAGGTCGCGAACGCTATCCGATTCAGGTTCGCTTCGCTCGGAATGTCCGCGAGCAGATTGAGGAGCTCCCTCGGGTTCCTGTGGTGACGCCGACGGGAGAGGTGGTGCCTCTGGAGCGGCTTGCGAGTGTGACCACGACCTGGGGGCCGGGCGCGATCAGCAGTGAAAACTCACGGCTCGTTGCGCATGTGATGTTTAGCCCTGCGGGGAACGGGGCATTGGAGACTGTTGCGGCGGTTGAAGACAGTCTCGATGCAGCGCGGGATGACGGCAGCCTCGGCTTGCCGGAGGGCAGCTTTGAACTTGAGCTGGTGGGATCGTTTCAAAACCAGGTGGAAGCGAACCAGCGGCTGATGTGGATTCTGCCTTCGGTGTTTCTGATTAACCTTCTGTTGCACTACCTGCACTTCCGCAGTCTGCCCGTGTCGCTGGTGGTCTTCTCCGGAATCCCGATCGCATGTGCTGGCGGCATGATCGCCATCGCTCTCAACGGGATCGAACTCAATACCGCTGTCTGGGTGGGCTTCATTGCGCTGGCGGGGCTTGCTGCTGACGACGGCATCGTGATGGCGAGCTTCATTCATGAGCGGCTGCGTGGCCGCGGGCTGATGACGATCCCTGAGCTTCGCGAGGAGGTCTATCAGGCAGGGCTCAAGCGGATTCGACCCTGCGTGATGACCACCATCACCACGCTGGCGGCACTGCTGCCGGTGTTGCTCTCGACGGGCCGCGGGAGCGACGTAGCGCGGGCCATGGCCTGGCCCGTGTTTGGCGGGATGCTCATCGAGCCGTTTACGACCTTCGTCGTGCCCACGATTTACTGCGGGTATCTCGAACTCCGCGTTCACCGCGGCCTGCCTGTGGGGGACGCCACGCCGCCCCAGACCAGCCTTGAGCCGTTTGCCTCAAGTTCCTATCTTCCTCCGCCGGGCGGACTGGTGGAGGTGTCTGTTTCCTGAATGGATGCCAGGTTTCTCTCGGAGAATCTCCCATGAAACGTTTTTTTCTGATGCTGTCGATGGCGATCGGTGTGCTTGCGGCCACTGGATCGCTGCATGCCGAAGAGCCCACTGAGCAGGAGCAGCTGCATGCTGCCGTCCAAAAGATCTGTCCGGTCTCTGGTGTGGCACTTGGCGAGCACGGTCCGCCGGTGCGGGTGGTGGTTGGCGAGCAGAAGCAGGAGCTCTTCCTTTGCTGCAAAGCCTGCCTCAACAAACAGATCAATCCGGAGCACTGGGCCACGATTCATGCCAACACGTTCACGGCTCAGCAACGCTGCCCGGTGATGAAGAATCCACTGCCTGAGGATGCCAGCTGGAAGATCGTGGATGGACGTGTGGTGTTTGTCTGCTGCCCGCCCTGTTTCGACAAGATGGCAAAGGCACCGGAAGCTCATCTCGATCTCGTCGATTCGTTCTACGCCGAAACGCTCGCAAAGAAGGCAAAAGACTAAAGGCCGTGCGGCCTTGCTGTGATCAGCGATGTGCCACCGATGTGTTCAGTCCGATGAAACTGCAACCGACGCAGCCCGCAGGCTGGGTGGCTGGCTCAGTCTGTGCATCCTGTTTGCAGTAGCTTGCGGCTGTCGCAGTGACCGCTGGGGTGGTGGCGATATTGCTCATCTGGCTGGTGAACTGCCGATGCCGGGTGAGCATGTTGTGGCGGTGCATGATGCGGCAGCGAGTGAGATGCTGCTTGCGGATCCAGCTCTCGAAGGACCGCATGCAGTCGAGGAGTATGTCGACGTTGCCTTAGCCAACAATCCAGATGTGCAGGCGGCGCGACAGGAGGTGGCGGCAAGGAGTTCTCAGGTGACGGTTGCCGCCAGTCTTCCTGACCCGAATCTCACCACGGTTGCCCAGCCGGCTCCCGTGCAGACCGCGGCTGGTGAGTTTCAGTTCATCCTCAATGCCAATCAGAAGTTTCCCTGGTTTGGCAAACTCGATGCCCGCGGGGCGGTCGCTCAGGCGGAGGTCAACTCGGCGAGGGCGGAACTGGTGGCGGCCACGCTGGCGACGGCAACGGGCGTGAAGAAGGTCTACTACGAGCTCTTCTATGTGCAGCGGGCGATCGAAGTCACTGAAGAAGAGCGGGCGTTGCTGCTCCAGCTCCGCACCGTGGCCGACACCCGGTATCAGACCGGGCAGGCGAGCCTTCAGGATGTGTTGCGGGCTGATCTTGAGATCTCAGGAATCGACAACAGCCTGATCGATCTGCGGCAGCGGAAAGTCACAGAGCAGGCACGGCTCGCTCGGCTGCTGAATGTGTCTCCGCAGACCCGGATGGAGGCAGAGGCTGAGCTCTCACCTGCAGCGCTTGGTGAGGATCTGACAACGCTCCAAGGCCAAGCTGTGGCCGCCCGCCCTGAACTTCATGAGGCCCTGGCTCGTGTAACACGCGATCGCCGAGCGGTGGAGCTCGCACGGCTCGACTACCGCCCGGATGTAACACTGGGCTTCGCCTGGATCGACGTGGCTGATGCGGGCTTGGCTCCAAGCTCAAACGGGCAGGATGCCGTGTTGCTCACTGCGGGTGTGAATCTGCCGATCTACCGTCGGCGGCTCGATGCCCAGGTGCGGTCGGCGGAGGCGGGAGCGATGGCGTCGGCCCGGCGGTATGACTCGCTTCGTGCGGCAACGCTTGAGGAGGTGACGGAACTCGTGAGCACTGCCGCAAGCCGCGAGGAGATGCTGCGGCTGTTCGACACAGACATCCTGCCCAAGGCTCGGCAGACGCTCGAGGTGTCGATCGAAGCCTACAACGTCGGCGATGTGGACTTCCTGCAGCTGCTTGACAACTGGCGGCAGGTACTGCGGTACGAGCTGGGGCGGCATCGGCTCGAGGCCGATCTCAGGCAAGCCCTCGCGGGGCTTGAGCAGGCGGTGGGTGGCTGGAGCTTTTCACAGCTCTCCAGGGCCGATGTGGAGGAGGTGGTCGCTCCAGACCCGAAGCCTGCCGATGATGGGATTGAGCGTTCAAATGAGTCGCCCGAACCTGCTGACACGGCTCCTGGTGTTGATTCCACCACCGAGCCGCTGCCAAACCCCGCCACCGACGCCAGCAACCCACTGCGTCGCTAAGACTGAGTGGCTTGAATCTGCGAGCTTTCCTGTGTGAGACTGCATGCTCGTGGGGAGGGTACACGCGGGTTCGAGTGTGCACTGGGTGCTCCCCGCGGCCTGTGATCAAAGCCTTGAGGAGATGCTGGGATGAAGCGTTTTGCTGCACTTGCAATCGGTCTGGTGGTGGCGGCCACGTGCTCGGTGACAGAAGCCGCTGATGCAGTGCGGATGGGCTGCGGGATTATGACTTTCGACACCGTGCCCGGATGGGGGCTGGATGCGGAAGGAAAGTCGCAGATCGGGCCGACCCATGGCAGTGTGGTCGTCGACAGCAAGGGGCAGGTCTACACGAGTTCCAACATTGGGATTTTCGTGTTCTCGCCAGATGGCCAGCTCGTCCGTCGGCATCTTGGTGATGACTACACCAGCCTGCATGACATGGAGATCCGCAACGAAGAGGGCCGCGACTTTATCTATGGGGCTCGCAACGCTGCCGGCGAAGGCATCAAGATCGACGCAGAGAGTGGCGCAGTCATTCTCAAACTGGGCATTCCCAGCAAAGAGGAGTGTGGACTCGAGATCGCCAAGTGGGCCCCGACGGCGATCACGGTGGCTCCCAATGGCGAGATCTATCTCTCCGACGGCTATGCCAGCAACCATATCTTCCGCTACGCCAAAGATGGCACCTACCTCTCGCACTTCGGCACCAAGGGCAATGGGATGCGGGAGTTCAACACGGCCCACGGGATGACGCTCGACACCCGTTACGATCCGCCACGGCTGCTGATCTGCGACCGCAATCATCAGCCGAAGGGCCGGCTGCTGCACTACGACCTCGATGGCACCTTCATCGAGGAGGTGATCACCGGACTGGGTATGCCCACCTCAGTTGCGATTCAGGGCGACTATGTGTCGGTGCCTG
>JADHNY010000084.1 GCA_016779265.1 Pirellulales bacterium | reverse complement strand
AAACTGGGCATTCCCAGCAAAGAGGAGTGTGGACTCGAGATCGCCAAGTGGGCCCCGACGGCGATCACGGTGGCTCCCAATGGCGAGATCTATCTCTCCGACGGCTATGCCAGCAACCACATCTTCCGTTACGCCAAAGACGGCACCTACCTCTCGCACTTCGGCACCAAGGGCAATGGCATGCGGGAGTTCAACACGGCCCACGGGATGACGCTCGACAACCGTTACGACCCACCACGGCTGCTGATCTGCGACCGAAATCATCAGCCGAAGGGCCGGCTGCTGCACTACGACCTCGATGGCACCTTTCTCGAAGAGGTGATCACCGGACTGGGTATGCCCACCTCAGTTGCGATTCAGGGTGACTATGTGTCGGTGCCTGATCTGCATGGCCGCGTGGTGATTCTCAACAAAAACAACACGATCATGGCGGTGCTCGGCCACAATCCCGACTCGGAAAAGGGGCGGAGTTTTAACGTGCCCCAGGACCAGTGGCAGGAGGGTATCTTCAGCGGCACACACGGCTCCTTCTGGGACGCCGACGGCAACCTCTACGTGCAAGACTGGAACGTTTCCGGCCGAATCATGAAACTCGTGCGGGTGGGAGAATAAGGAAGGGCCGACTCTCGCCGGCGTGTCATCTGGCAATGCGGGGGTGTTTTCGCGTGTGTCGTGTTTGTAGGCAGATGGTGTGCACAGAGTTGTTGTCCGCCGAGCTGGTGTGCAGCATGCTGCCTTGGTGAAGGTGCGGTGACGACGAGTTGTTGTTGAATGACGAGCGAACGCATGGCCTACACATTGCGAACGATGGAAGCCGGGGATTGGGACGAGGTCGTCGCCCTGATCCGCAACTCCACCAACGCCTGGTATGAGTCGCACGGGCGGCCAGCGATTTTCACTGGGCCCGCCGAGGCCACGCGGTTGTTTTGCGAGGTCTATGAATCGCTTGACCCGGGCTGCTGCATGCTTGCGGTTGAGGAGGGGGCAGGCACGATCGCAGGCTCCTGCTTTTATCACCCCCGGCCGACCCACATGTCGCTGGGCATCATGAACGTGCATCCCTCGCATTTCGGGAAGGGGATTGCCCGTCGGCTCCTCAGGCACATCACCGACCTAGCCGATGCCGCCGGCAAGCCAACCCGGCTCGTCTCCAGTGCCATGAACCTGGACTCGTTTTCGCTCTACACCCGGGCGGGCTTTGTGCCTCGGATGACGTTTCAAGACATGCTGCTGAGCGTGCCGGCTGAGGGCCTGCCGCTTGAGGGCGTGGCCGGCAGCGAACGGGTTCGCGAGGCGACCGCAGCGGATCTGGAATCCATCGTCGCACTCGAACGGGAACTCGCCCACATCGAACGGCCCGGCGACCATCAGAGTTTTCTCACCAACGCGGCGGGCATCTGGCATGTCTCGGTGATCGAATCCGAAGACGGGAAGGCCATCGACGGCTTTCTTGTGTCAGTTAAACACCCCGGCAGTACGATGCTTGGCCCAGGTGTGATGCGAACGCAGCAAGACGCCGCTGCCCTCATCCGCTGTGAACTCAACCACCACCGCGGTGGCTGTCCGGTGTGGCTCGTGCCGGTCGAGGCTGGCGAACTCGTTCGCGAGCTCTACGGCTTCGGTGCTCGCAACTGCGAGCTGCATGTCGCCCAAGTTCGCGGGCAATGGCAGCCCCCCAGCGGCGTTGTGATGCCCACATTCATGCCAGAGACGATGTGAGCCTCGGAGCTTGCAACGCAAAGACTCAAGCGGCCGTGCAATCACAGCATGGTGGATGCAAGGGAGCGTGTGGGGATCATCATGTCCGTCCTGAGATGAAAACGTGCACAGGGTCGAGTCGCATGTCAGTCCTCTGGTCGCTCGCCTTCGGGAGCCATCTTCACCAGTCGCGGCTGAAAGCTGCCGAGCACATCCACGAGATCGCCTTGGGCCGCCATCACTTCGGTGATGTCTTTGTAGGCGTAGGGCACCTCATCGATGCCGGCGCTGAGTAGCCGCACGCCGCGGTCGGCGAGCAGCTGCTTCACATGAGCCCAGCGGTAGGTGCGGCGGGCCTGCGTGCGGCTCATGCGGCGGCCGGCGCCATGGCTTGCCGAGAGCAGTGACTCGGGCTTGCCGCGGCCGCGAACCACGTAGCCCGGGCTCGCCATCGAGCCGGGAATGATCCCGAGCATGCCTTCGCCGGCCGGCGTGGCCCCCTTGCGGTGCACAACCACGCGTTTGGGTTGCCCGTCGATCATGTGCTCCTCTTCCCAGGCGAAGTTGTGGTGGTTTTCCACGGTGCTGATCGTCTGGAGACCCAGGGCCTGGGCCACATGCCGATGGATCACCGCGTGGTTGGCCGCGGCATAGCGGCCCATTAGCTGCATCGCCTTCCAATACTCCTGGCCCTCTGCCTCGTCGAGCGAGAGCCAGGCCAGATGCGTAAGCTCTTTCGGCAGGCCCTTGCGTTTGGTCATGGCCAGCCTGGAGTAGTGGTTGCAGACCGCGGCTCCGGTGCCTCGGGAGCCGGAGTGCGAGAGCAGCGCCAGATACGTTCCGCCTGCAGCGAGCCCCAGAGCAGCCGCCTGCGTCTCACCGACTTCGAGCGAGCCAAACTCGACAAAGTGATTGCCGCTGCCGCTGGTACCCAGCTGCCGCCAGGCTTTGTCGCGGTTGGCCTTGGTCACGGGCGACACATCCCAGTTGTCATCGAGCACCGCATGCTCACGCGGCGGTGTTGTTCCCCCTTTTTTTGTCGGGCGAAACTCGGCACCTATTCCAAAGCGGGTTTCATTTTCGATTGCCGTGGCCAGGAGATCGCTGCGGCTGTCGAGCCAGCTCACTGGGGCATCAAAGACGGTCAGCTTCATCCGGCAGGCGATGTCGACGCCCACGGCATAGGGCACCACGGCATTCTCGGTTGCGAGCACACCGCCGATCGGCAGGCCGTAGCCGACATGAGCATCGGGCATCAGGGCGCCCGCCGCCGCCACCGGCAGTCGCATCGCAGCCTGCATCTGCGCGACTGCCTTGGGATCGATGTCGCTGCCCCACTGCAGCCAGGGAGCCTCGATTTTCCGAGTGGCAAGCTCCGCCGTCCTGTCGCGTTTCGCTTGAGCCACCATCGCCTGCGCCAGCCGGCCAAAGTGCGGATCCTCCAGGTGCTCCTCCGGATCAGCCGCCACAACTCGAACCCTCGGCAGTATCTCCGCCTTTGAAAGCCCGGCCGCTCCTGCCGCTGCCACCAGCCGCCCGGCCAGTTTCAGCAGTACCTCCGGCACCCCGGCCTCCGCCAGTGGTTTCTCATCAACGGTCATCTCGTCACGCGTCATGGCTCGATCTTTGGGTTGAAGGCGACCACAGCACAGCGTTTGTTAGGGGCGCTCCTGATGATGCTTCCCGTAGACAACTTCGATGAACGAGCACTGCTGCCAAGAGCGAAGGTGGAGTCGCTCTCGGTCGTGCGAGGCACGCGTATCGCGTGCGTCGGCCACGTTGTTGAGCAGGAGACCAGCGGCACAGACGGCTCCTTCTGCAACGCCGACGGCCTTCACCACTCCCCCTTTCGCTTGAAGCGCCGCTGTGCCGCATCGGCAAACTGCTGTGAGGCGGCATTGAGTCTCGCGACAATTTCGGCGCGGCTGAGGCCGGCAGTCTCGCGAGCGGCGGCGATGATCGTCTCGCATTCGTTGGCATCCATGAAGGAGGCGGCCTCGAGGAGCTGCTCTTCGTCTTCTGGTGGAATGGCGAGGAAGCCGTGCTTGTCGGCATGGATCAGCTGGCCCGGCATGACCTCCCGACCGAAGACCGTCACCGTCTCGCCCCATCGAACGGGGGCTACATGAGCGTGGCCGACGCAGAGCCGTCGGGCGATCGCTTTGAAGCCAGCATTGGTCATCTCGTCGAGGTCACGGACGGCTCCGTCAGTGATCGTGCCCACGCAGCCGAGGGCCCGGTGCACGTTGGCATTCACCTCACCCCAGAATGAGCCAACGACCTGAGGACGGTCGAGGTCTTGGACGACGACGATCGTTGGGCCTTCGGCAGCTGCCACATACTGTCGGTAGGCATTCCAGGCATCCTGCCGGCTCTTGTGCGAGGCCTCTGAGGGCTCGATCACGAGCGTCACCGCTCGTCCCACCATCGGCCCCATCTGCGGCATGAAGTCGCGGGTTTCCTCCGGATTCCAGCCTGCGTTGGCTACGTCGTGTGCGGTGATCTGCTCCCAGCCGTTGTAGATCGTGGGCGTGTTCCATCGCTTGAGCCGCAGCAGGTCACCAGGAGAGAGGGGCATCAGGAACTCGTGGATTCAGGGGTGGGGAACGCAGTTTCTCGGTAAGAACAGGTACCATCGTGGCATCCGGCTCAGCACTCGCCTAGAGCCGTCCGCCTTTCAGGAGCCGCCGATGCACCGTGTCGTGATCACCGATTTTCTCAACGACGAGTTAGAGGCAGAGCGACGTGGCCTGGAAGGTGTTGCTGAGGTGGAGGCTCTCGATGGATACAGCGAGGACGATCTGATCGGGCGGATTGAAGATGCCGCGGCGATCATGATGTATCACAACCTCTCAGTGACTAAACAAACGATTGATCGACTTGAGTGCTGCAGACTGATCGTGCGGTGCGGGGCGGGGATCGACAATGTTGACCATGTCTACGCCCGATCGCGAGGGATCGCCGTTGCGAATGTGCCCGACTACGGCACCGAGGAGGTTGCTGATTCAGCGATTGGCATGATGCTCGCGCTGGTTCGTGGCGTGAACCTCTACAACGTGCGGCTGCGGAACCGCCCCGATCCCTGGATGTATGCCGTTGCCGGACCGATTCATCGGCTGCGTGATCAGCAGCTGGGCATCGTGGGCCTGGGCCGGATTGGCACGGCGGTCGCGTTGCGGGCCAAGGCCCTCGGCATGCGTGTCGGCTTCTATGATCCCTACAAGGCTGACGGCTACGACAAGGCACTCGGCATCACACGCTACGAATCAGTTGAGGAACTCTTCAAGACGAGCTCGGTGCTCAGCACGCACTGCCCCCTCACAGATGAGACCACACACCTCGTCAACGCCGAGTCGCTGCACTGGCTGCCTGAGGGAGCGTTTCTGGTGAACACGGCGCGTGGAGGTGTGGTCGACACGGTGGCCCTGCCCGACGCACTCGCACGGGGGCAGCTCGCGGGCGCGGCCATCGACGTGCTCGTGGGAGAGCCACCAGCCGATGACAACCCGCTGCTGGTCGCCTGGCGGGATCCTGGGCATCCGGCGTATGAGCGACTGATCATCAATCCGCACGCCGCCTTCTATTCCGTCGAGGGCCTTCTCGACATGCGGACCAAGGGCACCGAAGCCTGTCGCCGTGCCCTGCTCGGCCTTCCACTTCGCAACATTGTCAACTGACGCGGTGGCCGCGTCGACGGATGCTCGGCAGCAGGCGGAACATCGCGATCCCCAGCGATGCCGAAACGAGGAGTGCGGTGGTCGCTGGCTCGGGAACGGCGAGTGTCACCGAGAGCGTATTGAAGTTGGCGGTCATGGTTGCCGTGACGGCTTGGTTGTCTTCGTAGGCGTAGACGACCGGGCCGTCCGCCGCGGATGAGGCCTGGCTGTCGGCGGCGGAGGCTCGCTGCATCGCCTCAGCGAACACCGACTCAGACTGGCTGAGATTGTAGATCCAGCGGTGTGTGAGGCTGTGGCCAGCGACTGCTGTGGTCGCTGCGTTGAGCGTGGCGGCATCGATGTTGGATGCGTTGTCTGCGTAGGTGGGAAAGAGGACGGCGTTGGCCACGCCCGAGGGAGCTGTGCCGAGAATGCCTGCGAGTGTTGTGGCGTTGGTAGCGGCGCTGGTGTAGCGAGACGCGTCGAGATACTTCGGCGAGAGATACAGGCTGAAGCCTTGGCCTGCACCATTGGCGAGCGATCGCAGGTCGGTCATCGCCGTCACCCAGTTTTGGGGAAAGGTCTGAATCTCAGTCGCAAACTCGGCGTCGACGGTGATTCCTGCGTTGTAGTCCTGCGTCCAGTTATTGGAGGTGAGCGCAGTGGTCAGCGCAGTCGCTGGGTTGGCGGTTGTCCAGTCGAGGGTGGGGTCAGCGTTGATCATCGCCGTAAACTGTGGTGACGGTGAGCCTGTTGGCCAGGCTGCGGGATAGAAGTTGCCGCCACTGATCTTGGGGAGCACCGATCCGTCCGGGGCGATGTCGATGGCCTTTAAGAACACATCCCCCACGCCCGCAGGAACCTTTGAGGCGAGGCTCGGAACTCCGTCCACACCGGCATGCGTGTAGGTGTAGGCGGAAATCGTGTCGGCGTCTGCTCTTGGGAGGCACCACCAGAGAGCGAAAAGGCTCGCGAGAACGAGCCGCCGTGCATCGGGTATCATCGTCGCCATCCGGGGGCCTCCAGATGCCAGTTGGTGTGGTTGAGGGTGGGCGCCCACCACTTCAGGAGTTCACGCATGCGTTGCATCTTTGGGGCGGTTCTCGCCGTGACGGTTATGACTGCTGGTTCTGTCGGCCAGGCGGCTGACGTGTATGAGTATGACCTCGTGCACTCGTCGGTGAGTTTCAAAGCTCGTTTTCTTGATATCAGTTGGATTCACGGCCGCTTCAACGATGTCTCTGGCAGCTTCAGCCTCGACCGTGACGATCCCGCGAAGTCGACCTTCCAGCTGACGATCAATGTCGACAGCGTCGACACCGCCAATGAGAAGCGGGATGAGCATCTCCGGCAGCCCGACTATTTCGACACAAAGCAGTTTCCCACCATTGAGTTTGAGAGCACAAAGGTCAAGCCGGTTGACGGTGGCTATGAGGTGACAGGCAACTTCACGATGCATGGCGTTACCAAGGAAATCACCTTCCCGTTCATGGGTGGCGAAGAGGTCGAAAAGATGGGCGCGAAGCGGGTGGGCTTCGGCACCGAGCTCCGCCTCAAGCGAAGTGACTTCGACTTCGATCCGCAGGCGATCGGCAACATCGGCGATGAGGCAGTGATCATCATCGACTGCGCTGGTGTGAAGAAGTGATCAGAGCCTGGGCAGCGGCGATTGCGGTACTCGCGGTCGCCGCTGCTGGGCTGGTTGCCGTGGGCTTTGCGTTTGGCAACGTCGCCCTGCTCCTGCCTCGGGTGCCGCCCCGCAGCGGCATGGACAGGTTTCTGCTGATCGTCTTTCCGGCCGCCTGTATGCTCGAGGCTGTGCTGGCAAGCCTGCGACCACGGGCCGCACCTGCTGTGATGCTCGGTGTTGAGGGCTGCCTGCGGCTGCTGGCGTCTGTGCTGTGTGGCTGGGTGCTCATCTGGGGTTCGGTCTACCTGCGGGGCGAGCCGGACTGGCTCCACCTCTTCGCCTGGGCTGTCGTGACTGCAGCCGTGTGGCAGGCGGTGCCGAGGCGGCAATCCTCTCGCGGTGTTGCGGCGGCGGTGTCTGTGGCACTGCTGGCGACCGGAGTGCTGATCGTGCTCGGCGGCTGGCTCAAGGGTGGCTTGGGGACGTTGCCCTTTGCGGTGGCTACCGCTGGGCTGGGCTGGCGGACGCGTGACGAGCAGCTGCGTGAAGTGGTGGTCGGCTGCGGGACAGCTGCAGTGGTGTCGCTGTTGGCGCTCGGACACTTCTTCGGCCGGGTGTCGGACCTCCAGGCTGCATGTGTCGCGGGCGTGCTTGTGGGGCTGACACTCGCCCTTGCGATCTGGCGTCCGAAGCGGAGTAACGGGCAGCCTCAGTCCTGAGCTGAGAGATCGTGCTCAGGCCAGTGCTCAACTGCGTTTGCTGCGCGGTGCAGCAGCGAGTCGAGTTTGCCGGCAGGAGCCTGGCCATCCGGCGTGGCAGAGGTGTTGAACAAGGCCGCCCAGCAGAGCCCGTCATGGCGGAGCACTAAGAGCGACGAGGCTCCGTCGAAGCGGCCGTTGTGCCACAGGTTAAGACCGCCCTCATCGTCAACATGGCGGACCATCCAGCCGAGGCCGTAATACACCGGCTTCCCTGAGCCATCCTCTTCATGGCCCGCGGAGCCTTCTGGTCGAGCAACCATGGCGGCGATGCTTTCGGCCGAGAGCAGATGGGAATCCTGCCAGCGGTCGACAGCGGAGCCAAAACGCACGAGGTCGATTGCGGAGGCGATCCAGCCGCCATGCGAGTCCATTGCTTCCAGGGACCAGGCCCCATAAGGACGCGGCACTCGACGCCCCAGCTGATCGCCGGTGACACCAAAGGCAAAGCGTTCGCGAGGCAGGTCATACCGCACTTCTCCGGGAGCCTGCTGGCTCTCGAGCGTCTGGCCGACCTGCATGGAGCTGATGCCCAGCGGAGCAAGGAGCTGCTCACGGACGTACTGCTCGTAGCCCATGCCACTGACCTGCTCGATCACTCGGCCGAGAAGACAGTAGCCAAAGTTCGAGTAGGCATGTCGATCACCGGGGGCGAAGTCGAGTGGCCAGCCCAGCATGAACTGCACGATGTTATCAGGAGTGGCCGGCGGGGGCGTGCCGAGGGCTGAGGCGATTTCCAGCGAATGAAACATTGGGTCAATCGAGACGTCACGGTCCCAGCCGGCGGTGTGCTGAAGCAGATGACGGATCGTGATGTCGCTGAGGCGAGGATCCTGCGAGCGGCCTTCTGGGAGGTGGGCCTGGTGTGGGAGGAGTTCGAGCACTGGCTGATCGAGGGTGAGCACGCCTTGATCCACCAGCCTCAGCACAGCCATCGCGGTGATCGGCTTGGAAACGCTGGCGATGCGAAAGAGTGCGTGTGGCTCGACAGGCTGCTGTCGCTCGCGATCGGCGTAGCCGAAGCCACGGGCATAGACAACGCGGCCCTCCTTGGCGACTGCCAGGGCCGCTCCTGGAATCTCGTGCTCCTGCAGAAATGACCGCATCAGCTCATCAAAACTCGCCAGGTCCGCTGAGACGAGACCTGTTTCTGGGAGCGGAGTGTTGGCAGCGAGGGGCGACGTTGCGTTCCTGGCAGCCTCTTCATCCGCTGGCTCTGAGGCCGGCAGGGGCCTTGGAGCGAGCGGCCAGGTTTGGAAGGCGGCCAACAGGAGAAAGGATGAAAGACAGAAACGGCGAGCGGAGGGGTTCATGGAGTCTGTGCAGCCCGGACGGAAGGGATAGCCAACATCGACTGGGTGTCGCAATGCAGTATGGTAGTGCAGCGATGGTTGCGGCCGCGACGACGTCTCATGCGTGCTGGGGCTCGCACGTGCTGGCACAAGTCTCGGATTCTGAGCCTGAGGAGGTGATGCGTGCAGCGTTTTTCTCGGAGGCACCTGCTTGGTACGGGAGCAGGTGGTGTCGTGGCACTCGCTGGCGGTGGCGGCGTTCAGCAGCACGCCGCTGCCCAGGAGGCGGGTGAGCGTCCGCGGCAAGACCCGCAGGTCACCGTGCTCAACCCACAGGCGCGGGTGCCCGTCTCACTGATCATTGATGACTCGACCTGTCTTGTGAACCTCGCGCACTTCGCGATTCCCCAGTTCGCTGAGGTGTTTCCAGACCGCTATCAGCAGGACTGGAGGAAGCTGCCTCGTGAAATCCCAGATGCGTTTGTCCGCGAGTTTGGTGAGTGGTGTCGCGAGCATGGTGTCAAAGGCAAGTACAGCATTGTGCCCTGCCCTGCCCTGGTTGGCTGGGTGGATCGCGACATGCCCGGCTGGACCAGGCAACAGCTCACGAGCAGTCTCGATCTTGTCCGTGATTTCATGAGTGTCGACTGGGACATCCATCCAGAGATGGTGACCCACACCTGGGCGATCAACACCAAGACAGGTCGGCCCTATCCGGAGCGAACCGAAGCCTTTCAGGAGAACTGGGGCTTTTCCGTGGGAAAGTCCGCCGACGAGCTGACTGACTATCTCGCCTACGCCTTGCGGATCCTCAAAAATGCAGGGCTGGCGTGTGAGGGCGTCACCACACCGGGCGGGTTCGGCAGTCGCGTGATGCCGCAGCTCGCGGAAGCGACACTCGAGAGCTGCCGCGATGTCTACGGTGTGAGCCTGTCCCACTACTTCCGCAATCTCTACACCGATCAGCGGAGCGTCGCGCCGCTGGTCCAACGCGCACGTGGACTCGACAGTGACGACCCGCAGTGTGTGGTCTCAGTCGTTGGCTGCACCGGTGACTGGTTTGGTGGCTGGGATGGGCTTGAGATCGGCACTGCCGATCAGTTCATTACCGCTGACCTGCTGGGCGGTCGACTGCCTGAGGTGATCGCTCGTGAAGAGCCAGTCGTGATGGTCTGTCACTGGCCCGGTATCTATTGCAACGGTCAGCGGGATGGCTTCCGCATCTTTCAAACCGTTGTGCAGCGGCTCCATGAAGGCTACGACAACCTGCTCTGGATGAAGCCGAGCGAGATTGCCCGCTATGAAGCGGCCCGTCAGCTGACCGGGATTCGTCGTGCTGACAGTTGCATCGAACTCACGGCTCCCTTCGCCACACGCCGTTACACCATCCGCACGCCCGGAGACCGCATCCCCGGACAGCCCGGACGCCCAGTTCGCACAGCTGGAGTGCGGCTGGAGCGTGAGGGGCAGGCCCCAGCGGATCTCCGCGAAGTGGACGGGCCCAGGCGGCTCACTGAGGGGACGTGGTGCCGAGACGCTGGCGATCTGATCGCCTGTTTTCCGCTGGAACGTGGCCGCTGCACGGTTCGCTTGCTGTGAGTTCTCGCTGGCTGCGAGTGCATGACCAGCCGAATCAGTCTGCGTCGTAGCCCTGCCACATCCAGACCAGCGTGTCGGCAAGCGTGTGTTCAAACACGTTGCGGTCACAGTGACGCGAGGCCCGGCTAAAGACGTAGCGGTAGTCGTAGCCTTTGGCGGCAAGCGCCGCTGCGGTCCGCTCGTTGGCCATCACCCAGTTGTGGTAAGTCTCTTCGGGGTCGTTGGCCCGGTTGTCATTCTCAGAGACGTGCGTGAAGATTCGTAGCGGTTTCTTCTCGCTGTTTTCGATCAGCTTCATGCTCGAGTGGTATTCCCAGGCACCGAGCGGATAGTCGGCCTCTTCGGGGGCGTCGTCATCCTGCTGGTCCACGAAGGTGCCTGAGTAGGTGATGAGCCGTCGAAACAGGTCTGGGCGAAACCAGCCTGCTGTCAGCGCCGCCGCACCGCCCGAACTGCAGCCCATCACCCCCTTGCCCCAGGGATCGTCGGTGAAGGCGAGCTTTGGGTAGGCCGCTCGAATCTCAGGGTTTGCCAGGACGGCGGGCAGCACCTCATCGTTCAAGAAGCGGGCGAAGCGGTCAGACATCGTGTCGTATTCCAGCCCACGCTCGCTCCCCTTGCTGTCATCGCCACCGTTTTGCACCGCGATGGCAATGAATGCGGGCAGCCGCTGAGCCGGATCCTTTTCAATCGTCAGGTTGTCGAGAGCGTTGCGGACGAGATCAAGCCGGCTGGGCCCATCGAGCGTGAGCAGCACCGGGGCCTTGGTGCCGTCGACGTAGGCGGCCGGCACGTAGACGAAGATTTTGCGTTCGACGCGGACTTCTTTGTTTGGGTCAAGCGTGCTGTCGGTGCCAGGAAAGATGCTGCTCTCGGCGAGTTTCATCGAGAACTCAAACAGCCGGCCTTGAGGATTGCCCTGGTCGGTGAGCGCTGGATCAAGCCGGTAGTCCGGCCCGATCGTGAAGTTGCCATTGCCCTCGAGCCAGTTCTCGGGACCAGCTTCGGCCGCATGGCCACTCACAACATCGCCGGCAACACACAGCGCGGTGATGACGCAGGCAAGAACGATCCGATGGTGAGCCGACTGAGAGAGATTCTGCATGGCAAAAACGTCTTCTGAATAACGGATGTTTGATGAGAGGGGCACCGATACCGCGTGATTATTCAGCGGGCACGACAGGCTCGCTGCAGAGGTTGACGAAGGCCTCCGTTGTGCGGGCGATCTGCGTCGCATCGACGGTGAGGTACCGGTGGAGGCCACTATCATCGGCCTCAAATCGTGTCTCACCATCGTCTTCCACGGTCACGCGGCCACGAGGCGAAAGGCCAAAGTAGGCATGCGAGGGCCGCACAACCGCCAGCACGCTCGTCAGATCCCAGGTGGGGCGATTGTGGGGCGGCGGCATGTAGGCGATGTAGCTTTCCGAAAGGATGTGTTCGGGCTGCCAGCGGTAGTCTTCAAGGATGCTGCGGGAGGGATAGGGAATGGCGAGGCCGATCTCAAAGCCGCTGTAGAGGATTTCTGTGGGCCACTCGGCAGCCAGTTTCTGGGCCGATGGAATGTCTTGGACCACGTTGTATTCCAGGTGGGTGCCGCCGTTGATGGGCTTAAAGGCGCCGGCCATCACTGAAAGCAGACGCACCTTCTGGGCTGCCAGTTCCCGACCCGTCAGTGGCGAAATTTCGTCGGCCGGTGTTTCGAGGAGACGGGCGAGGTTGGTCGAGAAACCGACCTGGGCAATCACCACGGAGCTGTCCGGACGGCTGGCCAGCACCTTTCGCAGCAGCATGACGGCGTCAGGAGCATCGGCGCCGTCGAGGTCGTGCGGGTAGAGCGGCCGGCCGTTTTTCTCTCTGGCGACCAGTGGCAGGAACTTGCCGGGGTCGGGCGTGACGCCCTTGCGAACCAGACCGATCGGTGTGCTGCCCCGGCTGTAGAACGTGTTGACCGCGTCGGTGTAGGCCGCTGCCTGCGGGCAGTCTTTGGTGATCGTCACTGCGAGCAGGTTGCACTCGTCTCGGGACTGCAGTGCATGGATCATGCCGAGGGCGAGCGCATCGTCGACGTCATTGCCAATGTCGGTGTCGAAGATCAGGTCGACCGGCGGCTCGACGGCCATCACAGGTCGGCCAAGACTGGCGGTAAGAAGCGCCGCAAACACCACGGCGGCAGCAGGCAAGCAGACACGACAGAGCATGCGGAGTCCTCGCGACAGAATGAAATCGAGTGCGGCACCATCATGCCTGAAGAGCAGCTCGAGTGACAGCAGGGCGGCCGACGACGTCCCCGTTCAGCTCAGCCACGCGTCGATCGTGCCGGTGCTGTCGGCAAACTCGCCCCACGAAAGACCGAGAGCGCGGGCCTGTGAGAGCCAGAGATTTGCCAGGGGTGTGCCTTCGGGCATGTTGATATGCAGGCCGCCTTTGACGCGGCTGCCGCCACCGGCGACCACAATCGGCAGGTCGTTGTATTGATGGGTGGAGCCGTCGCCGAGCCCGGAGCCGTAGGTAAAGAGCGTGTTGTCGAGGAGAGTGGAACCATCGGCTTCCGTGATTTCGTTCATTCGCTGGGCCAGATAGACAAACTGTTCCATGTGGAAGCGGTCGATCTTCAGCAGGTCGTCGATCGCCTTTGTCTGGTTGTGTGACATCTGATGGTGGCTGCGGGGCGTATCGAAGAGGCTCTCGTAGAGGAACGGCGTGTCCCACCGCTCTGGCCCGACCATAAACGTGGCCACGTTGGTCAGGCCCGACTGCAGGGCCACGATCATCAGGTCGCCCATCAGCCGGATGTATTCACCACGGGGGAGATAGGCATCCGTTGGCTCGTCGAGCTTCACGGTCGTCAGCTCCGCCTTCATCGCCTCCAGCCGATCCATCTGCCGCTCAATGGCCCGGATCGCCTCAAAGTATTCAGCGAGCTTGTGCCGGTCTGTCGTCGCAAGCTGTTTCTGCAGGGTGCGGGCATCCTCGAGAACGAGACTGGTGACGTCGCGAAAGCGGTCTGCTTCCGCGGTGGAGAACAGCCGGCGATACATCGTGCGGGGGTCGCGAATCGACGGAGCGAGGTGGCCCGTGCCATACCAGGAGATGTTGTCGAAGTAGATCGACTCTTTGTTGTCTCTGTGACTGTTGCAGCTGAACTCGAGCGTGGGGAATGGCGTTGCCGCGCCGATTTTGTCGGCAACAAGATGGTCGAGCGTGCGGTCGAGCGGCCAGGCCGTGCCTTGGACGGTGTAGGGCTTGGCGCTGCTGAGGTAGCAGGAGGCGCACTGGGCATGCACGTCGGTTCCCTGCTGGAAGGTGCGGTCCATGCCGGTGATCAGAGTGACCTTCTCTCGAAGTGAGGCCAGTGGCTGCATCGTGGGCGTGAGCTCGGTGAGTGGCTGCACGCGGAACGTGGGGTCTTGCTTGCCCAGCGAGGCCATCACGTTGCCAAGGTTGCCCTCGGGAATCACATGGTCGGCTTCACCGGGAAAGAAGCCTCGCCGCACCACTCCAATCGGCACATAAAACTGCGCCATTCGCAGCGGCTGCGCGGTCGTGCCTGCGGCTGCCAGGCTCTCCAGCCATGGGAGGGCGAGCATCGAGCCTCCAAGGCCACGGAGGAAGCCTCGTCGTGTGGTCGCGTTCATTGCTGGGCCTCCTCAGCCGTTGGGGACAGAGTCGATTGTCGAACCGAGGGTTCGCGGAAGGGCGTACTCAGAATCACCTCTCGCAGGAGTGTCTGCATGTGATAGCCGTCCTTCGCAGCACGGCGAGCGATGCGGCGGATGGCAGGCTGGTCGGCAGGGGTGAGCTCGCGTGCGAGGGCAAAAGCGAGCAGATGCCCGGCGAGTGCCTGCGTGAAGCGATCTTTTTCTGCCAGGATCGCATCTTTGAACTCAACAGGGGTGGAAAAGGTGAGCGTCTGAAACAGAGAGCCGGTGGCATCGACTTCACGTTCGTTGGTGTACGTGTCTCTCCACGCTCCAACAGGGTCGTAGTTTTCGAGTGCAAAGCCGAAGGGGTCGATGCGGTCGTGGCAGCCCCGGCAGTCGGATCGCTCGCGGTGCATGGCAAGCCGTTCGCGGAGCGTCAGATTGGCTTCATCGCCCACGGGGTGCTCCGCAAGCGGCGGCACATCAGCGGGCGGAGGCGGTGGCGGCGCGTTGAAGATCACGCTCGCCACCCAGGCCCCGCGGGTAATCGGCTTGGTCCGCTCGGGCCCCGAAGTCATAGTCATGACGGCGGCGTTCGTGATCACCCCGCCACTGCGGCGGTCG
>JADHNY010000083.1 GCA_016779265.1 Pirellulales bacterium | reverse complement strand
TGATCGCCGACCAGCCCAAGAGCGAGCCGTAGGGATGGTCGATCGTGTAGCGGGAGGGGACTGGCTCGGGGGCCGCGTCGCCCTCCATCGGATACCGCACGAGCTTGTAGGTGCGGTAGGGATGGTTCTCGGGGAAGAGCATCCAGACGGTGATCAGCTCGGTCTGCTGTTCGAGGTAGTAGGGGATCCGGCCGGGCATCGCCTCCTCAAACTCCAGCGAGGCCCCGATCTCGATCGTGACCGATGTCTCGACCGGCTGCTTGGAGAGATCGATGTGAAACTCGTAGACCGTGTGCTGTTTGCCGTTGACATCGGCCTCACTCACTTTGCGAACCTCAACCGGAGGCTGGTCGGCCGGATGGCGAAACTCCACATTGGTGATCGGCAGGTAGCTCCGCAGCACCAGCGGTCGGCCTTTCTTGGCCTCCTCGGTGAACTTCAGCGAAATCCGGTCGCGGGTGTGGAGGCGTCCGCTGGAAAGTGTGCCGCCTGACGAGAAGTCGAGTTCACGCAGGTCGAGGATCCGGCTCCGCGAGAGGATGTCGACGCCGCTGAAGTCGGACGCCGTGGGCTCTGCCGCCTCTTTCACCTCATAGCGGCTCCAGCCCGCCATCGGGTTGCTCTCCACGAGGTCGAGCACGAGCCGGATGTCCGGGTCGCCGGCGGCAATGGAGTTGATCACGCTGGTGAGCAAGGCGGCATGGCGATGGATGCGGTAGAACCGCACCGGCAGCACGACAAACAGAATGATCGCGATCACGAGGTAGAGGTAGGTCGGCCAGTCGCGGAAGTCGAGCAGCGTGGTCCAGACCCGTCGCTCACTCGACTTGCGGAGCTGCTCGGCAATCCGAACAGGTGTGCTTGTGCCGGCCAGCCTCGCGGTTTTCTTCACGCCTTCGGCAGGCACAGCTGTTTCGCCGGGGTCGCCAACTGCCTCGGCGAGCGACGACCTGCCGGGCAGCGGTTCCCACGGACGGCCCTCGAAAAGCTTCTTCAGCGCCCGCTCGCCAAGGTGTCGTTGAATGCTGCGGGTGACTTCGTAACCATGCTCAACGAGGGCGTTGATTTCCAGGTCGCTGAAGGCGTCGAGGTCGGTGCGGATCGATGACACCTCCGTCTGCACGACTGGATGCAGGCAGTTCGGATCCTGTTCAGGATCGACAATGTGCGTGACCGGCACGAAGTGGTAGCCGTTTTGGTCACCGAAGTTTTCCCGCTCCAGCTGCCAGACACGGTCCCAGAGAATGTCGGAGGCACGGATCGACTGAGCGACAAAGCCAAGCGTCTCACCACCGAGAATCTGAAACGGCTTGCCGGCATCGCTGACGATCACGCGGTCGTAGGGCTGGCCATGGTGCTCGGCTAGCCAGGCGAAAGCCCGGGTGCCGAGGTTGTCGTAGACGCCGCCATCGGTGAACGACTCATCAGGAAAGTTGCCTTCGCGTACGCCAAGGTCGTCGGCCGTGATTGTGACCGGTGGAAAGAAGCCCGGGAAGGCGCTTGATGCCGCCACCACCTTGGCAATGCTCGCCATCTTGCCGGGAATATGCTGAAAGCGGTCGTGCTCTCCGACCCGCTCCTCGTCACGCCGCTCGATAAACAGGCCTTCGCGATTGAAGACGGAGAGCACGCCGTCGCTGACGTTGGTGGTGAGGATGTGCAAGCCGGGCTTCTCAGGCAGTTCAAATAGCCGGCGGTCGCCGTAGAGAAACTCCTTGTAGTAGTCCTCAAGCAGCGCATTGGGCGTGAGCCGCTGGTTCTCCCAGCGGCTGAGCTTGGCCAGCCAGCGAACGACCAGCTGCAGCGGCAGCCGCCGCACAATGTGGTTGCGAACGTCAAACTGCACAAAGCGAACGACTTCGGCCGCCGCCTCGGCAAACTCCTCATCACTGCCGGTGTAGCGGTCCCAGTTGAGCACCAGGTGCGCCGCCAGAATGCTGCCCCCCGACACCGAGGCGATGTCGCTGACCATCTCCAGCGCCCCCGCGTCCCGCATGTAGCGGATCACACCGAGATGAAAGAGCGTAGCGCGGAAGCCACCACCCGAGAGCGCAAGACCGTAGTGAACCATGCAAACTGAGCGAGGAGAGGGGATCGCGGGCGAAACCGCTACTGATTCTCCCCCACAAGCCGCACGCGACACAACAGCGCATCTGCCGTGATGTAGAGCGAGCGGCCGTTGTCGCCGAGGGTGCAGTTGGCGGTCGCCTGGCCAGTCAGCAGGGTGCCGAGGTGATCACCTTCTGGCGTGAAAATGAGCACGCCGCCGGGGCCGGTCGCAAACAGTGTGCCATCAGGAGCCACGACCAGGCCATCGGGCAGGCCCTGCCGCTTCTTCGACAGCGGGCTGGCATCGAAGAACACCCGGCCTTCATCGACTGTGCCATCGTCGGCAACGGCAAAGGCCTTCCAGATCGGCTCGGCTGGATCCGACTGGGCGACGTAAAGCGTCTTCTCATCAGGCGAGAAGCCGATGCCGTTGGGACGTGTCATCGTGTCACACAGCAGCGTCACCTCTCCATCCACGCCAAGACGGTAGACGCCGCAGAAGTCGAGTTCGCGACGGGGATCGTTCGCACCCTGCGGCAGGCCATAGGGTGGGTCGGTGAAGTAGATCGCTCCCGAGGAGTGCACGGCGAGGTCGTTGGGGCTGTTGAACCGCTTGCCCTGGTAGGCGTCGGCGAGGGTTCGCTTGCCGCCATCCGCGTCGAGCCGGCTGATGCGGCGGTCGCCATGCTCGCAGAAGAGGATCCGGCCTTCGGCGTCGATGCCAAGCCCGTTGGAGCCCCGCTCCTTGCCATATTCGTTGGGGCCGGTGAAGCCCGCAGGCTCCATGTAGATCGAGAGCCCTTCCTTGTCGTGCCAGCGATGCACCCGATTGTTTGGGATGTCGCTAAAGAGCACGTGGCTTGCCGAGGGAACCCAGACAGGACCTTCCGACCAGGCAAAGCCCATCGCCAAGACGTCGATCGTGGCGTCGACCGGGATGATCGCATCGAGCCGTGGATCGAGCCGCTCGATCGAGCCGACCGTGGGGCTGAGCCCAGCCACAGGCTCAGCAGCATGCGTAGTGGCGACGGCAAGCATGACGGTCACTGCAGCGACACACACTGCTCCGCGTCCAAACACGGCCCCATGCCCACACACCCACTCCACCACCTGACGCATCGAAGGTCGCCGCATGCTTTTCCCCTTGTAGACGTTTACAATCCCCGAGTGCTCTCGCCGTGTTCGCCGCTGGGGCGAAACACGTGGGCGAAAGTTTATCTTGGGGGAACGAACGATGCGATCGATTCGTCGTGTTTCGTGTTTCGTGTTGACCGCCAGCCTGATTGGCGTTGCTGCTCTGCCGCTCTCGGCCGCCGAGAAGGAGCAGAAGCCGCGGGATCCCGCGAAGATCTTTAGCCGCAAGGATGCTGACGGCGATGGCAAGCTGACGCTCGACGAGTTCAAGGCCGGCATGAAGGAACCAGCTGTCGCCAAGGCGGATCAGCGGTTCAAGAAGATTGACGCCGACGGTAATGGCACGGTGTCACTCAAAGAGTTCAGCGATGCGATGAAGGCTGGCCCCAAGAAGAAGAAGTAAGGGCCGCACGGCACAGGCATGGCCGGGCCAATACGCTGGCATGCAGTGCACCGGCATGGAGTCGGTCATGTTCCGGTGGTCGTCACCAACGACGGCCACCGGACAGACCGAGTTTCTCACGCCGCTCTCGCATCAAACGGCGATACTCATCGCGTTGTGCACGGGCCTGGGGCGAACTGTTGTCGAGCCGTTGCTTGCTGCGTTCGTTCCGCTGCTCTTCGGTGGAAGAGCCTCGGCCCCAGCCGCGGTCGCTGCCACCTGGTCGCCCACCGGATGTGCCACTGCTGGCCTGTCCACCACTCGGTGGGCCACCGCGGCCACCAGCGTCGCCACCACGGGGGCCACGCTGCTGATCACCGGAGGCTTGCCGCTGGGCCCACTCTTGGCGACGTGCTTCCCGCTGTGCCTGTTCCGCCTGGATGCGACGGTCGAGCTCGGCCATCCGCTGGTCTGCGGGCATGTTGAAGAAGGAGCCAATCTCAGCTCGCTCACGAGCTTCGAATAGCCGCCCCATTTCACTGCGAACCTGATCGCGGTAGCCCTCGGGCATCTCCCGCATCATGCCGAACATCGAGCCGAAGTCAGAGCCTGCGTTGGAGAAGCTCCCGTTGCCCTGAGCGATCTGGTTGTACTGGGCGACCTGCTTGTCGACAGCCGCCCGGACAGCTCGAACCTCGGGCGGGTCAGAAAAGACACCCGCTGCCCAGAGACCGCCGGTCACCAGTAGTGCCAGGACTGCCAGTGCCGCGAGCAGTTGTACGGAGACCTTCTTCCAGTTGACCTGCGATCGCCTGCCCTCTCTGCCGCTCGTAGGTGGCTGGTAGGCGGGGCGACGGCGACGGTTGAAACTCGAAACGTTCACCATTTGGGTGTTTCTCTCAGCATTTTGGGACTCACACCACGCAGTAATCGACTAGCCATTGAACGCCGGCGACTTGCCGAAGTTTCGCGAAAGCACGCCATTTCGAAGAGATAGAAAGGCAAGGCGGCGTGGGCCCGCAAACCGCGAGACGGGAGCTTCTTGGAGGGGGTTCCTGCTAGGATGTACGGAAATCGCGTTGCGTTGGCCCACATTTGAAGGGGCCCAGGATTGAAGGGGAAGATGTGGACCTCATTATCTCGCTTGTCGCACTCGCTGTGCCTGTACTTCTGCTCACTGCAGGTCTGACGCCGAGTGCTTGGGCAGACCGTCATGTGCCCTTCATGAGGGGGCTCGCGAGTGTCGTCACCCTCGTGTCGTTTATCTGTGCCCTGGCCGCGGCGGTGATGCTCGTGGGCACAGGGGCCGTGGATGTACGGTATGCGGCCGTTCCCGGAGCACCCGTGCTGAACTTCGGCGTCTACTTCGACTCTCTTGCCGCCACGATGCTTCTCCTGATCACGTGTATCGGGATTTTTATTGTCAGGTTCTCGATGCGGTATCTCGATGGTGATGGACATCAAGGGCAGTTCTTACGGTGGATTCTCTTTACGCTTGGATCCGTCCTTCTCCTCGTGGTTTCCCGCAACCTCCTCCAGTTCACGTTAGCGTGGATTGTCACCGACTTCGGTCTGCATCAACTCCTTACGCACCATGCCCACCGCCCATGGGCACTCTGGACCGCTCGTAAGCGATCCTTAATTGCTGGCCTTGGGGATGTCTTGCTTGTGGTCGCCCTCTTCGCCTCCTACATGACCTTTGGAAGTCTTGACTACACCGTCGTCTTCGAGGCCGCTGTCGCAATGCAGGGAACGTCTCTTGGGAAGACGGCACTTGTGGGAATGATCGCGAGTCTGTTTGTGATCGCTGCGATGACAAAGAGCGCTCAGTTTCCTTTCCACAGTTGGCTTCCAGACACCATGGAAGCACCAACCCCGGTGTCAGCACTCATGCACGCTGGCATCATCAACGCAGGCGGATTTCTTGTCATTCGATTGAGCCCAATGGTGGTGCTCTCAGATGCCGCCTTAGGTTTTCTTGCGATCAATGGCGCTTTGACGGCTTTGTTGGGTGGCGTCGTCATGTTCACTCAGACGAGCGTCAAGCGTTCGCTCGCATTTTCAACGATCGCTCAAATGGGTTTTATGATGCTCCAGTGTGGCTTGGGCAGTTTCTCTGCCGCGCTTCTCCATATTGTTGCCCACTCACTGTATAAGGCCCACGCCTTCCTCAGTTCTGGAAGCATTCTCACGCTCGCCGCCCGTATGCCGCCAAGCCAGTCGCGCAGTTTCTCATGGAAGGCCAGCCTAGGAATGAGCTTTTTGAGCACGATCCTCGCTGTCGCAATTCTATCAGCATCGCTCTTCTTGTTTGGGCTCAGGCTCGATGAGAAACCTGGTGGGTGGGTGTTGGGTCTTGTGCTTGCGATGGCCTTGTCGCGGCTGATGAGCACCGCCATGGAAACGGGCTATCTGAGGCTTTCGATTCTGGGAATAGGAGCTGCCGCTGGCGTCGCGGTGCTCTACCTGTCACTGTTTGAGGTGATGGACACGCTACTGAAAGAGACAGTGTCTCATCAGCCTGTTGCGGATTCTCCATTCGACATCACGGTGAGTGCCGTTGCGATGGCGAGTTTCTTTTTAATGTTCATTCTCACGCATTTCACTCAAGGGTTCAGCCATTTTTGGTGGATGCACAGGTTCTATGTGCATGCCAACAACGGTTTCTATCTGGACATCCCTTTGCGACGCATCACGGCACGTATCTACGGTCAGCGAGCCGCGGTTTCATGAGAGCGTTGGGTAACGTCGGCTGAGTCGCTCGCGGGTTTTTGAGTACGACTGTTTCGGTCCCCTTTGAAGGTTCTCACTGTGTCTGTTGACAATCCACCCTCGGACGGGTCCTCGGCGACCGACTACCGCGATCGGGAGGGAAAAAATGATTCGGTGACATGCGACCTCAAAGCGGTCCTTTCGCGGCTCGAAAAACTCATCTCGCCGCTTTGGCCTTTGGCCGATTACGTGGCAGTGAATCCTTTCGTTGGGATGAGCGACCGCCGTTTTCTTGATGCTCGGCATCTCCTGGTAAGCGTTCGACAGTGTGATCCTTTGCCGGGTTCTGACTACCTGCAGAGTCTGTTGGAGAAGGACGCCATCCCCCGGCGGGATTTCGAGGCTGCCTACGAGGAATGCCAGGAAGAGTATCCGGACTGGTTTGATGAGGCGGATCGGGAACGCCTCTTACGTCATGTCGACGAGAAGTCACTCGGTGACCCGCCCGGAGAGTTTGCAGAACGTGGGTTTCTGACTGTCGCCGAGCTGGTTGATCGGGATCAAAACACACGCTGGCAGAGTCACATAACCACAGAGATATCCCGGCACTGTGCTGCACACTTCGACCGTGGGCAGGCGACGTGGCCGAGTCCTTGGCGTGGACTTCCGCTGTATGAAGCGTGGCTGAAAAGAGCGGGCATTAGCAAGAGGCTCGACTCGCTCGGGATCAGTGGTTTCCGCGGATTGATGGGTTTTCTTCCAACTGAGCCCGATCGCGCGATCCGTTCCTTGCTGGAGATGCTGGGGGTGCCGCAAGAGCACTGGGAGGGTGTGCTCCTCAGCCAGTTAATGTCGATTTCAGGATGGGCGGCTTTTATTCGGTTTCAGAGTTGGAACTCGGAGGAGACGGAGGCCGCCGCAGAGGATCTGGTGGGATTGCTCGCCATCCGTTTGACGTGTGATGTCGCACTCGCAAAAAGTTCCAATCTCACCAATCCCGCCAAGGCACTCATCCGGGAAGGTGCGGCTGTGTTAGCACCTCGTGTGGTCGGGGCGTGCGACAGTGCTTATTCGCCAAGCCTTCATGTTCGTGTGAGGTATCTCGTTCTTAAGGCAAGCGAAGTCCATTATCGCCGGCGTCTGCTGGATCGGATTGATCGCAGAACAGTGTCACGAAACGCGCAGAACCTGAGGCCTCTCGTGCAAATGGTGTTTTGCATTGATGTCCGTAGTGAAGTGTTTCGACGTCATTTAGAGGAACAGAACGAGGCGATCGTTACATCAGGTTTTGCCGGTTTTTTCGGGATCCCTTTGGAGTTTGTGCGGCTTGGAGCTTCGTGGGGTGCCGCACATTGCCCTGTACTCATCACACCGAGCATCACCGTTCAGGAGGGAATTCGAAATGCCTCTCATGAGCGACTTGCGGAGGTGAGCAGTTATCGACGACGGCTCAGAAAAGCACGCAAGGCTTGGAAAATATTTCAAACGTCGGCGATCTCTTGTTTTTCGTTTGTCGAATCGTTGGGGCTTGGGTATCTGCCAAAGCTGTTCACCGATTCAATGGGCTTAACACCACCGGTTGGAGATCCGTCATTGGACGGACTGACTGACGAAGAAAAGCAACTGCTTGGGCCGGATCTCGACGATGAAGACACCTCTCTTTCAACGGAAGCGCGGGCAGGCTTGGCAGAGAAGATCCTGCGCGGGCTCGGGATGCTGGAGAACTTTGCCGAGGTCGTGGTGTTTTGCGGTCACGCTTCGAAAATGGTGAACAATCCCTATCAAGCAGGGTATGACTGCGGCGCCTGTGGCGGCCATTCGGGGGAGCCGAACGCGCGTGCGGCTGCGGCACTCCTCAATGATCCGGCAGTGCGGGAGCTGTTGGGCGATAGGGGTATTGCGATTCCGGAAAACACTCGATTTCTCGCCGCAGTTCACTGCACCACGACTGACGAGGTGAAGTTTTTTGATCTGCAAGAGGTGCCAGAGACGTTTGTTGAGACGGTCGGGAAGGCCCAGCGGTGGTGTGAGGCGGCAGGGGAGGCCGCGAGGCACGAAAGGAGTGGGCGGATGCGTAACGCATCCGATGAGCGGCTGCTCTATCGCGCACGTGACTGGTCTGAGGTGAGGCCGGAATGGGGGCTGGCAGGCAATGCAGCGTTCATTGTTGGCGATCGCACCCACACGTTGGGTGAAGACCTGCGAGGCCGCACGTTCTTACACGACTACGACGCAAGCAGAGACCCGGCGGGTGAGGTTCTCGAAGCGATTATGACCGCCCCGATGGTTGTCACGAGTTGGATCAACTTGCAGTACTACGCGTCAGCGGCGGACAACCGCGGTTACGGAAGCGGAAGCAAAGTGATTCATGACGTTGTCGGCCAGTTTGGAATTCTCGAAGGAAATGGCGGAGATTTGATGACGGGTTTGCCTTGGCAGGCCGTCCATGATGGTTCGCGATTTCAGCACGAGCCTCTGCGGCTGCTCGTTGTGATTGAGGCGACGCGAGAAGCTGTTGCGTCCGTACTTACGAAGCATGAAGGCGTTCGGCAGCTCGCAGAAAACGGCTGGCTGTCCCTCGTTGTTCGCGAAGCGAGCGGAACCTTTCGCAGAACGGCTTCTGGAGAATGGCGGATGCTTGAGTAGTTGTTGGTGGGTAGGTGTGTATCAGCGAGAGTCTCCAAGAGCAGAAACTTCTTCCGGACTTCATGATGGCTGCAGAAACCCTCAGTGCAGGCCAACTTGCGGACTACCATCGCGACGGTTTTGTGATCGCTCCGGCGTTTTTTGCCGCTGACGAGATTGATCTTCTCGGACGGGCCGCCCGGGAGGATCGGGAACTCGACCGGCATGCGTTTGGCCGCGCCGATGGAGAGGGGGGCACCGTGCGGCTCTCCCTCTGGAACCATCCGGGAGACGGTATCTATGGGATGGTGGCCCGCTGCGAGCGAATGGTCAGAAGTGCCGAAGCGATCCTGGAGGGTGAGGTGTACCACTACCACTCCAAGATGATCATGAAGGATCCGCGGGTGGGTGGTGCCTGGACCTGGCATCAGGACTATGGCTACTGGTATCGCAACGGAGTGCTCTGGCCGCTGCTGGTGAGCTGTTCGATCGCGATCGATCCAGCAACCCGTGAGAATGGCTGCCTGCAGGTGATTCCCAGGTCACACGAACTTGGCCGCATCGACCATCTGCAGAGTGGTGATCAGGCGGGCGCTGACATGGAGCGAGTCAACGCCGTGCTCGAACGGCTGCCTGTGGTGCACTGCGAAATGCAGCCCGGGGATGCGATCTTCTTCCACCCAAATCTTCTGCACCGCTCCGACATGAACCGCTCCGAGCATCCGCGGTGGTCGATGATCTGCTGCTACAACGCTGCCCGCAACGACCCTTATCTCGATTCGCATCACCCCCGCTACACACCGTTGTCTGTCGTGCCGGACGCATGCGTTCGTGATGTGGGCGTGAAGCGGTTTGCCGATTCGGTAGCAGATGTGGCATGGCTTGATGTCCGCGATGATCACTCGGCGACAGCAGCGGGTACCGAGCCGACGGAGCCGCAGGCATGAGTGAACACCTCGCTCCACTTCCTCATGACCTCACGCCCGTGATTGGCTGTGTTGGTGCAGGCTTCATCATGGCCGACTGCCATCTGCCCGCGTATCGAGCGGCTGGGCTCAATGTGCAGGCGATCGCATCACGGCGACCAGCGGCCGCAGCAGAGGTGGCGAAGCGGCATGCCATCCCCACCGTGCATCCTGATGTCTGCACGTTGCTTGACGATCAGCGACTCCGCGTGATCGATGTTGCTGTGCCGCCGGATGTTCAGCCAGAGATCATCCGCGAGGCCTGCCGGCGGCCACACATTCAGGGCATCCTGGCCCAGAAGCCCTTGGCCGGATCCTGTTCTGAGGCAGCAGGTCTTGTGCGGGCAGCACGTGAGAGTGGCACCACCCTCGTGGTCAACCAGAACATGCGGTACGACCATGCGGTGCGAGCCTGTGGCAAGCTGCTCGCCCGTGGTGAACTGGGTGAGCCGGTGCTGGCCACGATCGAGATGCGAGCGATTCCGCACTGGATGGACTGGCAGGAGCGGCAGGGCTGGGTGACGCTGCGGATCATGTCGATCCACCATCTCGACACGCTGCGATGGTGGTGTGGACTGCCGCGACGTATCTTCACCGCAGTCCGGCCCGACCCGCGGACCAGCCGTCGCTTCGAACACACCGACGGCATCTGCACCTCGACGCTCGAATACGACTCGGGGCTGATTGCCACGTCGCTTGAGGATGTCTGGGCGGGCCCAGCTCGCGAGGGTGGCGAGTCTGACTGCTTTGTGCGGTTTCGTGTGGAAGGCACGGAGGGCCTCGCCGTTGGCACGATCGGCTGGCCCGCCTGGCCGGAGCAGGTGCCTTCCACGCTCGACTACACCACAACCGCCGGTGGCTGGCAGCGGCCTCGGTGGCCAGAAAGCTGGTTTCCGGATGCCTTCATCGGTCCGATGGCCGAACTGCTTCGCGAGCTCGAGGGAAGCGAGCCGGCGGTGAGCACCGGTGACGACAATCTCCTCACAATGGCGTTGGTGGATGCCGCCTACCGGTCGGCTCAGGAACATCGGGCAGTGGATCCGAGGGAGATTCTGGCCGAAGCCGGGGTGGAGGCGAGTTCGTAGGAGACATCGGACTCTCCCTCGCCGGGCTCAACGGTGGTGTGCCTGGTGGTCGATGAACGTACAATCGGGTGCGGTGGGCTCGCGAGCGGTGCTCGGACCAACGACGCGGAAGGGGAAACGATGCTCTCAGTTCTCGGTGGACAGCCACGTGCCGGCCGGATGTGCGATGGCCTTCCGCGACGGCAGTTCATGCGGATTGGATCGCTGGCTGGGCTCGGCGGTGTCGCGGGCCTCTCCATGCCAGAGCTCTTGCGAGCTGAGGCGGCCACGGGATCGCGCCAGAAGTCGGTGATCATGGTCTTCCTGCCGGGTGGGCCGCCGCATCAGGACATGGTCGACCTCAAGCCGGATGCGGCTTCCGAGGTGCGTGGTGAGTTTCGCCCGATCCCGACAAACGTGCCAGGGATCGAAGTCTGTGAGCTGATGCCGCAGCTGGCCAAGATCACGGACAAGCTGGCGATCGTGCGGTCGATCGTTGGGTCTACCGGCTCGCACTACTCATTCCAGTGCATGACGGGCCGCAGCCATCAGCGGCAGCCGTCTGGGGGCTGGCCTGAGTTTGGGTCGGTGGTCGCCAAGCTGCAGGGGGCTGCCTCGCCGTCGGCACCGCCGTATGTCGGCCTCTCTCCTCGCATGCAGCACACGCCCTACAACTCCGGCTATCCCGGGTTCCTCGGCCCTGCCTATGCGCCCTTCCAGCCGAATGGCGATGGCAAGGGAGATCTGGTGCTCAATGGGCTTTCGCTCGAGCGGCTGGCGGACCGTGGCCGACTGCATCAGGCCCTCGACGGCTTCAACCGCTCCGTCGACACCACGGGACTGATGGAAGGGATGGATGCTTTTCAGCAGCAGGCCTTCGGCGTGCTCACCTCAAGTGCGCTCGCAGATGCGCTCGACGTGTCACAGGAGCCGCAGGCGGTGCGGGATCGCTACGGCTACGGAACTGAGAAGCATCAGGGAGATGGAGCCCCGAGGCTGATGCAGCAGTTCCTGGCAGCCCGACGGCTGGTGGAAGCGGGCGTGCGGTGTGTGACGATCAGCTACAGCTTCTGGGACTACCACGGCAGCAACTTCAGCAACTGCCGGGCCAACCTGCCTGAGCTCGACCAGGGGCTATCGGCCCTGATCGAAGACCTGCACGACCGTGGCATGGCTGACGATGTGACGGTGATTGCCTGGGGCGAGTTTGGGCGGACGCCACAGATCAACAAAGACGCCGGCCGTGATCACTGGCCGAATGTGTCGTGTGCGTTGCTCGCCGGAGGTGGTCTGAAGACCGGTCAGGTGATTGGAGCCACTGATCGCAAGGGGGGCGAGGTGGTGGAGCGTCCGGTCCGCTTCGAGGAGATCCACGCGACGCTCTACAACCGTCTCGGAATCGATCACCTGCAGACGGTCCGTGATCTCACTGGCCGTCCGCAGTATCTCACCGACCACTACGAGCCGGTGGCCGAACTCGTGTAGCAGGCGAGCGAAGCCTGTTCAGTCTGCCTTCGGTTCGACCCGCCCAAACATCAGTCCGCCAACAGCGTCATGCTGCCAGGTGCCTGCGTAGCGGTTGCCATGAAAGAGCACGCGTGCAGAGAAGGTGCCCATGCCGGGGAGCGTGACCTCGTCGAGCGTGATCACGGGCGTGCTGCCTGCCCACTTCACCACCACCGGCACTGGTACGGTGGCGTCGACGTCGCCGTAGCGGATTCGTGAGGTGATCAGCCAGAGTTCACCACCAAGATGCGTGGCGGAGGAGATTGCATACTCCTCCTCACGCGGCGGCTTTGCGGGCTGGCCTTCGGCGGCGTCGCGGTCGACGGTGAAACTGCCTTTCATCGTCGCGCCGCTGAGAAGTTTCGCGAAGCCTTGGTTGAGCTTTGCCTGGGCCGCGGTGGCAGCTTCCTCTTGCGAGATCGCCTCAGGCGTGGCGTCTTCAGCAGCTGTCGCGGGCGAGGAGAGCGGCAGCAGGCAGGTGGTCATCAGCGAGGCCGCGGCGAGCCGTAAGATCTGCGTGATGCGTGCGGTGGTGACGACGTTGGTCATGGAATCTGCTCCGTGAGCTGAAGGGAGTCGCGTGGGCTGCCACTGCCGAAGTGCCGGCCGAAGCTGGGCATGGTCGACGGGGCACCCATCGGCCGTTCATCATACCGGGTGTGGAATCGCGACGGATCGCTACAAGACCGGGCGACATGGCTGGGATCAGATGGAACAGGGGAGGGCGAGATGGTGCGACAGCTGGCAGAAAGCATCAAGCGTGGTCTGGTCTGGTGTCTGGCTGTGGTGCTGCTCGCGGCTGCTGTGTGTCCAGCCCACGCGACGGAGAGCTTTCCACCGTTGGCTGGAGAGCATCCGCCACAGAACCTCGGTGAACTCTGGCAGGGCTACGACCCCACAGTCGAACCGCTTGAGTGTGAGGTCGTTCGCTCGTGGGAGGCGGATGGGATTCTCACGCAGATGCTCGTCTACACCGTCGGCACCTTCAAAGGTGAGCCGGCGAGGATGGCTGCCTACTACGCCCGGCCGCTCGAGGTGCTCAGTCCAGTCCCTGGCATCCTGCAGATTCATGGGGGTGGGCAGCGGGCCGAGCGGCCAACGGTCGAGGCCTACGCCAAGAACGGCTACGCCTGCCTGGCGATCAACTGGGGAGGCCGAGAGCTGGCGGACGCGGAACCGTTGGATGCCGGCACCGACTGGGGAGCGGTGGATGCGACTCAGACCGGTCACAACACCCACTACGCCTCGGTAGAGCCGGATGACAAAACGCTCGATGCGGTGCCGAGCCCACGCAACAACAACTGGTTTCTGATCACCGTTGCAGCCCGTCGCGGTCTGACGCTGCTCGCTGAGGAGCCCGAGGTCGACGGGGAGCGACTCGGCGTGACCGGCCACTCAATGGGAGGCCGGCTGACGGTGATGACTGCCGGAGTGGATTCACGCGTCAAGGCAGCAGTGCCGTCGTGTGGAGGGGTGGCCGCGGCACAGGAACCCCTGCTCAGTCGGCCGGGCGCTGCGATCCGTCGTCGTCCCAACCTCTCGCCGCTCTACATGGCAGCGATTGATGAACTTCCTTCCCTGCGACAGATCGACTGCCCGATCCTCTATCTCGGGCCGCACAACGACTTCCATGGCATGCTCGATCAGCTCTATGCCAACTGGCAGGAGATCCCCAGTCGCTCCACACACCTGAGCATCTCGCCGCACTTCAACCACCGGCATCTGCCGGAATCATCTTTCGCGGGGCCGCGGTTCTTCGACACGGTGCTGCGTGACGGAGGCTGGTTTCCCAAGACGCCACAGCTCAAGGTCGATCTCGGCAGCGAGGATCGTGTGCCGTTGGCCGTCGTCAGGCCGGAGCATGCGGAAGAGGTGGTCAAGGTCGACATCTACTACAGCCTTGATCCGCATGGCATCACCCGCTTCTGGCGTTCAGCCGACGTCCGGCGGCAGGGCGATGACTGGGTGGCGGCCTGTCCGGTGGAACGCACCGACACGCCACTGTTTGTGATGGCCAATGTGCACTACCCGCAGCCGACGCCGATCATTGGGCCACCCTGGGAGCCACGTTCCCCAGAGACATTTTTTGTCAGCAGCTGGGGCGTGACGGTTGAGCCTGCCCAGCTGCAGGCGGCGATGGTGCGGGGGAGTTTCCAGGCGACGCCGGTGATCGAGGAGACCTTCACCGATCTTCACGACTGGTTTCAGATCAGTCCCGACAACCCACTGCATCGCCAGCTGGTGACCCGCAAGGTGAAAGACCCTGCGTGGCGCGGCAGGCCTGGTGCGGTGCTTGCGATCGATGTGCTCGATCCGGCTGGCGGTGAGCTGGTTGTTCGCTGTGAGTTCAACGGCTGGCAGGCATTTGGCCGTGGGCCTGCGGAGACCTGGTATGCCGCGATGCCGTTGCAGGCGTCGCCCGAGTGGCAGACGGTGCAGGTTGCCGTGGAGGATCTGCAGCCACTCGGCGAGCAGCAGTCGCGGCCGGCCAGTTGGGAAACCCTCACGGAGCTCGGCATCGTGGCGACGGTTCGCCCGCCGGAGGATCGCGATGCGATTC
>JADHNY010000082.1 GCA_016779265.1 Pirellulales bacterium | reverse complement strand
CTGGTACGGGATGCGTCGGTGGTGCCCGTCGGTATCAACGACAACTTCCTGGATCCCGAGCTTGACGCGGAAGCCTGGATGAAGCGGTTTGAGGTGGAGAGCCGCGAGGTCTTTGCGGGACGTGTTGAGGTGATGCAGGCCCTCGGGCTTGAGCCAGGTGACCGCATCGCGGACATCGGGAGTGGGACGGGGCTCTATCTCTCAGCATTCTCCGGCGCGGTCGGAAAGGAAGGCGGGGTCTATGCCGTTGATATTTCTCCCAAGTTCATCGAGTTCATTCGGCGTCGGGTGGTCGATGAGAACCTGAAGAATGTGCGAGTGGTCGCGTCAACAGAGCGGTCTGCGTCCTTGGCTGCTGAGAGCGTCGACCATGTCTTCATCTGCGACACGTACCACCACTTCTCCTACTACGGCGAGATGCTCGACTCAATCCGAGAGGGGCTGGCTCCCGGCGGGCAACTCGTTGTGATCGACTTTGAGAGAATCCCAGGCACGTCGCGCGACTGGCTGCTGACTCACGTGCGGGCAGGCAAGGAGCAGGTGCGGGCCGAGATCGAGCAGGCGGGTTTTGAGTTTGTCGAAGAGGTTGAGGTGCCAGCCTTCGCAGAGAACTATCTGCTGCGGTTTCGCAAGCCCATTCGCTAAAGCGGTTCGGATGATTGGAGGATAAAGATCCTGTGAGTCCTACCGAGTTGCTGCAACTGAGAAGAGTTTGGCTTAGTTTGTGATGTCGTTTCTTTCCCGTTAAATCTTGGAGCCAGTGACGTTTGTCGCGGAGAGCCCATGAGCGTCGTCACTATCTATCTTTGCGGCACTGGCAAGCATCGCGACCGTCCTGAATACTTGATTGGTCATCTGCACGACCTTGACGCTGCAGATGCTTCGACTCCAGATCGGAACGGCCGCAAACTTGTTCTTGATGGCCCTGGGGCTGGAGGTGGGCATGCGATTAAGGCAATCAAGGATGCTGTCGAAGGCTCCGCCGATCCTGCCAATCTGCCGAGTCGCAGTAAATTTTCGGGGCTGACGTCTGGCTTAGGCTGGGCGGATAATACGCACTTTGCAATGCAATGGCTGCTCGCGGTTGATGCGGAGAGTCGGCGGGGCGGGCATCCTATTACAGTGGTCAATATGGTTGGTCATAGCCGAGGGGCCGTGACTGCAACCATGATCGCACACCTCATGCATCGTGAGCGACCGGCATGGCGGGCAAATATTTTCGCAGTCGATCCGGTGCCCGGAGGCGATGCTCGTAGCTTTACGACAGGAACAGGAATGCCCGGAAGTCCGTTTGTGATTCCGGCCAATGTTGGTTCGTACGCGACGATTCTGATGGAACATGTGCCTTCAACTGGCAAGGATGTGTGTTTTCAGCCCGTACACCTCGATCAGTTGGGGTTCGAAGGTGACACGATCGTCCGAATGTGGCCGATGCCCGGAAAACACGGCGACGCTGTGAAGCAGGACTTCACAGAATACCCTTTAAGTTTTATTTCTGCCCATCTGATTTCGTCTTGGTTGCAGTATTATGGCACCCATATTGATGCACGATATATACGTACCAATGAGCAGTTGCTTGAACAGTACGCCACAGTTTTTCTGAAGCGGCTGACTGGTAAGAAAAGTAAAGCGGCCTCAAGTCTTCGTGATGGCTGGGGGGCCAATCCCTTTCGCTGGAGTTTGGGAACTCAGTGGCTTAATGACAGAGCACGGCTGATCGATAATCCGACGCGTGAACATCCGTATTATCTCAATCTGCATCATGCTTCGTTGTTTCAGCTGGCGTTTGGTGATGCGACACGGCGTCTTGATGAACAGCAATGGTTGCGGTCCTTTGAAGTTGCACCATTTGCTCGCCAGTTCCCTAAGAGCGTTGAGTTGCTGAGGAAGCTGCGGCTCGTAGCAGATGATGACCTTGCGGATCGATTGGAAGATATGATCCGGCGGTACAAGTCAAGAACTACTGGTGTCAAAGGCTTTTTTTCCAAGCAGAGCGACACTTCGGTGGCTGCCATCGATGGGCTCGAGCAGGTGCTGCGAGAATTTCGTCACGCGCCGTTCAATTTGGAAAAGCCCGTGATCTTCTTGCTTCACGGTCGCTATGTGGGGTCGATACCGGTTGTTGGCGTGACGCAGTTAAAGAACGGGTCGCGTTTGCATGGCATGCTTGCCGAGACGTACAGCGGTTGGAGACGCGACTGGCGAGTGCGGGTCTTGGGTTGAGGTGTGAACTGCGAGAGACTTCGGCTAAGGATTCGTGGGTTTGCACGGTAACTGTACGCGCGGCTAGCGGCTCTGCCAAACGTAAACGCCGATCGCGGCGGTCATCAGGGCTGCGGCGATGACCCGCTTGATCAGCATCTGACGATCGACACGGGTCTCAAGCTCATGCCAGCCGTGATGAGCCAGGGCCGCTCCGAGCACGACAGACATGATGCCACGGGTGGACTGCAGAATCGTGCTGAGAATCACTCCGACGCTGCCGATGCAGGCGTAGAGGGTGACCATCGCTGCCATCCATGCTGCGGAATACTCAGCTGCTGCTCTCCAGTCTGCCGTGACGGGCCGAGGCAGCCGGCGGTACTGGGCAATGACAAACGGAATCATCAGGAGTGCCCCGAGCACGTAGGTCAGCGACATCGCCAGACTGCCTGCTTGTAGGCGGCTGACAGGAATCGCGTCTTCAATGCCATTGATCAGCGAGAGAATCCCAAGATCTGCGACTGCAAACCCAAAGCAGCTCATGGAGAGCAGCACGAGGATTCGCAGCTGCACCCCTGAACTGCCTTGCTGTAGCACAACCGCCGCACCTCCACAGAGCAGCACCGCCAGCCACTGCAGTGGTGCGAGTGACTGCCGCATCACCAGCGTGAGTAACACGGCCTGAGCGACGATCTTGAGGCCCAGCAGGGGGGACAGCTTCGACGCATCTGCTCTGGTGAGCAGGTGAAATAGGCAGGCCTGACCCGCGAAGTAGCTCAGGGTGGAGATTAGGCAGGGCTGCCAGACGGTGGGCTTCACGAGCGCGGTCAGACTCTGACGTGTCGCCGGCAGGAGCCACCAGGTGACCGGCACGCAGCCGACACCCATCAGGAAGTGGGCCAGCACGAGCAGCCGTCGGCTCCCGCCGGGTCGGCGTGTGCCGTGGTGCCGGGAGACGAGGTAGGAGACGGAGCTGAAAAAGGCCGCAGCCAGGCCGGCCGCGATACCAAAGGCGAGTGGGGTCACGAGCGGCATGCTACCCGACGGCGGTGTTTGGCCAAGCCCATCAACGCTGGTGCATGCTACGATCCATCTTGGTGATGGGGAGTTCGGCTGTCGTCTACCGGGAGAGCGTGATGCTAATCCAAGGACTGTGCTCGTCGCGAGTGAGAATGCTGCTGTGTGGTGGAGTGGTGCTCCTGCTGCTTGGCTGCAGTGGCGGTGAGGGGGAATCTCAGGCAAACCGGCCGCAGCAGCAGCCGGCAGAGCAGGGCCTACCGATGCCGATGCAGACACGTCCTGAGCCCCCACGTGAGCCGATCGCCCGTGGCGAAGCAGCGGCTCCTGCTGTCGCCGCGACGCCAGCGGTGCCTGCGACCCCACTGGTTCCGCCAAAGCCCGTAGAAGGAGCCGGCGATGTCGCTCCTCTTGCAGAGAAGCTCGGCATAGGGGATCCCGCTCCCGAGATTGCGATCGCTACCTGGGTGGCCGGTGAACCGATCGAAGGCTTTGAGCCTGGCAGTGTGACCGTTGTCGAGTTTTGGGCGACCTGGTGTGGCCCCTGCCGCACGAGCATGCCGCACATCAGCGAACTCCAAGAGCAGTATGGCGAGGCCGTACGGTTTGTCGGTGTGACTCGTGAGGAGCTCGAGGTGGTCGAAGAGTTTCTTGGGCAGGAGCAGAGCGAAGGGAAGACCTGGCAAGAGGCGATCACGTACCGGCTCGCGATCGACGAGGCGGACACCACCAACACCGCCTACATGCGGGCAGCGGGACAGAACGGGATTCCCTGTGCCTTCATCGTGGGTAAAGACGGGCATGTGGAATGGATTGGCCATCCGATGCAGATCGATGAGCCGCTCACAGCAGTGGTCAATGACAGCTACAACCGCGAGGCTGCCGTGGCAGAGTTTGCCGCGGCTCAGAAGCTCAAGGAGATGCAGCGACAGCTGATGACGCTGCAGCGTGAGCAGAAGTGGGATGAGGCTCTCGCGATCGTTGAAGAACTGGAAAGTGAGATGGGCCAGGCATTTGGTCTGATGAGCCTGAAGCTCCAGCTGCTCACAAGAGCGGGTCGGAGTGATGAGGCGACCACATTGCTTGGAGAACTCGTCGACTCTGGATGGGAAGACGCTCAGATGCTCAATGCGCTTGCGTGGAATGCAGTGACTGCAAACGCTGCCTCAGCCACAGGCCTGGAGGTTGCCCTGAAAGCAGCCACCCGTGCTGCTGAGTTGACCGACCAGACCGACGGCAGCATCCTCGACACCCTTGCCCGGGTGTACTTCGTGATGGGTGATCTCGATCAGGCGATTGCGTTGCAGGAGAAGGCTGTTGCGCATGGCCAAGGCAACGCGTCGATTGAGCGTGCCCTTGAAGAGTATCGCAAAGCCAAAGAGAACACCAAAACTGACGAGTCCGAAGAGCCTCAGCCGGCTGCTGGTGCTGCAGATCCGGCGTAGGCTTTCATCTCATGCCGACAGGTTCCAGGCCCCGGCTACTTCCACGGGGAGTAGTCGGTGGGCTTGAGGAACTCAGCGACAACACCGTTTTTCTTTTCAGTCAGAGAGCCTCCCGCCTTCTCCTCGGAAGCTTTGCGGGCCGCAGTCCATGCAGGGTCTTTGCGGAAGGCTGCAAACGACTCAGCAGCGGCTTCCTCGCTGGCGTGGCCGATGAGGTAGACGAGCATCCTGTCAGCATGCGGTTCACTCGCTGCCCGGTGCCAGTAGATCAGGTTCTCGATGCCATGCTTGGCGAAGAGGTCGATCGTGTGGTCCCGGAACCGGGCGTCGAGGGAGGGCAGGTTGCCTTCGGTCGCGGTGTAGGTGCGGAGTTGCACGACTCGGTCACCTGCAGCCTTGTTTGCAAGCCCATCTGCTGGTGAGAAGTCGGTCGTTTCCAAAAAACTCTGGGTGACATTTTTCACCAGTCGGCCTTCGGCAGTGGAAGCCTTGTAGGCGGCCTGCCAGTCGGGATCCGCAAGAAACGCCTTCCAGGCGGCGTCGCGTGCCTCGCGGTCTGGGTAGGCGAGAAAGTAGACGAGCTTCTGCTCGGGGTTGTCACCGGTCGGCACGAAGTAACCCACGTTGGTCATGCCGTGCTTCTCGAAGAGGGCCATCGTGTGATCGCGAAAGCGGGCGTGCAGGGCGTCGAGCTTTCCCTCGTTGGTGTAGTAGACCCGCATCTCATAGAGGCCGGGCTCGGCAGCGAGGCTATCGGTGGAAAGCGAGGTGAGCATCGTGGCAACCGTGGCAAACATCAGAAAACGAAGGAAAGACATGGGAAACTCCGCAGAGGAAAACATTTCAGGAAGGGTGTATGAGCAACGCGACTCGTCAAGCTGTCAGAGGTTCTCCACTTCAAACCCATCACGGTAGGTGCGTCGCAGCAGAGCCTCTGCCGCGTCGTGGCCGGGGATCTTCATCGCTTCTGGCTCCCAGCGGAGGGTGTCGCCGGGGAAGCGGTTGGCGATCGTACCCAGCAGGACGGCTTCGGTGAGCGGTCCTGCGTAGTCAAAGCCACAGGTTGTTGCCGCCCCGCCCAGGCAGGCATCGACGAACAGATGGTAATGGTTGCCATTTTCGGCCTGCTCAATCTCCGTCTCAGCGAACTGTGCCGCTGGCAGCAGCATCGGCATGCCGACATGCGGCAGCAGGATGGCCCCATCCGTGCCCACAAACATGGAGCCCTGGCCTGGCAGGTTCATCCGCTGGCCATCAGCGGTGTCGAGAGGCCACTCGGAGGTGTCTGGCATGCGGCCGCCGTCATACCAAGTGAGGCGGAAGTCGTCGGTGGTGAAGGGGGTCTTCTTGGCAAAAGTGAAGTTGGTCTCGTTCTGCATGCCATACGAGTGTGACGGTGGTGCAGAACTGGCGGAGACGATCTCGCTTGGCGCACCGAGTGCCAGTGCGGAGAAGACAGGATCGAGAATGTGGATCGCCATGTCGCCCATCGTGCCACAACCGAAGTCATACCAGCGTCGCCAGTTGCCGGGGTGGTACTGACCGGGGCAGAAGGGGCGTTCGGCGGCGGTGCCGAGCCAGAGATTCCAGCGGAGATTGGCCGGCACCTCGCCAGTCTCGGGATCCGGGCCGTCGTAGCCCCAGGTCTTGCCGCTCCAGGAGTGCACCTCACGGACCGGGCCGATCACTCCGGACTGTACGAGTTTGACGGCCGTCCTGTAAGGAGTGGTCGAATGAATCTGCGTGCCCATCTGAGTGACCAAGCCGGTCTTGGCAGCCACCCGCCGCAGCTGCCGCGACTCATAGACATCGTGCGTCAGCGGCTTCTGGCAGTAGACATGCTTGCCAAGATTGAGCGCTGTCATCGCAGCGGCCGCATGCGTGTGGTCGGGAGTGGAGACGTGAACGGCATCGATCGAGTCGCCAAGCTTTTCAAACAGTTCACGAAAGTCGGCAAACCGCTCCGCCCCAGGATGCTTCTCTCCGGCCGCAGCGAGGTTGCCGCTGTCGACATCGCAGAGGCCGACGACTTCGACACTACCGTGAGAACTCAGCGAGGCGAGGTCGCTACCGCCCATGCCGCCCACACCAATGCCTGCCAGCCGCAGCCGGTCGTTGGCGGCCGCTCGCAGTCCTCGGGGTCCGACGGCCAGCCAAGAGGCGGCAGCCACGCCTCCGCTCTGAAGCAGGCGACGGCGAGTGATCGGTGTATTCAGGCTGGTCATCGAGTGTTCTCCCTCTGTGAGCTTGTGGCGACGGTGCCGGGACAGCGAGTCGCGAGCAAAACGCCGCTTTCGGCCACCCCAACCCGTAGGTGTCATCCGGCGACATGATCAACCCCGTCGATCCTTCCGTCAAACAGTGGATTGTCGCTGGTTGACTGCTATCGCAGGAATGGTGGGTTTCTGGCGGGTATGCTCTCTGGCTTCTGGGATAACTCGGCTGGCGTGAACGCACACGGGCTTTGCCACAACGCAGTGGCTCAAGGAAAGGGAACACGATGCGACGACTGATGGTCTCGATGATGCTGGTGGCTCTGCTCGCAGGCGTTGTTGCCGAGACATCTGCGGAGATTCCTGGGAACCGTTGGGCACACTGGCGGGGACCGCTGGGAACAGGCGAGGCGCCAACGGCCACGCCGCCCCTGGAGTTTGGGGTGGAGAAGAATGTCCGCTGGAAGGTGGAGATTCCTGGCAGTGGTTCGTCTTCGCCTGTGGTCTGGGATGACCGGGTGTTTGTGACCACCGGCGTGCAAAAGGCCGACGGGCAGACCTGGTCGTTTCATCTGTTCTGCTTCGACAGGGGCAGTGGCAAGCAGCTCTGGGAACAGACTGCCGTAGAGGCGGTGCCACACGAAGGCACGCATCAGACCAATACGTTTGCGTCGGCCTCTCCCTGTACCGACGGTGAGCATGTCTATGCCTCCTTCGGCTCTCGAGGCCTGTTCTGCTACACGCTCGATGGAGAGCTCGTCTGGAGCCGTGACTTCGGTGACATGACGATCCGTCGCGGCTTTGGCGAAGGCAGTTCGCCCACGCTGGTTGATGACCTCGTGATCATGCCGTGGGATCATGAGGGGCCGTCGATGCTGTATGCCCTCAACAAGAAGACGGGGGAGACCGTTTGGGAAACGCCCCGCGACGAGCCGACCTGCTGGGCCACGCCGCTGGTGGCAGCGAGCAGCAGCGGTGAACTCCAGGTCGTGATGAACGGTCAGACCGCGGCTCGCGGCTACGACCTGAAGACGGGGAAGGAGCTCTGGCGGTGTGGTGGGCAGACCGAGCGGCCCTGTGCTTCCGCGGTGGCAGAAGGCGGAGTGGTCTATGTGATGAGTGGATTTCGCGGCGCGTTTGCCGGAGCCTTTGATCTCGAAGGCCGTGGTGATCTTGCTGGCAGCAAGGCTGTCCTCTGGAGTCTCAGTCGCGACACTCCCGACGTGGCGTCGCCGCTGCTGACTGATGGCAAACTCTACTTCTATAAGGAGAAGACCGGCCTGCTGACCTGCGTCGAGGCGGCTACGGGTGAGCCGATCTACGAAACGCAGCGGATTCCCGGCATCGGCCGCACCTATGCCTCACCAACGGCTGCCAACGGCCACATCTACCTCACCGATCGTGGTGGCGTGATTACGGTGATCACCACGGGTGCCAATCCGCAGGTGGTGGCGTCGAACGACATGGGCGAGGGAGTCGATGCGACGCCGGCCGCCGACGGCAACGACCTCTTCATCAGAGGTGAACGACATCTGTTCTGCGTGTCCACGCAGAAGTGACACGGCGCGGCATCGAGTTTGTTTTTCCGCAGCATGTAGGGAGAGATCGAGAAATGGCGGTACCAGCAGAAGCCATGATGGTGACGACGCGGACTCGTTTCTTCGTCGTGATGATCGCCGTGGCGGTGTGCGGAGGCTTTGGATGGAGATCAACGATGACTGAGGCCACAGCTGCGGAAACAGACGTCACCGATCCCAACTACGATGAAGAGGCTGTGCGGTCGTTTACGCTGCCAAACATTCTCGAGGGCCCCGATGGCGTGGCGGCAGATTCCGTCGCAGCCTGGGAGAAGACGAGCCGGCCCTATCAGTTCCGGCAGCTCCAGCGTTTTGTGTACGGTGAGCAGCTTCCTGCGGCGCCGGTCCAAGTTGTCGGTGAGGTCCAGCGCAAGGAGGTGCAGCTGGCAGGCCCAGGGGGTGGCACGACCGCTGCCGTCCGACTGCAGGCTCGCTTACGACTCGGCACCGCCGCGAATGCTCGCGAGACAGAGGTGCTGGTCTACCTGCCAGCTGCAGCCAAGGAGCCGGTGCCGACGTTTCTGAAGCTCAACTTTGCGGGCAACCAGGCTGAGACGGCAGACCCGGAGGTCTGGATGACCGACTCGTGGATGCGAAGCGGCGACGGGGTCGAAGACCACAAGGCCACCGACGCCACCCGCGGCATCAACGCTCGTCGATTTCCAGCGGCCGAAATGCTCTCACGTGGCTATGGCATGGCAACGGCCTACTGCGGCGATATCTTCCCGGACCACCCTGAAGGACGAGCCGAGAGCGTGCTGCCCTCGCTTGGACGGCCAGTCGAGGGTGAGCTGGCGGCCAATGAGCCTGGAGCCATCACTGCCTGGGCATGGGGACTCTCCAGAATTCTCGACTGGCTCGTGACGCTGCCTGCGGTTGATGGTGAAGGGGTGATCGTGGTCGGGCACTCGCGGCTGGGCAAGACAGCACTCTGGGCGGGAGCCTGCGACCAGCGGTTCGCGATGGTGGTCTCCAATGAATCCGGCTGCGGTGGCGCGGCCCTCTCTCGACGGAACTACGGTGAGACTGTCGGCGTGATCACGTCACGGTTTCCACACTGGTTCTGCCCGAGCTTTGGCAGTTATGCCGGCCGAGAACTGGAACTGCCTGTCGATCAGCACACACTGCTGGCGATGATCGCGCCACGGCCACTCTATGTGGCGAGTGCTGAGGGAGACCGCTGGGCGGATCCGCGTGGTGAGTTCCTCTCAGCGGAGGCTGTCGGACCAGTCTGGAAACTCTACGGCCGTGAGGGCTTAGGCAGACGCGACTATCCAGCTCTGGGCGAATCGGTGGGTGACTTTGTCCGCTATCACGTCCGCGGCGGCAAACATGACCTGCTACTGGAAGACTGGCAGCACTTCGCCGACATGGCGGACGCCACTCTGCGGGCTGAGAAGACGTCCTCTCGATAGTCCGCGTTCTCCTGCTACTTCGACACGTGTCTGCTGCTGCACAACAGGGGGTCTCTGATGCCAAACCATCGGCTGCTGCTCATGACGGCTGCCTTCCTGGGGCTGTGTGCTGGTGTGGTGAGGTCAGGGGCTGCTGCGGAGAGGCCAAACATCCTCTTCATCATCGTCGACGACCAGTCGCCGTTTGATTTCCGTTTCTACAACCCGCGTTCCACCCTTGATGCGCCTGTGATTGAGCGGCTGGCCGCGGAAGGCATGGTGTTTGACGCGGCCTATCAGATGGGGTCGTTCTCAGGTGCCGTCTGCACGCCGAGCCGCCACATGGTGATGAGTGGCCGTACCGTCTGGCATCTGCCGATTCATCCGAGTGTGCCGCGACGAAAAAAGGGGGAACAATCGCCGCCGGTTGCCGCTCCCCACTGTCCGTCAGGTCTCGAGGCCCACACTCTCGCAGCCGTGTTCAACGCAGCAGGGTACGACACGATGCGGACCTGCAAGACAGGAAATAGCTACGAGGGGGCGAATCGGCAGTTCACGGTTCGGCATGACGCGAGCAAGCGTGGCGGAACACCAGAGACGGGGAGCGGCTGGCATGGTGACCAGGTGATGGCGTATCTCGCTGACCGTGAGGCGACCGCTGACGACGACCCATTCTTCATCTACTACGGCTTCTCGCATCCGCATGACACCCGCGACGGAACGCCGGCACTCTTGGAGAAGTATGGGGCCACCAATCATGCCGATCGGGACACCCTGCCGGCAGCCAACGCACGGCAGCCGTCGCTGCCTGTGAACTGGCTTGCGGAGCATCCCTTTGACCATGGGCACATGGATGTGCGGGATGAAGTCGCGGTCAGCGGTGTCTGGAAGAATCGCGATGAACAGACGATTCGCAACGAACTTGGACGAGAGTTTGCCTGTAGCGAGAACATCGACCAGCAGATAGGCCGCGTGCTCGACAAGCTGGCTGCGATGGGAGAGCTCGACAACACCTGGATCTTCTACACGGCCGACCATGGAATGGCGATCGGCCGCCATGGCCTGCAGGGGAAGCAGAACCTCTACGAACACACCTGGCGGGTGCCGTTTGTGGTCAAAGGGCCCGGCGTGGCTGCTGGAAGCCGCGCGACGGGCAACATCTACCTTGGTGACGCCCTGGCGACCCTCTGTGGTGTTGCTGGGATTGAGCCACCAATGACGAACGAGGGAGTGAGCTTCCTGCCTGTGCTACGGGGTGAGCAGCAGACGGTGCGGGACGTGCTTTACGGTGTCTACTGCGGTGGGCAGAAGCCAGGGATGCGGAGTGTGCGAAAAGGGGATTGGAAGCTGATCAAGTACGAGTCACCAAGCGGCGGCCTACATACCCAGCTGTTTAACCTCCGTGAGAACCCGCATGAGTTTCTTGCAGAACACCACACGGCGTTGGCAGGCAGCTCGGCAGCATCGGCACTCACGCCTCACCAGAGGAATCTTGCGGAGCTGCCCGACTATGCAGCAGAACGGGTCGAGATGGAGGCTGTACTGCTTGAGCAGATGCAGCAGCATGACGACCCCTATCGTTTTTCCGATCAGGCAGGTCTGCAGTAAAGACTGCAAGATGAAGGGAGCGTGGAGTGAGCGTGCGGAGAGCAGGCTGGTGGTTCGTGGTGTGTGTCGTGGCAGGCTGCGTTGTTGGGAGACACGGCTATGCGGCAGATGATGAACTCGCCCAGTACGCCCTGTTTCTCGCAACCGCTCCACGTCCAGAGGCCTGTGAGTCGGCTGCCACGCCGCTGCCGTTGCAGCTCGAGCAGGGCGATCGCATCTGTCTGATCGGCAATACGCTGCTTGAGAGAGCACAGCTCTATGGGCATCTGCCTGCCGTCATGCAGGCGGGCTTTCCGACGCATGAACTGACGATCCGCACGCTGGCCTGGTCAGCAGATGAGGTCGGACTCATGCCGAGACCGGAGAACTTCGCCGATCTTGAGCAGCACCTCTTCTCTGCCAAAGCCGATGTGATTCTTGCCGCTTACGGCTTTAACGAGTCCTTTGCCGGTGAGGCGGGGCTGGCCTCATTCGAGCAGCGGCTGAAGGCATTCCTCAGAGGACTTCAGACGAGGGCCTTCAATGGCGAGTCGGCGGCACGGATCGTGCTGCTCTCACCGATCCCGAATGAGAATGTGGCCGGTGTTGCTGCTGCTGATCGCAACAATGCTGCCATCGCCTTGTATACCGAGGCGATGCGAAAGGTGGCGGCATCGCAGGGTGTGGGCTTTGTCGATCTCTACACACCGATGCTGGCGGCGGTTGCCGCTCCCGGAAACCTTACCCGCAACGGCTGTCATCTCACCGATGCCGGCTATGCAGAGCTGGCGGGTGTGCTCTATCGAGGCCTGTTCGCCACTGATCCGCCCGTGGTGAGTGATCCGCTGCGGGAAGCAGTGGTCGATCTCGAGCGGCAGTTCTTCCGTCGCTACCGCCCGCTGAACACCTTCTACTACACCGGTGGCCGCAACGAGGCGTATGGATATCTCGACTTTCTGCCCGCCATGCGGAACTTCGAGATCATGTGTGAAAACCGTGATCGACGTATCTGGGATCTGGCTGCAGGACGGCCGGTATCTGCTGAGATTGACGACTCCAATCTGCCCTCGTTGCCGGCAGTCAACGAGACCCGTGGTGCCAACGAATGGCTCTCGGCAGCTGAGGAGCAGAAGGCCTTCCAGGTCGATCCGCGATTTGAGGTGCAGCTGTTCGCTGGCGAGGAAGAGTTTCCCGAAATCGCCAACCCGATTCAGGTCCGCTGGGATACCCGCGGGCGGATGTGGGTCTGTACGTCTCAGGCCTATCCGCATGTCTATCCGGGCCAAGAGCCACACGACCGGCTGGTGATCCTGGAAGACATCGACGGCGACGGAAAGGCTGATCGGTCAAAGATCTTTGCGGATGACCTGCATGTGCCGCTCTCGTTTGAGTTTGGTGATGGCGGCGTTTACGTCTCGGAGCAGCCGAACCTGACGTTTCTGGCAGACACCGATGGGGATGACCGTGCGGATGTGCACGAGGTGCTGCTTTCTGGTTTTGGTACCGAAGACTCGCACCACTCGCTGCATGACTTCATCTGGGCCCCCGACGGAGCCCTGCTGTTTCGCGAGTCGATCTTTCATCACAGCCAAGTCGAAACACCCTACGGCCCAGTGCGGCAGCAGAACAGCGGCTGGTTTCGCTATGAGCCGCGAAAGCATCGCCTGACCGCCATGGGGAGCTATCCCAGCACGAATCCCTGGGGCGTGACCTTCGATCCCTGGGGCAACCATGTGGCGAGCCACCCGATTTTTGCCGAGGCCTTCCACAGCCTCGACCCACCCTATCCCCAGCAGCATGCCCGGCCGCAGGGCTTGCAAGCCTACTCGGGCACCTGCGGACAAGCGTTTGTCGATGCTCCAGGCTTTCCCGAGGAGCTGCAGGGTGGCTTCATCAAGGCTCGCTACAAGCCGACCAACCGAATTGAGATCCATCGCTGGGTGGAGAACGCGTTTGGCTACAACGAGCAGTATGTCAGCGACCTGATCTTCTCCACGAACCTCAGCTTTATTCCGGTCGACCTGCACTTCGGCCCTCGTGGAGATCTGTATGTCGTCGACTGGTACAACCCGGTGAAGGGCCACGCCCAGTATTCGCTGCGGGATTCACGACGCGACCGGGGCTCCGGACGCATCTGGCGGGTGACGGCCAAGGCGAACGCCAACGAGGGCACTGGGCAGGGTGTTGCTGGCCAGATGCCCCCGATCGCCAACGCCAGTGATGACGCGGTGGCAGCGCTGCTTGGGCATCGTGAGTTTCGCATCCGCTATCTGGCCACCCGTGAGCTCGCCAGCCGCCGCCCTGATGCCGCGGCCAAGGCCGTCGATCGCTGGCTCTCGGGGCTGGCTGAAGATGATCCGCAGCGGCTCCGCCACCAGGCCGAAGGGATGGTGGCCCTTTCCACGATTGGTGTGGTCCGTCCAGAGCTGCTGGAAGAGCTGGCAGCGAGTGACGACCACCATGCCAGGGCCGCGGCGGTGCGGCAGTTGCGATACTGGCACGCAGCAGTTCCAGACCGGCACGAACTGCTCAACCGTGCGGCGGTCGATGCCTCAGGCCTTGTTCGCCTGGAGGCCGCGATCGCGGCGAGCTGGATCGGGACCCCAGAGGCGGTCGAGGCGGTGATCCGCATTTTCCGACAGCCACTCGGTGGGCATCTGGCATACGCAGCAGTCTGTGCGCTTGAGTCCGCACCGCTTGCGGCGCACTGGCGTGGCGATGACGCGAGTCCGGTGCCGGCGCTGCTGGCCCGTGGGCGACGTTCGCTGGAGATCGTCGAGCCGCGAGCCAAAGGCAACGACCTGGCCTTCGATCGGCAGCCAGAGACGGTAGAGGTTCGCATCTCGTGTGAGCCGGAGCGGATGCTCTTTACGACTCGGCAGTTTGTCGTCAGGCCGGGCCAGCCGGTGAAGCTGGTGTTTACCAATCCCGACGCGACCGATCACAACCTCGTGATCACCCAGCCTGGGGCGATGTCCGAGGTGGGCATGGCGGCCAATGAGATGGCCCGCGATCCAAAGAATGCCATGAGTGACTTTCTCCCCCCGAGCAAGCGTGACTTGATTCTCGAGGCCACGCCGATGATCGGGCCGACGCGAAAGTCGCTTGTGCATGTGCTGCGGTTTACCGCTCCCAGTGAGCCCGGCATCTATCCCTATGTCTGCACGTTCCCGGGACACTGGATCGTGATGAATGGCCAGATGGTGGTGGCACGCGATCAGGCGCATGCGGAACTGCTCCTGGAGACCTGCCGGCCGAGCATCGTGCAGGCCTGGACCCTCGAGGACTTTGCGGATCTGCCGCAGTTGGCCGGAGCACCGCCGGCGGATGAATCGACGCTCACCCTTGGCATGCATGCATTTGTGAAGGCGCAGTGCACGCAGTGTCATGTGGCTGCTGGGCATGGTGTGAATCTTGGCCCAGACCTGCTTAAGAGTGTCAAGAAACTGCGTGGCCGTGAGCTGCTCTCTCACATTCTTGATCCCTCGGAGAAGATCGACGATCGCTACCGCACGGTGCAGTTCATCATGGCCAACGGCCGGGTGCTCTCAGGGGTCGTTGTTGGAGAGACACCGACGGCATGGCGGGTGATGCCAAACCTGCTCACGCCTGAGGAGAT
>JADHNY010000012.1 GCA_016779265.1 Pirellulales bacterium | reverse complement strand
CGCCAGTATCAATAACATGGTGGCTGGCGTTCCGGTGCCTGAGCCGGCGACGTATATGGGGCTTCTTACCGCAGCGGCGGGACTGTTGGCTGGGAACGTGATGCGTCGTCGTCGCAGGTCAGGCGAGCCGATTCCGCGCTCGAAGAGCCTGCCCTGGGCACAGCCTGCCAAGGCCTCACAAACCGATCTTTGAGGTGAGGCCGTCAGTGAGGCGAGGCTGTAAGGCCGCTCGCTTTGCATGATCGAATGAGTATGCAGCGGAAGGCTGAAGTGAGTGGTTCGTGCGTGAATAGGCGATGGTCGTTGTGGTCTTCGCTGTGTCGCTCGGAGCGACTGAGTTCATTGAAAAGAAGTGGGCGAGTCATGAAGAACAGTTTGCCGAGGATGTCGCTGGTCGCCTGCATATGTGGAGTGTGCAGTGCGATGCTTTGGAGTGTTGCTGGCGGACAGGAGTTATCACAGCTGCCGCCATCCATACAGCAGGCAGAAGTTCTTCATGCGGCGGGAAAGTCTGACGAAGCCCTTGACGAACTTCGCCAGGCCGTACGGGACGTGAAAGAGGTGCACGGAGACACCCATCCAGATCTCCTGCCGCTGTATGACCTAGCGAGTGAGATTCTCTACGAGACTGGCCAGTTTGACAAAGCTGAGCCGCTGCTGGAGAAGGTGGCGGCACTGCGAGAGAGCATGGTTTCGCAGGGCCAGACAGATCAACAAGGCCCTCTTGCTGCAACGCTGCTGTTGCTAGGCAAAGCGCATGCGTCGCGTGGTGAAGTTGTTGACGTCATCGACTCAATATGCAGGGCGGTGTTGCTCTATGGAAGTGCCTATGGACCTACCCACGCTGACACAATGCGGGCGAATGCCGAGCTTGAGCAGGCAGTCGAGTTGTTTGAGGAGTCTCTCGGGCCAAATCATGCAGCAACATGGGAGGCACAGGAAGAGCTCGCCACTGTACAAGAACTGCTTGGAAACTACGCGGGAGCTGCTCGATCTCGAGAGCAGTTAGTAGAGCGAGTTCAGCAGGAGTATGGGCTCGAATCAGCGCAGGGACTCAACCAGATCATCGAACTCGCGAGGGTCATGGTCCTCGCAGGAAGAACCGAGGAGGGTATTGAGCTGCTCGCATCGACGTGTGCTCGACTCATGGCGAGCCAAGAGGACGGCGTGCTTCAGGTGGTTGCCAAAGGATTTCGAGAGGTCGGGGGAATGCAGTTGGCCGCTGATCAGTTTTCTCCAGCGGCAGCAAGCTACCGGCAAGCGATGAGGCTGAACGAAGATCAGTATGGCAATGAGAAGCACCCAGAGGTCCTGAGGGATCGTCTTGCAATACTGCGCGTCAAGGTTGCCCGCAACGCGATGGATACTGACGATCGAACCGATCTCGAAGAGGTGCTCGAGGAACTGCGTAGCGTCCAAGTTTCTGGTGCTGACGAAAGTACTTCACAGGCATTTGTCGAGGCGTATCTGGCAGCGGTGGACTTACTTGTTGATTTGAGGCAATACGCAGACGCGGTCGTAGCTGCTCAACAAGCTGTTGAAATGGTGGACACATTTGCCGGCGGTATAGAAACCCCGCTTACCGCAAGATGTCGTGTGGGGCTGGTGAAAGCGATGATCGCAAGTGGTGAACGAGAGGATGCTCGGCCATTGGCCGAAGATGCGTTGAAGAGCTGTGAGCAGTTTTATGGCCCCGCAAGTTGGACCACGCTCGACATCATGCTCATGGTTGCCGACTGTGCAATCGCGGAAGAGGATGTCGGTGCCGCGTTGCGGCTTGTGAACTATGGAATCGGTAGCGGTCTTCCGCGGCCGGATTTTCGGACGGAGGAAAGGCTTGTCAGGCTGGTGACGAGATTATCTGCCTTGCTTTCGAAAGTTGGCACGGACGATCCGGCGATCGGAATCGAAAAGACCGATGTGGTTACCCGGTATCTTGATCTCCGCGAAAGCCAGTTCGGAGTTAAAAGCCTCTTTATGGCCCAGACATATGTTGCTTTCGGTAATGCGTATCAGTTGGATGGTGAATGGTCTCGTGCGGCAGCGGCCTATGAAAAAGCAGTCGATGTTGAAAAGGACAGTCTCGACCAAGAGCATCCTGAGATAGCCGCCACACTGCTCCCGCTGTCGCGTGTCTATCGAGCTATGCGGCGGAATGAAGACGCCGAACGTGTACTCGCTGAAGCATTGCGAATTTGGGAAGCATCTGTTGGCCCAGAGCATCCGGTGACGATCGCGACAGTCAAGTCGCTAGCGCTCGTATACCTGTCTTCCGGCCGTCCTGACCGTGCCTTGCCACTCATGGAGCGTATGAGGGGTGTAATGGTCGCTGACTCCGACCGCGACGATGAAGAGTTGGCAAGCCTTTTGACACGCATGGCAAAACTTGCCACAAATGCCGGTGATAAAACTTCGGGTGTTGGTTACCTTAACGAAGCGCTCTCGCTCGACTGGTGGGACGACGATGGAGAGACAGACCCGCTGCGCATGCGGAAGGCGGCACTCACGATGGCTGAGATATCAGTGATCTTCCGCTCGCTCGGTCGCGTTCCTGACGCTCGGAGTTCAGAGCGAAAGGCACGAAGAATAGCAGAACGGTATGCCGACAGTCAGTCACTACTAGAAGAGATTGACGACGTGCTCTCTGAAAGCAGCTGATCAGAATGTCGGCATTTCAGAACGTCAGCATTGTCGCTCAGGCCAGATGATACCGACTACCGTTGGCTTGCTTCTTCTTGCCGGCGAATCGCGGAAAGCGCTCGGCTTGCAGCGGCATCCGCAGCATCGTTTGCAGCAACTGCATCACGACTCTCTTCTTGCTGCTGCTCGCCTGTGTTTAGCAGATGTGCTAACAAATCGTGAAGCGGTGACGATGGATCAAACTCAGAGTCTTGTGCCTCGAGAAGAGTTTTGGCTAGTTGGAGGCCTTCGACAGCGTGCTCTGTTTTTTCTTTTGCGATTCTCGGGTTGCGGCTCTTGAGTGCGGTGTCTGCTTCGAGCATGGCAATCTCAGCAGAGAGAATCGACGGCCTCGCGAGTTCGGGATGTTCGCTCTCTCGAGCTTTACGACGTAAAAAAAGGGCCGCGTCAATCGCATCACGTGCTGCAGATAGATCGCGTTCAAGGAAATGCGCTTCTGCGAAGCATTCGAGGAGTTCTGCGTGCAAACTAGCCGACTCGGCCAGTGACGAAGTGTTGTTACCCTGGGAAGATGTTGAAGAACTTCCCCCTGTCACGGTAGTACCTGTACGGAAATTGATAATTGTCGGCTTGGCCGGAGCTGGCGGTGTGGCTTCGGCTTGCCGTTCGTCAACGGGGAGCTCGGGCTCTCCTAAACAGTCCACCTGATCGGCTTTTGCCTGCTCCAGGTAGGCGAGCCCACGGCTCCTCTGTCGGCTTGCGGAGCGAAGTCGTTGGGCGGTGGTTTCCGAGGAGTTCGTCGATGTCGATACGGCATCTTGTTCACCGTCTTCTGAAAAGCCGTCAGCGACTGTCCATGGAAGTTTGCTTGCTTCAATTTCCCGAATACCAGCGAACATGCGGGGGCGAGCCGTCGTTGCCATAAGTTGCACGCGAGGGGAGTCGCTCGCAGATTTAAGTGAACTCACGTTTTTTCCCATCGCCCCGCGGGCTGCGAATGACTGTTGCACGAGTTCGTCAAGTTGCTTGATCCAGCTTTCGACGTCACTGGCGGGTGGAATAGCTTCGAGGTCGTCCTCGTCTGAAGACGACTGGGGCTTTCTCCCGAGTTCAATGTCACTTCGAACACGATACGTTTCGTTTGCCCGTCGAATCTTATCGACGGTCACCTGCGAGACGGCATCAGCGATCTCTATGTAAAGAAGTTCGAGGACGGCTTTGCCTTCCTGGCCTGCGAGCCGCTGGAGCTCCCGATCCGTTAGCCGCCGGTAGGCATCGCGAAGAGACGTTTCTGCGTCGTCTATTGCGCCCATTCGGGTTTGAAGGATGCCTCTATAAATCAACATCTCGACGAGTGCTGTCATACGAACGGCATAGTCAGGTTCTCGCCGCTGAGGCCGGAGCAGGTCTTCCAGTCGTACGGTTTCCTCGATTCCTCGGCGGTAGTGACCCTCGTCAAGAAGCTGTATGAGCATCTGACGTTCGACTGCAAGATCGATATCGGGCCGAGCTGCTGCTGCCTGCTGCGAAGGAACTACCGCAGTGACTAGAGTCATGAGCAGAGCACTGACCGCAAAGCGTATGGCGAGAAACTGCGACCGGATTCGTCGATATGTTGTCCTAGAAATCATCAACAGGCTCCACAAACTTTGGTTGTGTAGAACTTTCGGCAGGCTGGGCTTGATCCCGCTCTCCTGTAGTTTGGTCGGGATCCTGCGTGGTCGGGGAGACTGTTGACTGCGGATTCGGTTCGGATGGCCGTGGATCCGCTTGGTTGGCCGTCGAAGGAGATTCGTCCACGCCATTGGCTGACGAATCTTCGTCGGACGAATCATCAGTTTCCTCCGTTGTGTCCTCTGCCCGCCCCCGGTCATTGATCTTGAGTTCCATTGCGTAATGCCAGCAACCCACAGCATACTTGTCTAAGAGCCCCAGCCGTCGGGTGCGGTCCTGGTCCAGGTCGAGAAAGTAGAGGCTTTCAGAGAGCGTTCCGTTGCCGTCTAAATCATCGAGTCGATCGGCATCTGTAAACGCCGAGTCTTCATCTACATCGAACCACGGCTCATCGGTGAGGAGCGCCGCCGGATTTCCGGCCATCACAATCGGTTCTCCGAAGACAGCTATGGATCGGCCTTCATAGTGATCTGGTGCAAAACGCCCTCCCATGGAGAGAACTGCAGCCCCTGGATCGATGATCATCGCTGCAGGAACGGGCTTGAGCCCATTAAATATCGGCAGCATAGAGAGGGTGACCATGGCACCACCAGCAAGTAGGTATCCCGTCATGCAGCCCATCACGCCACCCCCCACTTGGTCTGCGAGGGCCAAAAGGTTGTCGTCGTCTGTTGACTGCGTGTGAAGCCAAAAACGAATGGCTGCAAGTATTCCCCAGGAAAGAATGCCGAAAGTCAGAAAAAGTGCCCAACCGGTAAATGGGAACCCCAGCGGCACCATCGGCCCGAGGAAGAACGCCATTCCGTCAGCCAGAAACGACGACAACGGCTCTGCCATGAGCACGGCGAGTACGAGTGCCACTGCTGTCTCAAGAAGTGCCGCGGTTGCGACAACGATTCCACGCGAGTAGCCGAGCCACCCGCAGGCACCCATGGCAGCAAGGGCGAGAGCGTCAAATAGCATGATTTTAGACGGATAGTAGTAAAAATACAGGGGAGACAAGAGCCGCACGGCACGGGCAACACTGTAGGCACAGAGGGTAATACTGTGGACACAGCGAACAATACTGTGGACACAGCGAACAACACTGTGGACACAGCGGGTATCAGGTCGTCACCCGAAGGATTTCACTTACGCTTGTGTGGCCTTGAAGGACTTTCAGAAATCCATCGAGCTGTAGGAGAACTGTTCCATTTTTGATGGCGGCAGCCTTTAGTGCGTTTACTGACGGTTGCGCCGTCATCTGTTCGCGTATTTCGTCAGTAACGATAAGCAGTTCGTGGAGACCGATTCTCCCTTTGTAGCCAGTGCCACCGCATGCGCTACAGCCTTTTTCGCGGTAGATGTGCTTGACGGCTCCTTCGTCTAGGTTGAACTTTTTCGTCAACCCCGGAGGCGGCTCGCAAGGTTCTTTACAAGCTTTACAAAGCCTTCTGGCGAGCCTTTGGCCAAGAACCGCTGTTACGGCGGTTTGCAGGAGCGTCGGGTCGAGTCCAAGATCAAGAAGTCTTGTGATTGTTGCAACGGAGTCGTTGGCGTGGAGCGTCGAAAACACGAAATGGCCAGTTAACGCAGCTTGGCACGCAATCTCGGCAGTCTCGCGGTCGCGAATTTCCCCCACAAGCAACACGTCTGGATCTTGGCGCAAGACACTTCGCAGGATGCTCGCAAACGATACGTCTGCTTTCGTATTCACGGCAATCTGGGTGATGTTATCGAGACGGTACTCTACAGGGTCTTCGATTGTCGTGATGTTGTGTTGTTTTGCGTCAATCTCACTAAGGGCGGCGTAAACAGTAGTTGTTTTTCCTGAGCCGGTGGGGCCTGCAACAAGAAACATTCCGTAGGGCTTATGGATGATGGCACGAAGCTGCTCGAGCACCCTTTTCCGAACACCTATGCCATCGAGACCGGTCGATAAAATTCCGCCAGAAGTTTTCAGGAGACGAAGGACTAACTTCTCGCCGTAACTCGTAGGGCTTGATGCGACGCGAACATCGTATTTGTCTGTTCCGGCCTGAATCGAAAAAGTTCCATCCTGTGGGCGTCTGCGTTCGGCAATGTTCATGTCAGACATGACTTTAATTGCCTGCGCGACGCCCTTGCCTTCTCCCGTTGAGATTGAGTCGGCATCCATCAAAACGCCGTCGACTCGAAGGCGAGCGGCGTAGCCATCGTCATGCGGTTCGAAGTGGACGTCCGTAGCGAGGAGTTCCATCGCCTTTTGAAGTATTCGTTTCGTATTGTGGATATTGTCTGATAGCCCCGAGCTTCCCGGGCTGGCATCCACAGCAACCGCCCCGTCCTTCTTTAGGAAAATAAATCCCTGCGAATCAGCAGGTGGTGCTTGCTCATCACGATGAGGGTCGTTGCCTCGGCGTTTTCTAGCACCTGCGGCGGACGTGCTTTTCGGAGGCCGGGCAAGTGACTTCTGCAACCGTTCACGGAACTCGGAAAAGCGGCCAGTCAGCGACCGCGAGCCAGGTTCAGCAGGGTTTTCATCGTTTCCTGCTCGGGTGCGTCGTATGACCGTTTGGATCTCACTCTTCAGAGCGCGAAGACCGCCCTTCCGGAGAAACTGCCGTTGTTCCGCAACAACCGCGTCTCTTTTTTTAAAGAAAAGAAAGAGTTCGATCAGAAGGAGGGCTGCGAAGACGGGGATCGCGATCGGACCGAGAAACAGAACGGCAGCAACTGAGCCCCCGGCCGTTAAGGGAAACCCTATCGCAAGCCACTCGGCATCGTCGAGTTCCAGGTCGTCAGTTGTCTGCCGTATCCACGTTGACGCGACACCGCCAACTGCCGCCAGCGAAGCAAAACCGGCAAGTGCCGCCAATCCCGCCACGGGAAAAACCGAGTATGACGGGTAGTCCACCTCAGCGAATGGAAACGGTATGGAGACCTCCGTCATCCAGGCAGCCGGGAATGCACCCCAGAGGCCGAAGTGCCGATCTGATCGTTGTTGGTCTCGAGAGTTTCTCACAAACGCTACGTACCGTCGTTGCGGCATGTAATCCGGAGGGTGAAGGGGGCTCAGGAAGCCACCTTCGTTGACGTTCTAGCAAACCCTCGGAGTCTAACTGATCCATGCCGGTTTGCCGACGCAGGCGGGCGTGCTCACGAAAACCTCACATTGTTAGAAAGGTGTTGCTCTGCTGTCCGAGACTGAGCAGTGTGGTAGGACTCCACCGGAGTTGATTCATCCTCGCGACTCGCAGCAGGCCTCCCATGCCTCGTGGTATCTCGATGTTTTTCTGTGGTCGATCGGCGAAAAACAGTATGCCACCACTCGACTTCTGCGAATCTTTGGCTGGCCAACGCCAGAATCGTGAGAATCTGTGGCGACGGCCATGCACAGTGACAGTGATAGCAGCTTCCCGGGGCGTGACGCTGGTTGAGTTGTTAGTCGTTATTTCAATTATTGGTGTTTTGGCGGGGTTGCTGCTTCCTGCGCTGGGGGCGGCTCGCGAGTCGGCACGCCGAAGTGCGTGCATGAACAATCTGTCGCAGATTGGCAAGGGTTTGACCGTCTACGACTCTGAGCACTTGAAACTTCCCGGATGGCGGAACGCTGTGGACCGTTACACAACGGGAATGGCGGCGAGCGAAGCAACGCGTCCGCAAGCGTGCGTGTCATGGACGGTTGAAGCATTGCCATTTTTGGATCAGCGGGAGTTCTTTGACTGGTACGAGTCGTACGACCCTGCGGTGCCCGTGGATGACGTGTCTACGAAAAAGGTGTCGATCTTTGTGTGTCCTTCGGCAGTAGTTGATGCAAGTAACCAAGCCCGTCTGTGCTATGTGGGGAACGGTGGCACGGGAGGGGAGACGCTCAACTCGGGAAGTCAGGTTCGTGGTGATGGTGTGTTTCTCGATGCTGCGGGCAACAGCCCCGACAAGGACTGGTATCTTAATAACTATGGCCAGCAGTACGGAGGCTCAAACTGCTCGTTGGGGCAGGTGGCCAATGGTGATGGGAGTGGATCAACGCTCCTCCTAATCGAACGATGTGGCCTCAACACTCCTTCGGATGTGGCGTGGTCTGCGAACCCGTTGCCCGCTGTTGCGAAAGCAAATGCTGTGTTGACAACACATATTGTGCTTCATCCACCAGAGCTCGGGCCTGGAGAGGCGCCGTCTACCACGGGAATGACCATCAATCCAACGGCTGAAAGCCTGGTGTTTCCAAGCAATGATTGGGGGCTGAGGTATCCTTCTTCCCCTCATGCGGGTGGTGCGACAGCGGTTTTCTGTGACGGACACACTCAGTTTCTTTCGGAGAAGATAGCGCCTTGGGTGTATTGCCAACTCCTGACTTCGAATCGGAAAGGGAGGTCATCGAGAGCTGTGAACTGGGAACGGTACATTGGCAAGGACGGAGTCTGGGTGCACTACATTCTTGATGCGGCTGACGTGAAGTAGTAGCCAAAAACTGCCGCGTGGCTCGCCGGTCTGGTACCCTCACGCTGTTTGAGACGCTTTTCCTATGAGCGTGTCATTTCTACCTAAGGCGTGGGGATCAAGAAGTTGAAGACCAAACCCTACCAGTGGGCCAGACCTGGGGATGTCAACGCGTTCTTCGGACTCGCTCTCGACAACCTGGCTGACCTTGTGCTCACCGTCGGCCTCCTGGCCACGGTCTTTGACTATCCGGCACAGTTTGCCTTGGGGCATCTCGTCCCGGGCACCGCCGTGGGCGTGGTGATCGGCGACCTCCTGTTTACCTGGATGGCCTTTCGGCTCGCCCGGCGGACAGGCCGTGATGATGTGACGGCAATGCCATTGGGGCTCGATACGCCCAGCACCTTTGGGATGGTGTTCTTCGTGCTGGGCCCTGCCTACCTGGAATCCCTTGGCAGTGGCCTCGAGCAGGAGGCTGCCGCACGGCATGCATGGCATATTGGCATGTGTGCGATCGTGGCGAGTGGTCTCTTCAAACTCGCCTGCGCGCCGTTCGCTGGCCGGATTCGCCGTCTGGTGCCACGGGCTGGATTGCTGGGAAGCCTGGCGGCGATCGCCCTCGCCCTGATCACCTTCCTGCCAACACTAGAGATCGTTGGCACGCCGATCGTTGGGCTGGTTTCAATGGGCATCATTCTTGCGAGTCTGACGGCGGCGATTCCCTTTCCGCTGCGAATCCCCGGAGCGCTCGCCGCCCTCCTGATCGGCGGTGGGCTTTACGCCGTCGGCGGGGCGGCAGGCTGGCTGCCGGCAGGGGAACCGCACGCACTGATCGACCCGGCAGCTGCACTCTGGCCGACGGAGTGGCTTGCCGCGGTCAAGCTTGAGTGGCTCGAAGCCTGGGGCGATATGCTGAAGTATCTGCCGATTGTGATCCCCTTTGCTTTGGGAACCGTGGTCGGAGGTATTGACTGCACGGAGAGCGCCGCGGCTGCTGGTGACGAATACCACACCGGTCGGATCATCGCCGTGGAAGGCCTCGCCACGGTGATCGCAGGCGCCTGCGGTGGCGTGATCCAGACAACGCCCTACATCGGGCATCCCGCCTACAAGGCGATGGGCGGAAGGGCCGCCTACACGCTCGCCACCGCGGTGATTATTGGCGGTGCCGGGCTGACCGGGAGCTTCGCCTACCTCTACGAGATCATTCCAGCACCGGCGATCCTGCCGATTCTCGTGTTCATTGGTCTCGAGATCACTGCTCAGAGTTTTCATGCCACGCCCGTCCGGCATTACCCAGCAGTGGTGATTGCCTGCGTGCCAGCTCTGGCCGCGATGATGGTCATCCATTCCGACAAGATGCTTGCCGCAGGAGCGACCCCGGAAGGGCCACTTGCTGTGGAGGTCTACACGCTCCATATGCTGGCCTCGGGTTTTATTGTCACCAGCCTCGTCTGGTCGGGGATGACAGCAAGCCTGATCGATCGTCGTTTGGTGGGGGCCGCTCTCTGGTCTGCTGCCGCTGCCGGGATGACGCTCTTTGGCATCATTCATTCGCCGTTTTCCGACGGGCGGATGTTCGTGCCGTGGGCGATTGGCGAGCTTCCGGCCGAGGCTGTCGGTCGTGGGCCACTCTCGATGGCGGCCGGCTACCTGCTGCTCGCCGGAACGTTCGCGCTCTGGAGGCTCGCTCGCGGCCCTGAGCCTCATCCGAACGCTCTCGCCGACGACGCCGATTGAGACGGACTACTCGAGCCCGTAGGCACCTGCCACGGGAATGTCGATGCCGGTGCCACTGGCAAACTGCGTCCGCGAGAGGAAGCGTGGCTCGAGGTTGAAGGTCACGCCAACATTGTTGCGGCTGTAGTCGACGTTAAAGCCGAAGCTCATCAGGAACGCTTCGCCGATACGGATCAGCTGCAGTCGTTGGCCAATGTTGCGGCCGGTGAGGTTAACCGCGGTGCCGAACGAACTCGCCCACTTGGGGCTCATGCGGTAGGTGTACGAGCCTGTCAAGACGCTCGCTTCGATCGGGCCGGCAAACTCCTGGAAGCCCATGTAGAAACTGCCCCTGGTAGAGCGGTTGATCAACGCTCCGACTGTGTAGAGCTGCTGCCCTTCGGTAAAGAAGTCCACGTCGGCGGTGGAGAGCACGACCGTGCGGTCGCCGACATGCCAGCGGAAGTCGTACTGCCAGAGTCCGAGTACCTGGCCAAAGTTCTGCGCCTCGACAGGGAAGAACTCACCGTCGATGTCGAGAGTAATCCAGTCGATGATTCGGCGGTTGCCTGCGGGACCACGCTTCGTCTGCCACCGCTGGCGAGCACCGACGCGGAAGGCAGTGAGATCGTTGGCAATCTCCGTGGGGCCATTGACCCAGCTTCCCATGCCTCGGCGGACCGCATAGCTGCGTGGGTCAAACTTGTTGTCGGGTCCAAAGATGAAGGGATCTGCCAACGGAACCACGGAGCCCTGAAATGGCACAGCGCCAAAGTCCCAGTACGGAATGTTGCGACGATACTGGTTGATTGTGTCGTCGTCGATCTGATCGTAGAGCGGCAGTTGGTCAATGTTCTGTGTTGAGTTGGCGTATGAGAAGTCGACATCAAAGACAACCTTGTGGGCGATCCCATGCACATTCCACAGCGTGCTCTCAATCGAGTTGTCTGCCCACCACATGGGGAGGCTTGAGCGGATGCCAACCTGGCCGTAGGCACGGTCAAGCGGATTGCCGTTGAGGTCTTGCCCCCAGTGGGCGAGTTCACCGAGTGCGTAGGGAACGAGTTTGACCGCACCAGCTTGGAAAGGCAGGTCGATCTCTTGGCGAGTGGCAAGCCGTTCGCCAATCACGTCGGACTCATAGGGCAGCAGCGTGAAGAACTCGAGGCCTTGGCCTGCGTCAGGCGGTTGCGGCAGGGGCTGGCTGACGTACGACACGCTGGAGTGCTCGTACCAGGTAAGAGCATCACGGAGCAGCGGCTGGCCGACGGTGTAGTGGTCGAGCCGGGGCCACCACTGGCTCTGCGTGAAGAAAGGGTCGACGCGATAGCTTGCCAGCAGCCTCAGCTCACGGGTGTCGACCGTGCGACGGATGTCGAGCCAGGTTCGCTGCTCATAGCCCTCTTCCCATTCGGCTTCGTAATACTCTTCCAGGAAGTTGTAGTCGCTGATCCAGCCGGCCGTGCCCCGCATCTGCCATTCGTTGGAGATATTCTGACGATGCCTCCAGAAGCTTCGTCCGCGGAAACTGTTAGGGAAGGTGAAGTCACGACGGTAGAGGCCGAGATTGTCGATGCCGGTATCGTTGATGAACCAGCCGTCGAGGACGCCGTTGGCGGGTGTGCCGAGCCCAAAAAACTCTGGACGATCGTAGAGGAGCGAGGTGCCTGCAGCCGGCCCACGCAGGCTGAGGTAGTCCACGTCAAAGTCCCAGTCGACGCCGTCAGGGGCTCGCTTCCAGCCGAACACCTGAAACGCGTCCCAGCTGGTGAGCAGCTGCGTGCCGTAGATCTGGTCGTTTTTGATCTGCGCGTTGTTGATATAGAAGGTTGGCTTCTTGGCGTTGGTGGCAAGCACAGGCCACCAGAGCACCGGCAGCCCGAGCAGTTCCACGGTGTTGCCGCGACTGGTGATGAACTGCTGGTGTTCGACAGCAGGTTCACCTGTCGCTGGATCGATCAGCGTCTGGCCGAAAGGGCCCGGGAGTGGAACCTGTTCGTCCGTGAAGGTCATCTCTCGAGCGCGGAACTCCCAGGTGGGCATGCCCAGTCGACTTGAGGTCAGCCCAGCCCGCTGAGCGACAAACTCGCTGCGATTCACCTGCCGCATCACGTCGGCTCGCAGGCGGACCATCCCAGAGTAGTTGTTGACGGGCGTCAGGACGGTTGCGCCGGTGATCACACCGGAGCTCCGCGGCACGTCGTAGTACATGCTGACCGCCTCGACCACCCGTTGGGCCTGGCGGAAGATGACGTTGCCCTCCATGTAGATTTCCATGGGGACGTTGGAGGCCTGGCTGCTGCTGCCATCGAGCGAGGGCTGCTCGGCGGCCTGTGTCCAGATCACCAGCCGGTCGGCGGAGATGTCGAGAGGGCCAGCCGGGTCAACACCATCGATGACAAGGTTCACCCCAGAGGTGATCACGGCCACCCACTCCCCGCCGCCTGGACTGGGATACCAGCGGACGTTCAGTGGCATGCTTGATCGTGGGAATGCCCGCAGTCGTCGTGCCGATTCGGTGGCCGTCACCTGGGGGCCGCTGCTCGGGGCAAACTCGCTGAACTGCGCCTGATCAACCGTGTCATCGCCATCGGCCAGTGGAGGGAGAAACTCGACCGTGTCGGCCTCGCTGCTGAGTTCTTCGCCCGAGGTGAGCATGACCTCACTGGGAGCACCTGGCTGCTGTGTGTCTCCCGCAAAGGCGTTGCCGACCAGCGCGCCGTCGTACTGCACAGGAGTGCCTGCTGGCGGGACAACGCTCGTGAAATCGAGGTCCGGATCACGGTACGTCCAGAACCGGCCGGCCCAGCTGGGCCCACGGATCACCGCTGCTGTCGCATCGCCAGCGTCAACCTCCACGTTTCCTGCCATCCGCACAAGCACGCTCCGCACAGGTGGTGCGGTGGGCGTATCAACGACTGTGTCGTCAAGAACTGCAGGCTGCTGCTCAATCCAGATCACCGCCTCATGCGCTGAGGCGGTTGTGGGCCCCTGCGCGATGGTGACACCGCCGGTCAGATGCCAGACGTCGTAGGAACCCTCAGTCCAGCGGGAGGCCTGGCCGGCATGCACTGAGAGCTGTTCGGCGGGATCGACGCCAGGCACTTCGATCTGCCCCGCCTCGGCAATCGCGGCCGCCAGCCCTCGAGTGGGCAGCGTTGCCAGAACGCCGGCCGGTGAACTCGGTGGTGGGAGGGCTTCGTCACCACGAACTTCCCGCGGCACTGCTGCCGCGTTGCATGCCAACAGCGTGACCACGACCGCCAGCACAGCCTGCGTGCGCAGCAACCGACCGCTCGTAGACTCACGAGGCGGTAACGGAGGTCGGGTGAGGTGGAGGATGGAGTTCACGCGTTGGTACGAGACACGTCAGGTCCTTGGGCAGAACGCTGCCTGCGGACCAAAGGCAAAAACGCGCGGGACTATAGGTGTGCTGCCATGGGCCGGTCAAGGGTGCACCGGCGGCTGTGCTTTCGTCGTAAGTCAAGTTTTTTCAGTGACTTGCGCGTGGGGCGGTGCGGAATCGTTGCCGGCCGCTCCAAACGCGAAATCAGGTAGGATGGGCAGCGTGCTAGGTAGGCTGCGGCGTCTCTTTCGGGCGTTTGTCATGAAGCCTGCCCGTAAACACGCGTGCTGAGTACGAGCGAAACGGATGTCGCAGTCGCCTGGTGTGCCGGAGAGAGAAGCCACGGATCGCGTTCCCGTCGGCGCACGGCGGCTCGCTGTCTGGCTTGTGCGGTGGCGGCTGTACCTGGCTGTGTTCGCGGTGGTGCTCACCGTGGCGGCGGTTGATCAGGCTCGCCGACTTGAGTTTTCACAGTCGATCGAAACCATGTTCGATCGCTTGGATCCTGCCCTGCCTCCGTATCATCGGCTTGCACGTGCCTTTGGCGCGAACGAGGTGGTGCTGGCTGTCTACGACGATGCCGAACTCTTCACGCCGACAGGGATTGCCTCGCTCGAGGGCGTTGCTCGCCAAATTGAGGAGATTCCAGGCGTCACGTCGGTGATGAGCCTTGCAGACACGCCTCTTGGCCAGCGGATCATTCAGGTCGACACGATACCGATGGCTGCGGGCGTTGTCGATCTGATGGAAGGCTACGTGGTGGGGGCAGACCGTCGTACCGCCGGCATTGCCTGCCTGCTGGCTGCTCCCGGCGGTAGCGAGAGTGATCCTGCGGCGGTGCGAGCCAGGGCTATCCAAGGCATTCGCGAGGTGATGCGGCAACTGCCAGGCGGCATGGTAGCTGGTGAGCCGGTGATGCTGCATGACGGCTTCGCCATGCTCCGCCGTGACGGCAATCTACTCGGGACCGCGGCAGGCCTGCTCGCCGGCAGCGTGCTGCTGTTGCTGTTTCGCAGTCTTCGCTGGGTCGTGGTGCCGCTGGCCGTTGTGCTGATGGCGTTGTGGACCACACGAGGTGTGCTGTCGCTTGCCGGCGTCAAGCTGACGATGGTTTCAACCATGCTCTCAGCGATGATCACCGTGGTGGGGATTGCGACGGTCACGCATCTGATTGTGGAGTATCGCCGTCAACGGGAACTGGGGTGTGAGCCAACCGTGGCGTTGCAAGAAACGCTTGCGCGTCTGCTCTGGCCTGTGGCTGGCGCGATTGCCACCGACATGATCGGCTTTGGCTCGCTAATGGCCAGCCGCGTGGGGCCTGTGCACGACTTTGGCGTCATGACGGCCTTGGGAGCTGGGCTCGTGCTGGTGGCGGTGTTGTGCACCGTGCCTTTTTTGGCGCTGGCAGGACGGTTTGACAGTGATCCCAAGCGAGCGATTGGTGAGGGGGCCTTGGAGCACACGCTGGATCGACTCGTGCAGCGGATTGTCGCCAAGCCGAGGACAATCCTCAGCGTCACAGGAATCGTTGTGGCAGTGGCGATTGCTGGAATGAGCCGGCTGACCGTGGAGACAGATTTCACGAAGAACTTTCGCGCTGAAAGTCCGATCGTGTCGGCATACGACGTGGTTGAGGCCAAGCTCGGTGGTGCGGGGGTGTGGGATGTGTTGATTCCTGTGCCGGCTGGCGTGGACGGGGCGAGCCTGACAGCCCTGAGTGAGTTTGAAGACCAGCTGCGTGAGCTCACCGTTGCCGGTCCGGATGGGCCGAGGCCAGCCTTGACGAAGGTGCTCAGCCTCGTCGATGTGATTGACGCAGTCTCTCCCATTCCGTCACGTCAACTGGCAGCCTCCTCAGCCGGCAGCTGGCTGTTGGAGCAGGCGATTGGCGGACTCAAAGGCCAGCTCCCGCAGCTGGCCTCCGCGCTGATCGGGACAGACCCGAGTGATGGATCGACCTGGCTGCGGGTGATGCTGAGGGCCCGAGAGCGGCAGTCAGCAGAAGCGAAACGGGCGATGATTGAGCAGGTGCGGACGCTTGCCACCGAAGCATTTCCGCGAGATGAGGCCGGCAGAGGAGGCGAGGTGACTGGCTTCTTCGTGCTGCTTGCGCAGCTGGTTGAGCGGATGATCACAGACCAGTGGCTGACGTTCTCGCTGGCGGCGGTCGGCATCTTTACGATGCTTTCGGTTGCTTTTCGGAGTCCGCTCCTCGGCGGGCTTGCCCTGGTCCCCAATGCACTCCCGATCTTCCTCGTGCTCGGCATCCTGGGGTGGGTTGGACAGCCGATCAATATGGGCACCGCCATGATTGCGGCAGTCTCTATGGGCCTGTCGGTGGATAGCTCCATCCACTATGTGACGGCGTATCGCCGCCGGCGTGATGAAGGGCACCCGATTGAGGCGGCTTTAGGCGTGGCCCATCAGACTGCCGGGCGGGCGATTGTGTTCTCCACGCTCGCCCTGGTGATCGGGTTTCTTGCTCTCCGCACCAGTGGCTTTCTGCCGACGGTGTCGTTCGGCACTCTCTCGTGCCTCACGCTGGCTGGTGGCCTCGTTGGCAACCTCGTGGTGCTGCCGGTGCTCCTCTCACTGGTGCGGGATTCAACGTCACTTCCGCGAGACGAGAATCAGACGATCTCGTAGGCCTGCTCCTGGTGTTCGGAGAGGTCAAGGCCCATCTGCTCAACCTCAGGCAGCACTCGCATGCCGGCGATTCGTTGAGCGATCCCAAAGGCCACGACCGACACGACACCGCTCCAGACCACGGTCACCAGGACGCTTGCCGTCTGCCACCAGACCTGGGTCAGCATCGATTCGTGCGACATGCCTGAGCCACCGAGGGCAGGCGAGGCGACGACGCCAGTCAGCACGGCCCCCACGATGCCCCCCACTCCATGCACACCAAACACATCGAGGCTGTCGTCGTAGTGAAAGCGGTGCTTGAGGGACGTGGCTGACCAGTAGCAGACGACTGCGGACACACATCCAAGCCCAATCGCACCGAGTGGGCCAGCGTTGCCGCTGGCAGGCGTGATCGCCACGAGGCCGGCGACAACTCCTGTGGCCACGCCGAGCGCCGATGCCTTCTTATGGGTGCAGAGTTCGATCAGCATCCAGGTCGTGGCAGCAGCAGCAGCGGCCAGGTGTGTTACCAGCAGGGCCATGGCTGCCTGTCCGTTGGCGGCAAGAGCACTCCCGGCATTGAAGCCGAACCAGCCAACCCAGAGCATGCCAGTGCCCATCACTGCCAGAGGCAGGTTGTGGGGACGCATCGGCTCCCGCGGAAAGCCGCGGCGAGCGCCGACCATCAAGCAGGTCACAAGGCCCGCGATGCCCGCGTTTACGTGCACGACCGTGCCGCCCGCAAAGTCGATCACGCCCCAGCCGTGAAAGAGTGAGCCTTCGCCTCCCCAGGCCATGTGGCAGATCGGGAGGTAGGAGAAGGTGAACCAGATCGCCGAGAAGATCAGCATGCCGCTAAACCGCATGCGTTCAGCGAAGGCTCCCACGATCAATGCGGGAGTGATGATCGCGAAGGTCATCTGGAAGGCGACAAACAGTGGCTCAGGAATCGTGCCGGAGAGCGAGTCGACGGTGATGCCGCTGAGGAAGAGCCGCTCGGTGCCCCCGATGACCGACTGCAGCCCACCACCATTGCCGAAGGCAAGGCTGTAGCCGTAGGCCACCCAGAGGAGACTCATCACGCCCGCCATAGCCAGGCACTGCACGAGTACGGACAGCACGTTCTTGCTGCGGACGAGGCCGCCGTAGAACAGCGAGAGGCCAGGCAGTGTCATGAACAGTACCAGGGCGGTCGCCACGATCATCCAGGCGGTGTCGCCGGTATTGAGGCTCGCAGTTGTTTCTTCGCCAAACGCCAGCGAGGCAGGCAGAAGTCCAAGAGCCGCCGCTGCAGTCAGTCGGTGAGCGCGACCGCCAAGTGGACGCCGCAGTGTGGGAAGGGCGTCGGCGCACGCAGACCGCCACGTTCGCTCTGAACGCATAAAAATATCTCCAGAAGGATCCGCCTAGGGCGTATGGTAGCGAAGTTGGCCGCGTCTTCCAGATGTGAGGGGTCAGGATTCGTTGGGTGAGTGCTTGCGGAGAGCGAGTGACGAGATTGTCAAATGGCTATGCTGTGAACACCCTGACCACAACAGGCCAGCCAATGCGCCAGGCAGGGCCAATGCACCAGACAGGAATGAGGCCGACGATGAGTGAGTTTGCAAGCCAAGCCAAAACCAGCCGGATCGTCGCTGAGCCGTCGCTGCAGCCAGAGAGCGTCGAAGCGGAAGCTCTGGTAGTGTTTGCCACCGAAGGTGGCATTGGCGCCGGTGCGGTAGCACAGGTTGATGCGGCGGTCGGTGGTGTAATTGCGCGGCTGGCGGCTGCCGGAGAGATCAGTGGCAAGGCCTGCGAGTGTGTGTCGATTCTCGCGCCTGCGGGGATCGCTGCAGGGCATCTGCTGGTGGTTGGACTCGGCAAGCGTGAAGAACTCGATCAGGGCGTGCTCTACAGAGCGGCTGCCACGGCGGCCAAGACACTTGCAGCCCGCAAACGTGGGACGGTGGCCTTCCTTTCCGATGGTTCGTGGAGTACGCGGCAGATTGAACATGCCGTGGCTGGGGCGACCGTCGGCATGGTGGGACAGGATCTGTACCGCAAAGAGAAGAAGCGGACCGCCTTTGGGACCACGATCTGGCTTGCAGCTCCAGCCGATGCGGTGGAGCGTGGCTGCCACCTCGGTGATGGCATCAACCTCACCAGACGGCTGGTTAACCTTGCTCCCGAAGACATGTATCCCCAGGCGTTTGCCGAGGAGGCCTCCGCAGTTGCGGGGCATCTCGGCATCGACATCGAGGTCTGGGACGAGACACGACTGGCGAAGGAAAACTGTGGCGCCTTGCTCGCCGTTTCGCGTGGCAGTAGCCGGCCACCACGCCTGGTGATGATGCGGTATCGCGGTCCTGGGCGTCGTGACGGTAAGCCAGAGATCGCCTTCGTGGGAAAGGGAGTCACGTTTGACTCCGGTGGACTCTCGCTGAAGCCAGCCGATTCGATGATGGGCATGAAGTGTGACATGGCAGGCGCTGCCACCATGCTCGGTACGATCGCAACGATTGCTGCCCTCAAACTCCCTGTTGATGTAGTGGCAGCGATGGGGCTCGTGGAGAACATGACTGGCCCTGCCGCCTACAAGGTGGGAGACGTGCTCACGGCCCGCAACGGTGTCACGATCGAGGTCCACAACACGGACGCCGAAGGTCGGCTCGTGCTTGCTGACACGCTCGACGTTGTCCGTGGCCTTGAGCCTGCTCGCATCATTGATGCCGCGACGCTCACTGGTGCATGCATGGTGGCTCTCGGGCACGATGTGGCCGGTCTCTTTACCAATGATCAGGCCAGCTGTGATCAGCTGGTGACGGCGGCCCAGTCTGCCGGTGAGCCTGTTTGGCAGATGCCGATGTTTCGGCATTACGACAGCCAGGTCGAGAGTGATGTGGCGGACATTAAGAACGTCGGTGACGGCCGCTGGGGCGGCGCGATCACGGCGGCGAAGTTTCTCGAGCGGTTCGTGGGCGACACGCCTTGGACGCACATCGACATCGCCGGACCAGCCTTCGCCGACAAGCCCAAGCCATGGAGCGACGGCGGTGGCACGGGCGTGATGGTGCGGTCGCTCGTGGAACTTGTGCGTGGCCACCCGGAAGAGAACACCTGACGGCGGTTCCGATAAACGTTCCTTCATCACCATGCTCACGTTCTCAAGCGGAGGCTCGGTGGTCGGCGAATGCTCGAGGAGCGTTTGAAGTTTTTCTCCCTTTGCCGATTCCTGACCGGCAGTCTTCGTTGGTGGAGAAAAAGTTCTGCGACGAGACCTTTGCCGCCTCCGGGCCGGAGCGTTCCGCGATGCAGCCTCCGGGTCGAAGCGTTTTCTCAGAGCAGATGCTCGAGTTGGCCGACGAGGCTGCCGAAGTGGTCGAGGGCCGTGGCGACAGGCTCGGGCTTCTCGAGATCGACGCCGGCGTCTCGCAGCAGGTCGAGTGGCCACTTGGAGCCGCCGCCTCGGAGGAAGCCGAGGTAGTCGTCGAGTTCTGCTTGGCCCCCCTCGAGCACACGCCGTGAGAGCGTGATCGCTGCAGAGAGACCGGTCGCGTACTTGTAGACGTAGAACGCGCTGTAGAAGTGCGGGATGCGAAGGGCTTCGAGTTCGAGTTGGCTGTCGATCGCGAAGTCGGGGCCAAAGTAGGCGTCGAGCAGGCCCCGGTAGAGAGAGCGGATGCGGTCGAGGGTGAGCGGTTCACCAGCCTCGACCGATGCATGGGCGAGTTTCTCAAACTCAGCAAACATCGTCTGACGCACGATTGTGCCACGGATGGCGTCGATCTCGCGGACAAGAATCGCTGCCCGTTCTCGATCCGTGCTGGCACGCTCGAGGAGCAGCTTGGAGAGCAGCTGCTCGTTGAAGGTGCTGGCGACTTCGGCGACGAAGATTGTGTAGCCGGAGTATTGGTAGGGCTGGGCGTCGGCGGAGTAGCGGGTGTGCATCGAGTGCCCAGCTTCGTGGGCGAGGGTGAAGACATGTTCGATCACCTCTTCCTCGAAGTTCATCAGGATGTAGGGATCGGAGTCGAAGGTGCCGCTGCTAAATGCTCCGGACTGTTTGCCAGCGTTGGGGTAGCGGTCACACCAGCGGCCGCGAAGGCCGTGCTCGAGCCGGCTGCAGTAGTCGCTGCCGAGCGGCTGGAGGGCCTCGATGATCAGGCTCACCGCTTCGTCCCAGGTGTGTCGCTTGTCGAGGTCTGGCACCAAGGGAACGTAGGTGTCGTAGTGGTGGATCTCGTCGAGGCCGAGCACCCGTTTGCGGAGGGCGTAGTACCGATGAAGGGCCGGCAGGTTTTCGTGGACAGCGGCGATCAGGCTGTCGTAGACCGACAGGGGAACGTTGTCGGTAAACAGGGCCGCTTCGACTGCCGAGGGGTAGTGCCGCACCTTGGCAGAAAAGACGTCCCGCTCCATGGAGCCTGAGAGCGTGGCTGCGAGTGTGTGGTCGTGGGCTTCAAACACATCGTAGTACTGATGAAAGGCACGCTTGCGGACTTCCGGCACGCTGTCGTGCAGGAGTGTCATGAAGCTCGCATGGGAGAGCTGAACGTCTTCTCCCTTGCCGTTGGTCAGGCTGCCAAACGTCATGTCCGCGTCGGTCAGCTGACGGAAGACCTTGGAGGCAGTGCCCGCGAAGGTGCCCTGCATCGCCAGGATTTTCTCTTCCGGTTCGCTGAGCACATGCGGGCGGACGCGGATGAGCCGCTCGAGCATCAGTCGATAGGGAGCGAGCGTGTCTGTCGCTAGCCAGCCGTCGAGCGTGTCGGCGGGAATCGCCAGGATTTCTGGCCGCAGGTAGCTTGCCCGTTCGCTGGCTTGAGTGGACACATGCTGAAATCGGCCGACCATCCGTTGTGCCGTCTGGCCCTGCTGGTCTTCAGCGGCGCGGAGAAAGGCGTATGTGCCGAGCCGATCGCCTTCGCGGTCGAACTCGAGATCGAACGCAATCGCTTCGGCAAGTCGCGTGGCTGAGGTGCTGAGTGTGCCGGCGAAGGCCGTGAACTCGGGGATGCGTGCCTCCCAGGCCGCAAGAGCTGTTTCAAAGTCGGCGTCGCTGGCAAACAGGCTAGTGAGATCCCAGGTGTCGGCGGGGGCCACATCGGTACGGGATGGCAGCGTTTTTGGGCGAGGGGCGTCGGCTGCGGCCATGGTCTTCTCTCCTGCGATACGAACCGGGTGAACTGTGTGTGCTGTGACCTGCGTGTGCGGTGCCGCGGTGGGCAAATCTGGGCGAGGCGGGCGTGAGGCTAGAGACGCCAGACTGCTGTGCCCCAGGCGAGGCCGCCACCAAAGCCACAGACTGCGACGGTGCTTCCTGGGCCGATACGACCGGATCTCCACGCCTCATCCATTGCCAGGGGGATTGAGCCGCTGGAGGTGTTGCCGTAGCGGTCGAGATTCATGAACACCTTCTCGGCCGGGAGATCGAGGGCGATACGAGCCCCTTCGAGGATGCGGGCATTGGCCTGGTGCAGCACAAACAGGTCGATCGCCTCGAGCGGAACGCCCGACTTCTCGACCGTTTCTCGGATGCTCTGCTCAGCCAGTCGGATGGCCCATTTGAAGACCGCCCGTCCGTCCATCTGCATGAACTGTCGTCCGGCAGAGGCTCCTTCGACAGAGACCGGTTCTTTCGAACCGCTCATTGGGCAGATCAGAAGTTCGGCACCACGGCCGTCGGAGCCGAGGGCATAGGCCAGCAGTCCCTCTGGCTGGTCGACAGCAGGGGCGTCGAGCCGTTCAAGGATGACGGCGCCAGCAGCATCCCCGAAGAGCGGCCAGGTCTTGATGTCGTTTGGGTCAACCACGCGGCTGTTCGTGTCGGCTCCGATCACCAGAGCCCGCTGGTGTGAGCCCGCGCAGAGAAACTGTCCGGCGGTCACCAGGCTGTAGACAAACCCTGCGCAGGCTGCGGTCAGGTCCATTGCGGGGCACTCAAGCCCCAGCCGCTCTTGCACCATGCAGGCAGTTGAAGGCAGGAGCATGTCGGGAGTGAAAGTGCCCAGCACCAGCAGATCGATGGTGCTGCGGTCGATCCCCGCCATCGCAATCGCCGCCTCCGCTGCAGAGGCAGCGAGATCACTCGTGGCGATGCCTGGGGGAGCATGGCGACGTTCTCGAATTCCCGAGCGGGTTTCGATCCACTCTGCGTCACAGCCGAGCCTGGCGAGGTCGGCGTTCGTGACCACATTGTCAGGCACACAGCTGCCAATACCTGCTAGTCGAAATCCGATCGCCTTCCCGAAGCGGGCTCGTCGTGGAGAGGTGAGGATCTCAGACATAGAGGTGTGATCTGCTCGTGGTGTGTGCGGAAAGTCGCCGGAACGTAGGCGGGCGCGTCATGCTCAGGCAAGAGCCACTCCGGCGGAACCGCCTCGTCGCTCAGGCCGCGGAAGACACGAGGTCGTGTCAGAGCGGCAAGGCAACAGCGTACCTGCTGGTCTACAGGCCGACGATTGCTCCACGCACAACCGCTGCAATCCGAACAGCGTCGTGGCAGGCATCTTCACTGACCCCCAGTTTGACCAGGCTGCCTTCATGATTCTGAATGCAGGCCTCGCAGCCGGCCTGTGCGGCACACGCCAGGCTCATCAGCTCGAAGGTTGCCTTGTCCGTAGCAGGCTGGGCGATGCGGGTCATACGAAGGCGTGCGGGCCGCGAGCTGTAGCTCTCTTTGCCGATCATGTGGCGAAACCGGTAGTAGACGGTGTTCATGCCCATCAGTCCGGCGGCAGCGATTGCGTCTGACAGAACCGCTGCAGCGGACTCAGGGCAGGCCGCGGTGAGATCTGCCTCAAGGGCTGCGGCGAGCTGCGGACAGCGATCGAACCGCGCCGCAGCGATTCCCACGCCCAACGCCTGCTCGGTCGTGAGGTGTTCGCCCGCAAAGACACTCGAGAGGTTGAGCCTCAGGTCTTTGAGGTCAGCAGGGAGTGTTTCTCGCAGGGAGTCGAGGGCTGGCGTGGCTGGCATTCGTGGGCTCTCGCACGAGTAAAAATCATCGGAACGTCGTTTCGTACGAGGATTGTAGCGGTTCGTTGAAGCGAGCCGAGGCCGGATGGTAGTTTCTCAACTCATGCCACGCCGCGATGACCTTCACACGATATTGCTTATTGGGTCGGGCCCGATTGTTATCGGTCAGGCCTGTGAGTTCGACTATTCCGGCACCCAAGCGTGTAAGGCCCTCCGTGAGGATGGCTATCGGGTGGTGTTGGTGAACTCCAATCCTGCCACGATCATGACGGATCCTGGCACTGCCGACCGCACCTACATTGAGCCGCTCACCTGGCAGGCTCTCGAAAAGGTGATCGAGGTCGAGAAGCCCGATGCCATTCTGCCCACTTTGGGCGGACAAACGGGGCTGAATCTGGCGATGGATCTCGCCCGTCGCGGTATTCTCGAGAAGCACGGCGTTGAGATGATTGGCGCCAACGCTGAGGTGATCGCCCGTGCTGAAGAGCGGGAACTCTTCAAGGCCACGATGGAGAAGTGTGGCCTCGAGACCTGCCGTGGTCGTACCGTGAAGAGCCTCGCCGAGGCACGGGAAGTGCTCGCAGAGATCGGCCTGCCGGCGGTGATCCGGCCGAGTTTCACACTCGGTGGTTCCGGCTCCGGCGTGGCCTTCAACAAGGGTGACTTCGACGCCAAGGTGCAGCGAGGTCTTGATCTCTCACCCGTGGGTGAAGTGCTTGTTGAGGAGTCGATTCTCGGCTGGAAAGAGTACGAGATGGAGGTGATGCGGGATGCTGACGACAACACCGTCATCATCTGCGCTATCGAAAACTTCGATCCCTGTGGCATTCACACTGGCGACTCGATCACCATCGCTCCAGCGATGACGCTCACAGACCGCCAGTACCAGCGGATGCGGGATGCGAGCTTTGCGGTGATCCGCGCAATCGGCGTGGAAACCGGGGGCTCGAATATCCAGTTCGCGGTGCATCCCGAAACCGGTCGCATGATCGTGATCGAGATGAATCCGCGAGTCAGCCGCTCATCGGCACTCGCCAGCAAGGCGACCGGCTTTCCGATTGCCAAGATCGCAGCCAAGCTGGCCGTCGGCTGGCGTCTGCATGAGCTGCCCAATGACATCACGCAGAAGACAAAAGCCTGCTTTGAACCATCCATCGACTATGTCGTGGTCAAGGTTCCGCGGTTTGCCTTTGAAAAGTTTCCCGAAGCAGATAGCCGGCTGACCACTCAGATGAAGAGTGTGGGCGAGACGATGGCCATCGGCCGGACCTTCAAGGAGGCGTTCCAGAAGGCTCTGCGAGGCCTCGAGGTGGGTGCTTTCGGCTTTGGAAGCGACGGCAAGGATCTCTGGGGCACTCCCCATCAGCCTTCGCTTGATGAGATCAAGGCTCGGGTGGCGGTCGCTGACCCAGACCGGGTCTGGTATCTGCGGTATGCCCTCAAGGCTGGGCTCTCGATGGACGAGCTCTACGAGATCACTCAGATCGATCGCTGGTTCCTCGACCAGCTTGCTCAGATTGTGGAAATCGAAGAGCAGGTCCGTGCGGTTGGCACGCTCGCTGGGCTGGGAGAGCCATTGCTGCGGAAGGCAAAGCAGGCAGGCTTCTCCGACCGCCAGCTGGCAACGATGCTCTCGGTCTCAGAACTTGACGTGCGGGAAACACGCCTGCGTCTGGGAGTGGTGGCCACCTACAAGGCTGTCGACACCTGCGCGGCGGAGTTTGAGGCGGAGACCCCCTACTTCTACTCCACCTGGGAGAGCGAGGATGAGGTGCCCGCGAAGGCGCCAGGCAAGAAGCGGGTGATGATCCTCGGTGGTGGCCCCAATCGGATCGGCCAGGGCATCGAGTTTGACTACTGCTGCTGCCATGCCAGTTTTGCCCTCCGCGAGATGGGTATCGAGAGCGTGATGGTCAACTCCAACCCGGAGACCGTCAGTACCGACTACGACACCAGCGACCTGCTCTTCTTTGAGCCACTGACCTGTGAAGATGTGCTCAACATCGCTGATCGGGTGAAGCCAGATGGCGTGATCGTGCAACTGGGTGGGCAGACGCCCCTGAATCTTGCGCGAGCCCTCGCCTCGGCGGGCCTGCCGATCATCGGCACGACCGTCGACACGATTGAGATGGCGGAAGATCGCGAGAAGTTCCGCGATCTGCTCGACCGGCTTTCGCTGAAGCAGCCAGCCAGTGGTATCGCCAAGACGCTGGAGCAGGCCCGCCGTGAAGTTGCCCGCATCGGCTACCCGAGTCTGGTGAGGCCGAGTTTTGTGCTCGGTGGGCGGGCTATGGAGATCTGCTACGACCAGGCTCAGTTTGAACGGTATGTCGCGGAGGCCTTCGCGGTCGCGCAGGGACAGCCGGTGCTCATCGACCGCTTTCTTGAAGATGCGATCGAGTGTGATGTGGACTGCATCTGCGACGGTGAGCAGGTGATCATCGCGGGTGTGATGGAGCACATCGAGGAAGCAGGCGTTCACTCCGGTGATTCCGCCTGTGCGATTCCTCCACACTCGCTCTCACCGGAGCTGGTCGCAGAGATCAAAAAAGCCGCCTCCGCGATGGCCAAGAGCCTCGGTGTGGTCGGACTGATGAATGTACAGTTTGCCGTGAAGAAGGAAGACGGCGAGCCTCAGATCTATGTGATCGAGGCCAACCCGCGAGCGAGCCGGACAGTGCCCTTTGTGGCCAAGGCCACGGGGCTGCCCGTTGCCAAGGTGGCCGTCAAAGCGATGGCGGGGCTCACGCTGGCAGAGCAGGGCGTCACGGCCGATCCTCAGCCCGCACATGTAAGTGTCAAAGAGAGCGTCTTCCCGTTTGTGAAGTTCGCTGGCGTTGACATCGTGCTCGGGCCTGAAATGCGAAGCACCGGCGAGGTGATGGGTGTTTCAGACAACTTCAGCATGGCCTTTGCCAAGGGGCAGCTGGCAGCGGGAACAACACTCCCTGAGTCGGGCACCATCTTCCTCAGCGTGGCGCGAGAGCAGGCGAAGGAGGCGATGGTTGACATCGCTCGCCGCTTGCAGACGCTCGGGTTTGACTTGATCGCCACATCTGGGACTGCCCGCACCCTCTCTGCTGCAGGGATCACTGTTGGCGTTGTGAAGAAACTCCAGGAGGGGCATCCCAACCTGATTGATTTCCTTATCGACGGTCGCGTGCAGCTGATCATGAACACGCCGCGAGGCAAGGGAGCCCGGACGGATGAAGGGCGTATTCGTGCTGCGAGTGTGATGCATGGGGTGCCCTGTATCACGACCCTGCCTGCTGCTGAGGCGGTGGTGCGGGCAATGGAAGCACAGCGGGAAATGCCACTGTCAGTGCAGGCGATCCAAGACCGTTTTCCGGGTGTGGCCTCGGCCAACGGGTAAGACGCGTGGTCGCTGCGCGCACCGCACGTTTCTCTCTCCCAGCCAGGTCAAACACAGCTGAGCAGGTGCGATGACCGAGCTGGTGCTTGAGTTTCTGGGGCTCTCACTCGTCGTCGCGGCTGCCGGCACGGTGCTCGCTCTCGCCGCGGATCGTATCGCGGAGATCACGCAGCTTGGTCGCCTGCTGATCGGAAGCCTGCTGTTGGCTGCCGCCACGTCGCTTCCCGAACTTTCTGTCGACGTCTCGGCGGTTCGACGGGGGCTGGCCGACTTGGCAGTGGGCGACCTCCTCGGCAGCAGTCTGATGAATCTGTTGATTCTCGCGGTCCTCGATCTGGCCGTGCGATCCCGAGGAGGCATGCTCTCGCGGCAGGCGGCCTCACACGCTCTTTCGGGCACGCTCTCAATCGGGCTCACTGCGATCGTCGGGCTGGCAGTGTTGACGGTCGGAAAGCTGCCCCCGCTGACCGTGTTCAATGTCGGGGGATGGTCGTGGGCGGTCCTTTTTGCCTACGCACTCGGGGCTCGCATGATTTTTATCAACCAGAGGATTTCGGCGCGTGCTGCGGCAGAGGCTGCGGACGCTGCAGTGTCCGCGACTGGTGGCAATGCTGCTGAGTCGCCATCGCATCGGTGGGCAGGTCTCTGGAAGCCGGCCGGACTGTTTCTGGCGGCAACGGTGGTGCTGGTGGTGGCCGGTCCGCTGCTCGCGGAGACTGCCGGCGAACTCGCCGACCGTTCCGGGCTCGGCAGCACGTTTGTGGGGACGACCCTGGTGGCGATCGCCACTTCGCTGCCTGAGCTGGTCGCAAGCATCACGGCGATTCGTGTGGGGGCCTTCGATCTCGTCGTCGGCAACGTCTTTGGAAGTAACGCCTTCAATATGGTGCTCTTCGCGGCGTTGGATGCGGTGCATGAGGGGCCTCTCTTTGCAGCCGCCAATCCAGCTCATGCGGCCTCCGCGTTTGCGGTGATTCTGGCGACGGTGATTGCCGTCTTGGGGCAGCTCTATTCGTTGGAGCGACGGTCACGCGTGATTGAGCCCGATGCGGTGTTGATGCTGTTGGTGCTCGGTGGTGCATTCCTGTTGGTGTTTCGACTTTCCTAAGCGTGCTGTCGATACTGTGAGGAGACCGTAGGCTCGGCGGTGTTCTCGCCGCCTCCCGCAACGGATGCCGCAGGGAGCAAGGCTGCCGGGATTCCGACAGATTGCCCATAGGAAACGAGACTTTGGTGAGAGAGCCGCAGCAACGCGAGACTGGTCCAGCCTGGCATGCGCTCACCGGTGGTGATGTGCTCGCGCGGCAGGAGGTATCGCCCGCTGTCGGCCTCAGTGGAGAGCAGGCAGCGGTCCGCCGGGAGGTGGTGGGCTTGAATCAGCTTGCCGAAGAGCCGCCGGCCCCCGCCTGGAAGCGGCTTGTTGCCCAGTTCAAAGACCTTGTCGTCTGGATCCTGATTGCCGCCGCGGTGATTTCGGGGCTGCTCAACGAGTGGGTCGACACCGCCGCGATCCTGGCGATCGTGGTGGTCAACGGGATCATCGGCTACGTGCAGGAGGCCCGTGCAGAGCGTGCTCTGGCATCGCTGCAAAAGCTCTCGGCCCCGCTGGCCAAAGTGCTGCGAGGAGGGCAGCTGGTGGGGGTGCCGGCGGCCGAGCTCGTGCCGGGCGACGTGATCGAGCTTGAGGCCGGTGACAATGTGCCGGCGGATGCCCGACTGCTGGAAGCCTTTAGCCTGCGGGTCCAGGAGGCTGCTCTGACTGGCGAAAGTGTCCCCAGTCAAAAGGAGGCCCACGCGGTCTTGGCTGAGGCCACCCCGCTTGGTGATCGCAGCACGATGGTCTACGCCGGTACCGTCGTCTCGGGCGGGCATGCCACGGCTGTCGTTGTGGCCACCGGAATGCAGAGCGAGCTGGGGCACATCGCAGGTCTGCTCACGCGGTGGCATCCAGAGATCACGCCGCTGCAGCGACGTCTCGGCGAACTTGGCCGGATCCTGATTGTCGTCTGTCTCGTCATCGTGACGATCATCTTTGGGCTCGAGAGCTGGCGGGGGGAGCAGAACTTCTTTGAACTGCTTCTGCTCTCGGCCAGCCTGGCCGTGGCAGCCGTGCCGGAGGGGCTGCCTGCGGTGGTCACGATGGTGTTGGCGATCGGGCTACAGCGGATGGTGGCTCGCAATGCCCTGGTACGAAAGCTTCCGAGCGTGGAGACCCTCGGCAGTGTCACCGTGATCTGCTCGGACAAGACCGGAACGCTCACACGCAATGAAATGACCGTGCGGGAGATTGAGACGGCGGCAGGCCGGGTGCATGTCTCTGGCTCTGGCTACGCTCCGCATGGGACGTTCACGACGGGAGTCGGCTCCGATTCGACACCGGTTGACGCGAAGGCGGATGCCGACCTCAGTCAGCTGCTAAAGATCGCTGCCTGGTGCAATAACGCCAAGGTTTCGCCCCGTGGCGAAGGGGGCTCCTGGGACGTTGTCGGTGATCCCACCGAGGGAGCTCTGATCTCGGTGGCGATGAAGGCGGGCATCGAGCCTGGGGCCCGAGGAAAGGTGGAGTACGAGATCCCTTTCGACTCGGAGCGGAAGACGATGTCGGTGGTGGTGCGAGACGGCTCGGGGGCCGTGATGTACACCAAAGGTGCTCCAGAGGTGCTGCTGGCGAAATGTGTGGCTGAGCGCCGAAACGGCGTGATGGTGCCGCTCGATGAGTCGCGGCGTGCGGAGATTCGAGAGGTGAATGCTCGCATGGCGAGCGATGCCCTGCGGGTGCTCGCGTTTGCCTCTCGCGAGCACGCGGCGGATGGCGACAACGTCTATCACGAACATGAGCTCGTCTTCGTGGGACTCGTCGGCATGATCGATCCGCCTCGCGATGAGGTCCGCACCGCGATGGCCACCTGTCGTTCGGCTGGTATCCGCCCGGTGATGATCACGGGAGATCACCCCGCCACGGCCCTAGCGATTGCCCGCGAGCTCCAGATGGTGGAAGCAGACAATGCCGAGGCTCTGCAGGCCGTCGTCACGGGGGAATCGCTCGATCGGCTCTCCGACGACGAGCTCGAGGCACAGGTCGAGTTCATCTCCGTCTATGCCCGAGTGTCAGCAGAGCACAAGCTGCGGGTGGTCAACGCGTGGAAGCGTCGCGGCGATGTGGTGGCGATGACGGGTGACGGCGTCAACGACGCGCCGGCAGTCAAGGCGGCCGACATCGGCATTGCGATGGGCATCACCGGCACCGATGTCACCAAAGAGTCGAGCGATATGGTGCTCACGGATGACAACTTCGCCTCGATCGTGGCCGCGGTCGAGGAGGGGAGGGGAATCTACGACAACATCCAGAAGTTCATCCACTATCTTCTCTCCTGCAATGCAGGCGAAGTGATGCTCATGTTTGTAGCGGCTGCGGCAGGCTGGCCAGTGCCGCTGTTGGCCATCCAGATTCTCTGGATCAATCTCGTTACCGACGGTCTGCCCGCTCTCGCCCTCGGCATGGAACCTGCTGAGCCAGACCTGATGCAGCGGCCGCCCCGGCCACCACGTGAGTCGGTGATAACGGTCGCGCGAGGTGCCGTCATCCTCACGCATGGCATGTTGATTACAGCTGTCTGCGTGGCTGCTTACTGGATGGAGTATCAGGGGGAGGCGTCGCGGGTGGAGCATGCCCGCACGATCACATTCTGTGTGGCCGCCTTTTCACAGCTGTTTTTCGCAGTTGGCTGCCGGAGTGATCGGGCTGTCGCGCCAGCTCGCGGGTTTTTTGCCAATCCCGCTTTGCTGGCGGCAATCATGATTTCAGCTTTGCTGCAGGTAGCGGTGGTCAGTCTGCCGATGACACGCGGAGTGTTTGAAGTGACCGACGGCCTGCTGGCCGCCTGGCCGACAATCATCGGACTGGCTTTGATCCCGGTGACCGTCATTGAACTAACGAAACTGGTGCGGCATGGCGTTCACTGAGGCTTTTCCACCACTCCCCCCGCCACTGCCCGATGAGCCACCGCGTCTTACGGCCCGCACGCTCGGTGGCCTCGAGCAGGTGTTGGCTGCGGAGCTGGAAGCCGTGGGAGGGCGTGACCTGACCATCGGCCGACGGACGATCGAGTTCACCGGTTCCACCGAGACGCTCTACCGATCGGTGCTTGAGTGTCGAACCGCGATTCGCGTTCTTGAGCCGCTCGGTCGCTTTCCGGTTGCCAACGAAGACGAGCTCTACGCAGCGGTTGCCTCGATCGAGTGGCCAGCCCAGCTCGTCCGTGGAGACACGCTGCGGATCGATGCAGTGATCCACGACACGTTTCTCAACCACTCCCTGTATGCTGCGCAGCTCGTCAAAGATGCGATCGTCGACACCCTGCGGGACCGCGGTGGCTGGCGGCCTGATGTTCAGCTACGGGGGGCGACGCATCGCTTTGCGTTGCACTTGGCCGGAGGCACCGCCACGCTGTTTCGCGATGCGGCCGGGCGATCGCTGCATCAGCGTGGCTGGCGACCAACCACCGGGGCTGCGCCCCTTTCGGAGGTGCTGGCAGCGGGCATCTTGGCAGTTGCTGGCTGGCCGACGGAGAGTGGCGGAAGCGACGGCGTGCTGGCAGCGCTGCTTGACCCGATGTGTGGCTCGGGCACGTTTGTAATCGAAGGAGCCTTGGCTGCGGCAGGCATCGCTCCCGGGCTCGCCCGAGCCCAGAGAGGAGACCATGGGTTTTTGCGGTTTCATGACTGTGACCGCAACCTCTCCGAGCGAATCATCACCCAGCTGCAGTCACGCGTTCAGCGGCCGTCCTGCATGCTGCAAGGCAGCGACCTCGATCCGGCGATGCAGGCGGTGGCGATGGCCAATGCCAGACGGGCCGGCGTAGCCGACTGGGTCACGTTTACGACATCCGCCTTCGATCAGATCTCACCGCCGGCTGAGTCGGGCCTGATGGTGACCAATCCGCCCTACGGTGAACGGCTGCCAACAGCCCGCGAGGGCGTGATCTTTCGACGGCTGGCAGACTGGCTGTTCGCCGGTTTTGGCGGTTGGCAGGCGGCGGTGCTCGCCCCTGACACGCCAGCGGCAAAACAGTTTGGGCTCAAGCCACGACTGCGGCTACCACTGAAGAACGGGCAGCTTGAGTGTCGGCTGCTGGTGGCTGACATCCGTCGTCGTGAGCCTGCTACGCAGCCGACGTCGCTCCGTCGCGATGGCCGCACCATCGATGACCAGATCGGAGACTTTCGCAGGCGGCTTGCCAAGCGATTCAAGCATCTCTCTAAGTGGGCGCGACGCCAGGGGATCGAAGCCTTTCGGATCTACGACCGGGATATTCCAGAGATCCCGTTGGCGATCGACTGGTATGCCGGCTGGCTGCACGCTGCGGAGTATGACCGTCCGCACGACCGCACCGAAATTGAACACGATGTCTGGCTTGCACGGATTCTGGAGGCCGCCAATGCAGAACTGGGTGTACCCCCGGCCCAAGCGTTTCTGAAGATGCGACGTCGGCAGCGTCATGGTGGGCAGTACGAGAAGTTCGACGAGCGGCAGGCAACGCTGACGGTGCGTGAGGGGGAACTGGCCTTTGAAGTGAACCTCTCGGACTACCTCGACACGGGGCTGTTTCTCGACCACCGCACGACCAGGCGGCTGGTCACGGAGGAGGCCAAGGGCCGCCGGTTCTTAAACCTCTTCTGCTACACGGGAAGTTTTTCCGTCGCCGCCGCGACGGCAGGGGCCGCCGAGACGGTGAGTGTGGATCTCTCCAACACCTACCTCGACTGGACGCGGCACAACCTGCAGCTCAACCGCTGTGACGATCATCGGCGGCACCGGGTCTACCGGAGTGAGGCCCGCCGTTTTCTGGAGGACTGGCGGGGATCACCGTTCGAACTTGCCGTGGTCGATCCGCCGACCTTCTCTCGTTCGGCAAAGAGCCCTGAGCCGTGGGATGTGCAGGCCGACCACGCCACACTACTGGCTGAACTTGCCGAACGGATGACGCCGGGAGGGGTGGTCTACTTTTCGAACAACTCTCGCCGCTTCCGCCTCTACGACGATCTCGTTGGGGAGCACTACGCCATCCGAGAGATCACTCGGCGAACGATTCCTGAAGACTTTCGCAATCAACGGATCCATCGTTGTTGGCGGCTGGTTCGGCATGGGGACGGACCGCAGCCGGCAGACAGCATGTCAGTCGATGCCTGAGTGTCTGGCGACACGAATGCCGGCGGCAGTGAAAGCGGCTCGTATCTGCTGCAGAAGCTGAAAGGCAGAGGGACTGTCACCATGCACACAGAGGGTGTCACTGGTGAGCGAGAGCAGCTGTCCGGAGGCGGCGATGACCTGGCCATGCTGCACGAGTTGGACAGCCCGTTGTGCTACGGCCGCGGCATCGCAAAGCACGCTGCCAGGCTCGCTGCGGGGTAGCAGACCCCCCTCGTCGGTGTAGGCACGATCGAGAAATGCCTCGCGGGTCACGATGAGACCATGAGCGACGGCACGTTCGATGGCGACCGAGGCGACCGGTAGCACGAGCTTCGCTGCAGGCCAATGGTCCGCGAGTGCCTGGCAGACCGCCTCAGCGAGGCGTTGGTCATGGGCAACCTGGTGGTAGAGCCCACCGTGGAGTTTCACATGGTCGAAACACGTGTCTGTCACCTGGGTGAACTCATCGAGCTGTTCCACCACAACGCGAGCCGCCTCCGATGGACTGACAGCCAGCTGCCTGCGACCGAAGTGCTCCCGATCCCGATGACCGGGATGGGCTCCAACTGCAACGCCGTGGTGAGCCGCCAGAGCGACTGTGTCACGCATCAACGCGTGGCTGCCAGCATGACCGCCGCAGGCGATGTTGACCGATGAGACCAGCGGAATGAGCAGGGCGTCTTGGCCAGTCCCCTCGCCAACATCGCAGTTGAGATCGATGGTCTGCGGTGAATCGTTGGGGATGGGCATGCGGGACCTTTCACGGCTTGAAGGTAGCTGGGCTGGGCCAACGATCTGCGATGCGAGCGGCAATCGATGCCAGTGCCTGCTGCTGGTGACGCTGGCTCGCGTGGGCCTCGCTTCGGGTGACAGGCTCGAAGAGCAGCGTGTCGCCCGGCCGCAGCTGTGCCGCCAGCCGTAGGTCGGCTGAGGCGACATGGCCGAGCACTGGATAGCCACCGATGGTCTGGCAGTCGTTCAGCAGAAGAATCGGCTGGCCATCGGGGGGCAGCTGCACGGTGCCAGGGACGACAGCGCGTGAGACGCCATCTCCGAGAGCAGTCAGCGGCGACCCTGCGAGGCGGAGCCCCATTCGATTTGAGCTCGCGGTCACTCGGTAAGGCGTCCCAAAAAAGGACCGCATTTCTGTTGCGGTTTCGGTCGACGGCAGCAGCCGTAGGCGAGCAGGCAGCACGGGCAACGGAAGCAGTTCAGGCGACAGGCTCCAGTGAGCATCGGTGGCTGTTGTCAGCGATGGGCCTGCAGCAAGCCAATCGCCTGTGGCGAGCGTTCTGCCGCCGAGCCCACCAAAGCCTGCGGCGAGGTGTGTGCTGCGGCTGCCGAGCAGAAGAGGGACCTCCAGGCCTCCGGCAACAGCTAGATAGCCTCGGCAGCCGTGGCTGGCATGCCCGAGAGCGACCGTGCTGCCGGCAGGCATCTCGATTGGCCGCCAGCTAGGGAGACCGGGAAAGCGGCCGCCTGTGAGGGCCAGCCGCAGGTCGGATGTCAGCCGGAAGGTTGGGCCAGCGAGAGTGATTTCGAGGACCGCGGCGTCGGGTGGGTTGCCGACAAGCAGGTTGGCGACCGCGGCGGCTGCGGGATCTGCAGCCCCGCCCAAGGTGACCCCAGAGCTGCGATAACCGACACGGCCGAGATCTTGGACGGTGGTCATCAGGCCGGGCTCAAGAATGCTCAGCCCGCGGTGTCTGTGCGGCACGCGCGATGGGCCGCGGTGCTGCTCGATCGCTGCCGAAGTGGAACTGCCAGCACTGTTTGGCCCCGCATCGACAAACCGCACCCGGTCTCCCACTGCGCAGAGGGCTGGCTGCGACGATGTCGGGTCGAAGAATCGGGCGTCGGTGTGGCCGATGATCTGCCATCCGCCCGGGCTCGCGCACGGATAGACACCGGTCTGGGCACCCCCGAGTCCTACCGAGCCGGCCGGGACCTCGGTCCGTGGCGTAGCCCTTCGCGGCACAGCCAGACGGGGGTCGAGGCCACCGAGGTAAGCAAAGCCTGGCGTGAAGCCAACCGCAGTGACGAGATAGTCGCTTGCGGTATGACGCTGAATCAGGGCCTCGCGGCTAAGGCCGCAGTGTTTGCAGACATCCTCAAGATCGGGCCCTGCGGCGCCGCCATAGCTGACCTCGATCGTGTGGACCGTAGGCTTCGCAGTGATGGAGGCCTGGTGACGGAGGCCAGCGAGTTCTCTCAGGGACGCCTCGAGCTGATCGAGCCGATCGAGAGCGGTGGCGTCGTAGCACACCGTCACGCGGTCAGGAGATGGGATGACATCGACGACCCCCGGCAGGGCCGCCGCGTTGACCTCGTCGGCCACGGCTCGAACGAGGGCCGTCGTCGCGGCTGTCCCCACGGGGCCAGGGATGGGGATCGCGAGTGCCGAGTCGCCCAGGTGGACAATCGGCGACGGTGGGGGCGTGCCATGCTTAGGCATCCGCCACGAACTCCAGCAGGGTGTCGCGGACGTCGGTCATCTCGAGGTGATCACGTCGGTTGCGGGCGTCACTGGCCAGAAACACTGGACCTTCATCGGGATGAGATGGCAGCCGTCCGTGCGAGCCACGCACGAGTTGAGGATCGGTGCCGATCACATCCATCAGCATCCGGAAGCCAAGCTTCTTCTTGGCAAGTTTGCCGGCAATGCGAAGCATTGGAAGCGAGAGGGTTGGGTCGAGAAAGAGCTCGACTGGGTCGTATCCAGGCTTGCGGTGGATGTCGACCGAGCGGGCGAAGTCGGGCATCTTGGCATCGTCGAGCCAGTAGTAGTAGGTGAACCACCGGTCGGGGCTGGCGACGGCCACGAGTTCCCCTGCTCGTGGATGGTCGATACCGTAGGCGGCCTGGCCATCACGATCGAGCACTTCGGCGACGCCTGGCGTTGCTTCTAAAATGCCTTTGACCTCACCAATCCGCTGTGGGTTCTTCACATACACGTGAGCGAGCTGGTGGTCGGCGACAGCAAACGCTTCGCACGCTCCCGCATCGAGCAACTCCCAGCCAAGGTCGACCTCCTGTACCCGCAGCAGTCCGGCCTGTCGCAAGACTCGGTTCAGTGCGACTCCATCGGAGACCGGTGTGATGCCGTACTCACTGAGCACCACGACGGTGTGGTCCTCCGCCAGGGCCCATTCGGCAAGACCTCCGGCGACCGCATCGATCTCGCCACAGGCGCGGATCGCTTCCGCAGAGTCCGGGCCGAACCGCTGCAGGTCGTAGTCGAGATGGGGCAGATAACAGAGAGTGACTGCCGGATGATCTTGTTGCATCACCCGCTTGGTCGCATCAGCGATCCAGGCGGATGAGCGGATGCCAGCCTTCGGACCCCAGAAATCAAAGAGAGGGAACTGCCCGAGGGCATTCTGAAGATCGCCCTTCAACGCCGGAGGGTCGGTGTAGATGCTCGGCAGTTTGCGGCCGTCGGCGCAGTACACAGGTCGAGGCGTGGCTGAGGCATCCACTGCCGCGTACATGTTGTACCACCAGAACATCTTGGCCACGGTGAACCGTTCACCGAAGCGGCGACGGCCAACACTCCAGAGCTTCTCCTCTTCGCAGCCGACGAGCCGATTGCTCTGACGCCAGAACCAGATCTCAGCAAGATCGCGGAAGTACCAGCCGTTGCCAACGATGCCGTGGTCGCGGGGCATCCGGCCGGTGAGCATCGTCGCCTGGGCAGAACAGGTCACAGCAGGCAGAACCGTGCCGAGCGAGGCGGTGTAGCCTGCCTGGCCGATCGCTGCGATGCGTGGGGTGTGTTTGAGCAGGCTGGGAGTAAGGCCGACAACGTTGATCACAAGCAGGGGACGCATGAGATCTCTTTCAGTGGACGGGGGGGCGTTCAGCTCGAGGGTTCTAGGCACTGCGGCTGACAAGGTCGAGGATATCCTGGCCAAACTCCGCCAGTCGTTTCTCGCCGATCCCTCGACAGCGGAGGAGAGCCGCTGGAGAGAGTGGCTTGTCGCGGGCGATCGATCGCAGGGCCTTGTCGTCGAGGATCGTCCACGCAGGTTTGCCACGCTCCTGAGAGACCCGCCGACGCCAACGCCGCAGATGTTCAAACAGTTCGCGGTCAACGCCCTCCCAGTCATCGGCATCTGCCTTGGTGGTCTTTGTCTTCCCGGCACGGGGGGCGAGGAGCACGACCTGCTGGTTGCCACGGAGCACCTCCCAGGCCGCCTCCGCAAGCTGGACCACTGGCCGATCTCCTTCGCTCCGGGTCAGCAGCCCTTGGTCAAGCAGCTGATGCACGAGGTTTTCGCAGCTGCGTTGGTCAAGTCCTGCGAGGAGTCCGTAGGTCGACAGCTGATCATGACGATGGCGTTCAACGCCTTCGGTCTTGGCGCCCCGCAGCACCTCGCAGACATGCCGCACGCCAAACCGCTGCTCAACACGGTAGACACAGGAGAGGATCTTCTGAGCCACGACAGTCGCGTCGGGGAGACTCTCGGTTTCTCCAAGGCAGACATCGCAGGCACCGCACGAGGCCTCGTTGTAGTCCTGGCCAAAGTATTCTGAGAGTCCACGATGCCGGCAGCGGGCAGCTCGGGCATACCGCCGCATGGCATGCAGATGCTCCAGCTGGCTGGCAATAAAAGCCTCGGCCTCATCGGCATCCAGTTCAGACTCTTGAACGGTCTTGCGGACGAGCGACTCCCAGCTGAAGACATCGGCGGACGAGTAGAGCAGCACACACTCTGCTGCGAGTCCATCACGGCCGGCGCGTCCCGTTTCCTGCTGGTAGGCCTCGATGCTCTTCGGCAGCGACGTGTGCAGTACAAGTCGAACATCGGAGCGATCGATGCCCATTCCAAAGGCGACGGTGGCCACGACGGTGTCGATCGTTTCGTTGGCAAACGCCTCCTGGGTCTTGTGGCGGGCGTCGGGCGTGAGCTTGGCGTGGTACGGCCTCGCCAAGAATCCCTCGGCTGCGAGTCGTGCGGCGAGCGTTTCCGTTTCGCGGCGGCTCATGCAGTAGACGATCGAAGCTTCCCCGCGATGTCGCCCAAGGATCTGCATCACCTGGTTGGTACGGTCGGCGCGTGGCACCACTCGGTAGATCAGATTTGGGCGGTCGAAGGTGCCTACAAGGGTGGCGGGTTCCCTGAGTGCCAGCTGGCTGGCGATATCTTCCCGTACACGCGGCGTGGCGGTGGCCGTGAAGGCGTGCACGCTCGCCTGAGGAAAGCGGTCACGGAGCATAGTGAGCTGGCGATACTCAGGCCGAAAATCATGCCCCCACTGGCTGATGCAGTGTGCCTCATCGATGGCAAATCGTTTCACACCCACCCGCGCGAGCAGGTCGATCAGCCCGGTGTTCACCAGCCGCTCTGGTGCAGTGAACAGCAGACGCAGTTCTCCCGCCTCGAGACGTCGACGAATCGAGAGACGTTCACCCTCCGAGAGCCCGGCATAGAGCGCGGCTGCCGGATAGCCGATCGCCTCCAAGGCATCGACCTGGTCCTTCATCAGCGCCACCAGCGGCGAGACCACCACGTCGGTCGAATCACCTACCAGTGGTGGCAGCTGGTAGCAGAGGCTCTTGCCACCACCTGTCGGCATCACCACCAACGAGTCTCGGCCAGCCAAGGCAGCGGCGATCGCGTCTGACTGCAGCGGCCTGAGCTGCTCAAAGCCCCACCATCGTGAGAGCAGCTCGCTGACAGCCTCTGGAAGTGAGGCCTGGGGGCCGTTTGGTGGCGTCTCACTCGTCTGCGGTCCCGGCACGGCATCCTCACGAAGCGTTCAGAACCCCAAGAATAGCAGAGAGCAGGGCGAGGCTCCTCGCTCAACGAAAGGGAGGCGGAGGGATCGGTGGGTGCTTGAGGAGCGTTGAGTTTTTCGCCCTTGTGAGACGCTCGCCGCTCGCAGGGATATGTGGCGAAAAAATCTCTGCGACGAGACATCCACCGTCCCGCAGCCGATTTCTGTTGGGACCGCTCGGGTGAGCCCGGGAGCCGCCCACCGGACGTTCGCTGCGGGCCCTCCGTGGCCCTTGTCTCACTCGAGGTTTTCTCGCTCTCGCCTTCCGGGCTCCGCTCGAAAACCCACGCCGGTGGCTCGGCCCCGGGCTCCCCCTCGCTCATCGAAAAGGAAGCGGAGGGATCGGTGGTTTGGGTGTACGTGTGGGGGATTGGGTTGCCCAGGAGCGATGGAGAGGTGCTTTTCTGGGTTGCGTCTGGCGTGTGGGCTCGCCACTATCCCGCGGCCGTTGTGTTGGCTCGCCGCATGTGTTGTGGCGTGTCTGTTTTTGCCGGTTTTGCTCAGGTGTTGTTTCCTCGTATGCCTTCCCAGCCCACACCCACGAGATGCAGGCTGCGTTTCCAGCCGCTGGCGAGCGAGCTGGTGGTCTGGCTCTGTGTGGTGATCGTAGGGCTGCTGGCGTTGCCAGCGGCGGCTCAAACGCTCGATGCGACGCCTGCCACGGAATCACTGCTTGAGACGGTTGTTCCTGACGACATAGAAGAGGGCGGGGTGTTTTTGCCCAGCCGTGACGCGGTGCGGCTCTGGGAAGAGACTCTTGCGACGGTTTCCGCGAGCCATGTGGTTGCTCGTATTGATCCGCCTGACTTCGCTTCCGTCCCACCACGGGCCGGAGTGATCGAGTCTTCCTGGACAGAGCCGGGGCTTGGCCGCAGCGCAGTCTCAGGCTGGCCGCCGCAACGCCAACGTGTTGTGGTGCGTGTTGTTCCGGGAGCTGGTGGTGCGTGGGTGGAAGGCATCGTGGAGACCCAGGTGCTCTCCGGTCCTCCACCAGACTCGCAGACCGCTGCGAACAGCCTGCCGCTCGATGTGGTCTCAGGGATTGCACCGGTCGGGCACTGGGAAGCGGTCGCGCACAGCCAAGTGGGCCCGGATCCTTCCGACCAGTTCACCGCGTCGCTCGTCGCCCGGATGGCACCGGCAGAGGTCGTTGCTCCTCTGCCGGACCTCGATGACTATTGGCAGCGGCCGCGCACCGTGCCTTGGGCCGACAGTCGGTTTCCCCGACTCGCGCGTGTTGGCTACAAGGTGCTGGAGGATTACCGGAACTTCTACGACTGCCAGTCACTTGTCTGCACGACGGCTGCGTTTGGGGCCGGTGCCTTGATGGCAAACACCGGCTTTGATCAGACACTGCAGACGGCCTGGCAGCAGAGTGTCACGCCGAGTGATCTGGGCACCTTCTTCTCAGACTGCAAAGACATCGGCGAGGGCCGGTATTCCATTCCAATCTTCGCCGTGGCTGCCACCACGGGACTGTTCTTGGAAGGCCGGCCGCTGGGAGATGCGATCGGTGGCTGGGGGTCACGAAGCCTCCGTATTATCGCGGTCGGAGCGCCACCTCTCTATGTGCTGCAGATGGCCACGGGCGCCTCTCGGCCTGACGAGAGCTCCGCCGGCAGCAAGTGGGTGTTCTTCAACGACAACAACGGTGTCAGCGGTCACTCATTCATGGGGGCTGTGCCGTTTCTGGCTGCAGCCACGATGGTCGAAGACCCGGTTGCCAAGGGGTCGCTCTACGTCTGCTCAACGTTCGTTGGCCTGTCTCGTATGACCGACAACGCTCACTATCCGTCGCAGTCATTCCTGGGCTGGTATCTCGCCTTCGCCAGCGCCATGGCGGTCAACGACACCGAGATGCACTTCGTCGGAATGCAGGTCAACGTCATGCCGATTCCGCTCTATGGCGGCGGCAGCGGGATGGGCTTTGAGACACGTTGGTAGGAAGCGAACAAGCTGCGGGCTTCTAGCCCGTCGCCTCCAGCCCCGTCGTCTCCAACACGGCGGCCACGTCGGCCGCTGAGATGCCATCCACGAGTTCCACATGCCCCAGCCGTGTCGGCAGCACAAATCGGAGCTGGCCTGAGACGGCCTTCTTGTCGCGACGCATGATTGCCAGTAGCTCATCCGTGGCGAGCTCCCGGGCCACGCTGTCGACGTCGGTTGGCAGCCCCAGTTCAGCGAGCAGTCGATTCTGCCGATCCACAAGTTCGGAATCGATCCGTCCGAGCCGACAGGCAAGCCGAGCAGCCGCGACCATGCCGAGGCTCACCGCTTCGCCATGAAGGAAGCGGCCATAGCCAGAGGCGGATTCAAAGGCGTGGGCGAAGGTGTGGCCGTAGTTGAGGATCGCCCTGAGTCCGGAGGTTTCGTGCTCGTCCTGCGAGACGACCTCTGCCTTGTGGCGGCTCGAGGTGAGAATGATGTGATGCAACGCCGCGGGGTCTGCTGCGGCCACAGCCTGCCGGTGTTCTTCGAGCCAAGCGAAGAAGCTTTCGTCACGAATCACGCCATACTTCACCACCTCAGCTAAGCCGCTGAGATATTCCCGTTTCGGCAGCGTGGCCAGACTGTTGATATCGGAGAACACGCCGCGAGGCTGCCAGAAACAGCCGACAAGGTTCTTTCCGGCAGGGAGATTGATACCGGTCTTTCCGCCGATTGCGCTGTCAACCTGAGCGACCAGGGTGGTGGGCACCTGCCAGACGGCCAGGCCGCGGACATACGTCGCGGCGACAAAGCCCGCCAGGTCGCCGACAACGCCTCCGCCGACCGCAACGATATGGGTCTTCCGGTCGACGGCCGCTTCAGCCAAATCGCCCCATAGGCGAGCCGCTTCCCCCGCGGCCTTTGAGCCCTCGCCACTCGCGACTTCGAGAACGAGCGTGTCGAGGCCGGCAGCGTGCAGACTTTCGAGGGCAATCCTGGCATGCTGAGCCACCACCGCAGCATCGGCAATCACCACAGCTCTCGTGACCTTGTGGGCAGCGAGCTGCGGGCCGATTTCGGCGAGAATTCCCTGGCCAACACGGATGTCGTAGGAGCGATCACAGCCGCCCGCGGCGGCGAGTTCCACGCGAACGGTCTGGGGCGTCACGAGCCGACACTCACCCGTTCGAGGTCTTCCGGCGTGACTGTGATCACACGAGCAAAACCGGTGTGCTGCCGCACATATTCCAGGTCAGCCGCTTCTGCAGGGCTGGCATGCAGCAACGGCTCGACACGCTCGCGATCAGCCTCAGACCAGTCGGCGTATTCATCGGGCCAGAGCGTGTGATGCTCAACGACGAGTGCTTCACGATAAGGGTCAAAAGCGTTTGCCATACGGTTGAAACCCGACAAGGACTGGTCTGAATCAGGGAACAGTACCAGAGTATACATGTCGCCCGCCGAGGAATCCTGCACATGTCGACTTCGTCAAACCACACGTCCGCTGCAAACTCCCCGTCCGGCTCTGACGCCACGGCCGGTCGGGCAGGCGGCCTGCTGGTGATGGCGTTGCTGCTGCTCGGACTCACGGCGGCTTCTGTGGCGATCGCCTTTCAGAGAGGCCAAACCCAGCGGTGCCTCGACTTTTACGGGACGGAGGCTGCCACTGCGATCTCGCGAGCCCCGCATGTCGAGCTGTGGCAGCTCACAGAAGTGGATGGTCTCCCGACGGCGACCCGCCGCGTTGACATCTCCGAGGCCAAGGGGCTGGTCCACCTCCGCCGGGGACTCGTGGAAGATGCCAACTTCGACTGGGAGGCGGCTCCCGCCGCCGGCCCGACGCTTCCTGCAGGAGCCTGGGACTGGCTGATGGTGTTTGCCGACTCATCTGCGGCTGCTGAGAGTGACGGGCTACGGCTGGTCCTTGATCTGGGCGATGAGGGCCAAGGAGGCTGGATCTCCGTCGTGGGGCAGGGGGGACGCGTGGGGCTGGGGCGGCTAGGGCCTGGACTCGCCACGTGGATCAGCGACACAGTCGCTCCCTAACTGGCGGTCTCTCAATGGCGGCTTTGGCATGCTGCCAAAAGTGGCCTGTTCTGGCAGGCCTGGAGGGCCTACCCTCCGCCGCACTCGCAACCGGTCCAGACGCCAGCAGGTGGTGTATCTGGTCGCGGGCAGGCGATTTTGCAGTGCCAGGCGAGCACGAGGTGGATCGATGCGGTCAATCGCAGTAGCGAATCAGAAGGGTGGCGTGGGCAAGACCACCACGTCGGTCAATCTGGCGGTGGGACTGGCCCGTGCCGGTCATTCGGTCTGTCTGATCGACTTCGATCCGCAGGCGCACGCCACACTGCATGTGGGTGTCACGCCGGGCAGCCATCATGTGAGCGGTTTTGAACTTCTCACCGCCGACATTTCGCTGGCTGAAGCCACGGTTCAGGCTGGGGAGAACCTCGTCGTGGTGCCCTCGCACATCGATCTCTCGGCTGCAGAACTCACGCTTGCTGGCAAACCGGGCCGCGAGGCGATCCTGCGGAGCCGGCTTGAGGCAGATCCTCGCACGCATGGAGGGCCTGGCAGCTTCGACTACGTGATTGTCGACTGCCCGCCGTCGCTGGGCCTGCTTTCGCTCAATGCGATGGCTGCTGTGGGAGAGGTGCTCCTTCCGCTGCAGCCGCATTTTCTCGCGTTGCACGGGCTGAGCAAACTGCTGGAGACGATCGAACTCGTGCACGATCACGTCAATCCGCAGCTGTCGCTGCTCGGCGTGGTGCTCTGCATGTATGAGTCGTCGACGCGGCTCTCGTCGGAAGTGGGCCGCGATGTGGCCGAGTTCTTCGCGGCGTCGGTGGAACGGCATCCATCGTGGGCATCGGCTCGGCTGTTCGAGTCGAAGGTCCGCCGCAACGTGCGACTGGCCGAAGCCCCTAGTTTTGGACAGTCGATTTTTGAATATGCAGCGGATTCAAACGGTGCGCAGGACTATGCCAGCCTGGCGGAAGAGGTGGATCAGGCCGTGATCTCCGCTCAGGTCGATGTCCGCGCTGCCGCCTGAACCGCCATCCCGTGGGCAATGCCGTTGCAGACTGCATGCGTGTGGGGCGATTGGGATAGGCGTGGCCGCACCGAGCCTGCACAATAGTCCCCTCCAAATCTCCCTCCCAAAAAGCCGACAGTTTTTGAAAATCACAGTGTCTTTGGGCTCCTCGCGCGATCCGGTTCGGAGTGTCGCATGACCTCACCACAGTTTGGCGGCCTGCGAGCGTTCGCGGTCTCTTCACAGAAGTTGATGTCCCGTGTCAGTCGGCGGTTTCGTCGTTCGCCAGCAGTCCTGCTGACGGCGACCTGCTGTCTGCTTGGAGGCTCGCTCTGCGGGCTTGAGACCACGTACGCGCAGAGTGAACTTCCTGCAGAACTTCCTCGTCCTGGCTACCGAGAACTCGCCCCCGGTGTGCTGACGGTGATTCCGCCGAGCAGCCCGGCCGACATGTCGGCGGAGAATGTCTTTCGTCAGCAGGAGTTCTTTGAGGTCACCCTCGGGCAGGCGCCGCAGTGGGAGCCGCATGAGGCGGCAGTCTCACGCACGCTGCTCGGTCAGGCGACCGCTCGCCGTGAGGGTGGCAACTCGACGACCTTCGGCTATCCGTTCCAGCATGAAGTCTGGTGCCTGGAGTTTGCCTACAAGCCGCCACGTCAGATCGACATCGATGTGCCAGTGGCAGGTGGCCGGATGCAGCGAACCCGCATCTGGTATCTGGTCTACCGGGTGCGGAACATCGGAGGCCTGCGGGCCAAGGTTGAGGTCGGCAACGGCGAGGAACTGCAGAAGCTGATTGAGGCGGGCACGTTCGAGCCTGAAAACCTGGCCGACTCCGGCACACAGCTCACAGAGCCGTTCGAGGAGCCAGTCCGGTTTCTGCCGCATTTTGTGCTACAGAGCTACGAGTCGGTCCTGCCTCGCGAAGGGCTCGCGGCCTACCGTGGGTATCTCGATCGGGTGATCCCCGGTGCAGCTGAAGCGATTCAGGATCGGGAAGATCCGGCGCGAAAGCTTCACGACACCGTCTCGATCAGTGAGTCTCCGCTGCAGCCGGGTGAAGAACGCTGGGGCGTGGCCGTGTGGGACGGCGTTGATCCCAGGATCGACCTGTTCACCATCTTCGTGAAGGGATTGACTAACCGCTTCGCGTCGAAGGTGGCCTCCAGCGACGACCTCTCCGACTCACAGAAACAGCCCTCTGATCAGCCGGAACACCAGGGAATTGCCCAGGTGCTGACCGATGGTGATCGGTTTGCCCTGGAGTCACTGCGGCTCGATTTCTGGCGGCCTGGCGATGATGTGGACGGCCGGCCCATGGAAATGATGGTCGGCTCGACTGGGCTGTTTCCTCGGATGGCCCTCGGAACGAGCCTCTCTGAGGCCGCTTCACGAGCGGTGGTGACCCGTGCCGCCCCGACAACTGGGCTCTCTCGGCTGGGACTCTCCTGGGAGTCGCTGCTGGATGGGGCTACCGATGACCTCTTGGAGCCTGGGCACGCGGTGAGCCTGCGGCCCCTGGACACCCTGCTACGAGCGTTGGCTGCCGCCGACGAGAGCGTGCGGGAGCGAGCGGCGGACGAGGTGCTTGGCCTGGTGGCTGCCGATGACCTCAACACGCTGCTGAGAAGCCTCGAAACGGAGCAGCCTGGTGAGGCAGAGGCTGCCAGGTCGGCAGCCCTGGGGCAGCTTGGCGTGACGGTGGGCGAGGGCCAGACCCTGATGGCTCTTGCGGAACTGACCGCAGCAATCGATCAGCGTCCCGAAATCCGTCAGCAGTTGGCGATCGAACGGGCGGTCTTTGGCGATCTGGCTGCTGCGTACGATCGAGTGGCATCCGCGGCACGTCGTGGGCGAGCTGTGGCGGTGTTGGAAGATCTGCGGCTCGACCTGCGTGAACTGGCCTCGCTCGGCTCACTAGGGGCCTTCGATCGGCTGCGGGAGCGACTCGACGCGATTGCCGGTGGGCTGGAAACCGATGATGGTGGTGAGTGGCCGCGGATGGAGACCGTGATTCCGGGTATCTTTGGGAGTGAAGGCCCGGGAATTTACGGGGATGCCGTCCAACGCACCCCGGGGATTGACTACGAGTGGGTCTTCCAATACGAAAAATAGCGGAAGCATTACCGACAGGGAGCAGCAGGAATGGCCCACAAAAAAGGTCAAGGCTCGAGCCGCAATGGTCGCGATTCGAACGCGCAGCGGCGGGGCGTGAAACGGTTTGGTGGTGAGGCAGTGCAGGCTGGCAACATCCTCGTTCGTCAGGTGGGCACGAAGTTCCATCCCGGACAGAATGTTGGCATGGGCACCGACTACACCCTGTTTGCCCTCTCCGATGGCGTCGTCTTCTTCGACCGCAAGGGTCGTCGAGTGAATGTGGGCGACGGGCCTGTCGGTGGAGCGTCGGCTGCCTCCTAAGGCCGGCTTCTATCGTGTTTGTCGATCGCACGCAGATCGAGGTTGTTGCTGGGAACGGCGGGCGCGGAGGAATGAGTTTCCGCCGCGAGAAGTACGTTCCACGTGGTGGCCCCGATGGTGGTGACGGTGGAAACGGCGGCAGCGTGATTCTCGTCGCCAAGCCGGGTGTTGACTCTTTGGCTGCGGTATCGCACCGGCAGAGTTGGCGTGCCGCCCATGGTCAGCCGGGAACGCCTGCGAACTGTCATGGCCGTTCCGCTCCCGATCTCACGATCGAGGTTCCGCCCGGCACGATCGTCATTGATGAGGCGACCGGCCTTGTGCTCAAAGACCTGGCCGAGCCTGGCGAGCAGGTGGTTGTCGCCGAAGGTGGGAAAGGGGGCCGTGGCAACGCCCACTTTAAGTCGTCCACCAACCGGGCTCCCCGGCAGTTTGAGCCGGGTGGCACTGGCCGAATCCGACGCCTCTGCCTCGAGCTTAAGGTGATCGCAGATGTCGGTCTCGTGGGGCTGCCGAATGCGGGCAAGAGCACGCTGCTCTCGCGACTCTCGCGAGCCCGGCCACAGATTGCCGACTACGCCTTCACCACGAAGACCCCGATGCTGGGGATTGTCTCGCTCTCGCCAGATCACACATTTGTGCTTGCCGATCTTCCCGGGCTGATTGAGGGGGCGCATCTGGGAGTTGGGCTCGGCCATGAGTTTCTGCGGCATGTCGAGCGTGCTGGGATCCTCGTGCATGTGGTCGAGCCGATGCCAGTGGATGAGAGTGATCCTGTGGAGAACTACCACGCGATTCGCTCCGAACTCGTGCAGTACGACGAGAGCCTCGGTGAGCGGATCGAGATTGTGGCGGTCAGCAAGAGCGAACTGCCGGTGGCCGAGGAGGTGCGTTCGCGGCTGGCGGCGGCGATTGGTCGAGAGGTGATCGCGATCAGCGCGGTGACCGGCCAAGGGCTCGACCGGTTGCTTGCGGCCGTGGGGAAGGCACTTTCGAGTCGAGGCGAGCAGGAGCCGCCCGGAGGGGCGTTATGAGCCAGCCTGCGGTGGAGCTCACAGGTGCGATCGGAGGGGACGCATCGATCGAGAACTACCTGCTGGCTGATGTGGGCAACTCCCGCGTGAAACTCGCTGCGATCTGTTCTGCTGCTGCAGGCAGTCATGCCTTCGTGCTCAGTCACCGTCTCACGCTTGCCGGTGAGGCACTTCAGCCCGAGGCCCTGACGGCGTGGCTGAAGGCCGCTGCTGCTGGTCCGACGGTACTGCTGGTGGCGAGCGTGCATGACGCCCTTGCTTCACGCCTGGAAGCGATGTTGGTGAACGCGGCAGAGGCATCTGGAAAGACGCTCGTCTGCCGACGCATTCAGGCAGCCGATCTTCCTCTCGCTGTTGCGGTGCCGGAGCCTGAGAAGGTCGGTATCGATCGCTTGGCGGCGGCGGCAGCGGCTGTCTGGCGACGTCCTGCTGAGCAGCCCGTGGTGGTTGTTGACTGTGGCACAGCAGTAACCGTTGACCTGGTCTCGGCCGCCGGGGCATATCTTGGTGGGAGCATCTTTCCGGGGACGGCGTTACTGGCCAAGGCCCTCGCTGGTGGCACGAGCCAGCTGCCCGAGGTCATGGCCTTCGCGGGAAGTGGGGCGGCCGCGCGGCTGGGGACTGCTGAAGCAGGGAGTGCGCAGGCTCAGCCTGAGCCTGTGATGCCCGGCAGTTGCACGGCTGAAGCGATCACCGCCGGCGTGGTGTTCGGCACCCGTGGCGCTGTCGCGCGTTTGGTGCGAGAGGCGGTGGCCGTTGTCGGACCTGCGTTGCAGGTCGTGCTGACCGGTGGAGGGGCTGCTGTGGTGCGGCAGGAACTTCCCCAAGCAGTGGAGGTGCCCGACCTCGTGCTGGAAGGCGTGGCTCTCGCGGCTTCAAAGGCCCTCGCGCGGAAGGCGTTTTGACCGGTCTGGAAGCGACACCGGATTCCGTGAGTGTTTTCGGCTCGCTACGATAGAGCCAGGGGCGGATTCACCGCCTGTCGTCTCCTTGACCCACGAGAACCGCGTGACGAGCCCAGACCATCGCCCTCACCCTGATTCTGCCACTCACACAGGGCTCGAACGTGCGATCACCGCCGCTCGCGTCGCAGCCGAAACGCGAGGCACTGACCTTGTCGTGCTCGACCTGCGGGAGCTGACGCCGGTTTTTGATTTCTTTGTGATCGCGACGGGCACCAGCCGGCGTCAGATTCATGCCATGGCTGATGAGATCGAACTGGTGCTCAAGCAGCAGTACGGTGATCTCAAGCGTGGTGGTGAGGGCTATGAGGAAGGTCGTTGGATCGTGCTCGACTACGGTGATACGGTCGTGCACCTGCTCGATGCGGAGGCTCGCGAGTTCTGGGACCTGGAAGGACTCTGGGTGGATGCCCGTCGCGTGGCCCTGCCCAACTCGATCCCTCAGCCCGCAGCGGTCAGCAATGAAGCGACCGGCGAGGTGCAGCCGCAGCCTCCTGCCTCGTCGCTGTGAGTTGAGTGTCTTTCCCATGAGTCCCGGGCTCCCTCTTAGGCCGGCGATTCGTCTCCTCCAAGCCGTGACATAGCCCCATGCATCTTCGCCACGAACTCCGACGCATCTTTTCCGCCGCTCTTTCCGCTGCTGCTGCCGCTGGTGATATCCCAGATGACAGTGACGATCTCTCGCTGACCGAGATGGTGCGGGCGACCACGGACGCCAAGTTTGGTGACTACACCGCGACCGTCGCGATGCCGTTGGCGAAGCGGGCGGGCAAGCCACCACGGCAGGTGGCCGAGGCGATCATCGCCAAGCTTGAGCCGGGGGAGTGGTTTGACGCCCCGCAGGCGCCGGTGGGACCGGGCTTCATCAATCTCACCGTGAAGAACGAGGCCCTGGGGCGGATTGTGGCAGAGGCTGCGGCAGATCCACGGCTCGGTGTGCCTCCGGTCGAGACGCCCTCGCGGATCGTGATTGACTACTCATCGCCGAATGTGGCCAAGCCGATGCACGTGGGCCACATCCGTTCCACGGTGATCGGTGACGCCCTTGCCCGCATCCTGGCGTTTCGTGGGCATGAGGTGACAACCGACAACCACCTCGGTGATTGGGGAACGCAGTTCGGGATGATCCTCTGGGGCTGGAAGCACTGCCGTAACGACACGGCGTATGCCGACAACCCGACTGCCGAGCTTGGCCGTCTTTATCGCTTGGTACGGAAGGCGGCGGATGCCAAGCCAGAAGAACTTGCCAACGACCCCGAGGCAGCAGAGCTGGCGGCGGCCCATCCGACGCTCGCGCGTGATGTGCTGCAGGAGACGGCTCGTCTGCACGAAGGAGATGAGGAGAATCGAACGCTGTGGGCGTCGTTCATGCCGGTGTGCCAGGCCGAGATCGACCGCGTCTACACACGGCTGCATGTTCATTTTGACCACACGCTCGGAGAGAGCTTCTACCAGCCGTTCCTGGGGGAGGTCGTCGAGGAGCTTCTCGCGAAGGAGATTGCGCGGGAGAGCCGCGGGGCAATCGGCATTTTCACCGACGGAGAAGAGAAGCCACCACTGCTGATTCGCAAGGCCGATGGTGCATTCCTCTATGCCACGACCGACCTCGCCACCATTCGCTGGCGGATGCAGCACTGGAAGCCCGATCGTGTGCTGTATGTGGTCGACCATCGTCAGAGCCAGCACTTCCGGCAGGTCTTTGCTGCGGCGGAGGCCTGGGGATATGGCGATGTGGATCTCGTGCATGTGGCCTTCGGCACGGTGCTCGGCGAAGACGGCCGCCCCTTTAAAACCCGTGCTGGTGACACGGTTGGGCTGGAGGCCTTGCTTGACGAAGGTGTGGCACGTGCTCTGGAGGTGGTGGCCACATCACAGGCGGCGCGGGCAGGGGATGCGATGCCCGTCGAAGAGCAGCAGGCGATTGCCGAGGCGGTTGGCATCGGCGCGATCAAGTACGCCGACCTCTCGCAGAATCGCGCCACCGACTACGTCTTCAGCTTCGACAAGATGCTCGAGCTCAAGGGCAACACCGCCGCCTACATGCAGTATGCGGTGGCTCGCGTTGAGGGCATTTTCACCAAAGGCGGCATCGACCGGGAGCCGCTGCGTGAACAGCTCAAGCAGGGCGAGATTTCGTTCTCTGATCCTCGCGAGCGAGCTCTTGCCCTGCAGCTGGCTCGCTTTCCTGAGGCGCTCGATGAAGTGGAGGCCGACTACCGGCCAAGCTCGCTGACCGCCTACCTGTACGAGGTGGCCGGGGCATACTCGACTTTCTACGACGCGCTGCCGGTGCTCAAGGCCGAGGGGCACGAACGCACCGCTCGCCTCGCCCTCTGCGACCTGACGGGGCAGGTGCTGCGGCATGGCCTCGAACTGCTCGGGATCACGGTGCCGACGCGGATGTGAGCGTGTGGGTGGCGGTGAGCATGTGAGCGGCCCTGCCCGCGGTCGGTATCAGCGTGTGGTGGGGTGGCGTGTTTGCTGTACGGCGGTTTCCTCGAGCACGCCGCGAACCTTGGGCCAGAGCAGCAACGCTTCGACGATCATCCAGGCTTCCAGGGCCAGCATGCCGGCAGCGACAGCCGCCAGTCCCAGACTCCCGGCCGCATGCCACCGCTGGATGTCAAGAATCAGCGCCCAGGCCGGCATCGTGAGCATGAACACCATCGGGATCACAGCCAGCCAGGTCGGAAGTCCACGCCGGAGCAGGTAGAAGGCGATCACAATCAGTGAGAGCCCGGCGAGCAGCTGATTCGTGGCACCAAACAGCGGCCAGAGAATCAGGCCGCCTGTGCCGATCGTGTCGAACGCCCAGGGCTTTCCTGGAGCTGGCAGCAATGCCAGCCCAAAGGCGGAGAGCACGGCAAACAGGGTGGCCCCGTGGGGCGTGGTCAGCCAGACAAGCGGGTTGAACCGCGAGGCCACAGAGGTGTCTGTTGAGCCAGTGTTGCTGCGTCCCAGCAGTGTGCCGGCGAGTTCCTGGACAACATACCGTTGCAGTCGTGTGGCTGTGTCGAGGGTAGTGCCGGCAAAGCTGGCCACCAAGACGCCGACGATTGCTCGCGCCATCACGGTGTCGATGCCAATGGATTCCAGGAGGTTGCCTGAGCCGACCACGAAGGCAGCAATGGCCGTACCACCGGTGACTTTCGCCCAGTTGCCGTAGATCGTCTGCCAGAGGGCAGTGCCCGAGAGCCCTGGATGCTCCTGTGGCCAGCCGAGGCCGATGCCGGCGCCAACGGCGATGATCACCAGGATCGCCAAGAAGGCTTCCAGCAGCATCGAGCCATAGCCCACCGGATGGGCATCGGTCTCGCACCGCAGCTGCTTGCTGCTTGTGCCAGAGCTCACGAGGCAGTGGAAGCCACTGACGGCCCCGCAGGCGATCGTCACAAACAGAAAAGGCAGAATCGGAGGGGCGCCCTCCGGATGCAGATTGAGCATAGGAGCCACCAGTTCCAATGACCCGGCGGTCTCGCCGGCACCGCCACCGAGGGCTGCGGCCACAAGCCCAGCCACAATCAGCACGAGGCTGGTGACGAGCTGCAGGCTGTTGATGTAATCCCGAGGCTGCAGCAGCACCCATACGGGCAGCACACTTGCCACGTAGCAGTACGCCAGCAGCACTGCGACCCAGCCCCAGACAGGAAGGGCTGCAACGGCCGTGTTCAGACTGCGGATCGCCTCGCCCAGCCAGCCGCCGGCCCATGCCAGCCCGGGGCAGCCAGCTCCAAGCCACACGGTGCCATACATCAGCCCTAACGCGAGCAGGCTGGGGACGAGCAGCCTGCCGCCGCGGCGGTGCACTGCCAGGCCAATCCAGACCGCAATCGGGATCTGCAGGAAGACTGGGAGCGTTGCCTCCGGGAACTGCACGAACACACTGGCGATCACCCAGCCGAAGATCGCCAGCACAATCCAGAGGGCAAACAGCAGCAGCACCAGGAACAGCAGCCGTACCCGTGGATTGAGCAGCCGGCCTGCCACCTCACCCACGGTGAGGCCACGGTTTCGTAGGCTGACCACGAGCACCGACATGTCGTGCACAGCGCCGATCAGGATCGACCCCAGTAAGACCCAGATCACCGCTGGCAGCCAGCCCCACATGATCGCCAGCGCCGGCCCCACGATCGGGCCCGTTCCGGCGATACTCGTGAAGTGGTGGCCAAACACCACCGCCGGCGACGTGGGCACATAGTCGCGGTCATCACGCAGCGCCTCGCTCGGCACCTCGGCCGTGGGGTCGAGCTGAAAGACCCGCCGGGCGAGCCAGCGGCCGTAGGTCAGGTAGCCCGCGATGAGGCAGATGGCGGCGATGAGAACGATGAGCAGCGCAGGCATGAGAGCTTCCCCAAAGGCGACCACATCAGCGTAAGGCCGCCAGCACAAAGCCGAAAGACAGCAGGGCATTCCCTGCCAAGCGGCAGCCGAAAGCGTGGGCCACAGGCTTCCGCAGGTCTTTCGCAGACTGCCGCTGCCGCCGCAGGGCTTTTCCGTAGAATGCCGCGATCATGAAACGCACACTTCAATCGATTCGCAACATCGGCATTGTGGCCCACATCGACGCGGGCAAGACCACGCTCACCGAGCGGATGCTCTATTTCACGAAGACGAGCCATCGGCTCGGTGACGTCGATCGGGGCACGACCATCACCGACTTCGATCCTGAGGAGCAGCAGCGGGGTATCACGATTTACTCCGCCGCGGTGACCTTTCAGTGGCAGGATGTGACGGTCAACCTGATCGACACGCCTGGCCACGTTGATTTCACGGCGGAAGTCGAACGCAGCCTGCGGGTGCTCGACGGGGCCGTGGTCGTCTTTTCGGCCCGCGAGGGGGTGGAAGCACAAAGCGAGACGGTCTGGCGGCAGGCCGACAGATATGGCGTGCCGCGGATCGCCATGATCAACAAGCTTGACCGCGAGGGGGCGGACTTCACCGGAACCGTTGCCCAGATTGAGCAGCGTCTCAAGGCTCAGCCTTTGGTCCTCCAACTCCCGGTCGGCTCTGGCCCGCCGCATGTGGCGAATCCTTTCCGCGGGATCATCGACCTGGTTTCGATGGAGATGCTGACGTTTCCGAAAAAGGAGGATGTCGGAGCGGGCGAGGCATCGCTCACCGATGTCGTGCGAGCGGAAATCCCCGCGGAACTGCGAGCGGAGGCCGACGAGTGGCGGGAAAAGCTGGTCACGGCCCTGTTCGACCTCTCGGACGAGGTCGCGGAGTTGGCGCTCGCTGACGAAGAAATTCCCGTGGAACTCGCCCGAAAGGTGATCCGGCAGGGGACGATCACCCGCCAGGTCGTGCCGATTTTTGCCGGCTCAGCCCTCGACTGCATCGGGGTGCAGCCGGTGCTCGATGCAGTCGCCTGGTACCTGCCGAGTCCGGCGGATGTGCCGGCGGTGGAGGGCCTCGATCCCTCCAAGAAGGAGCCCACCACGATCTCACGTAAGGCCGACCCCAGCGGCCCGTTCTGTGGCCTCGTTTTTAAGATTGTGGCCGACAAACATGGGGATCTCGCGTTTGTGCGGATCTACTCCGGTACGTTGAAGGCCGGTAGTCGGGCCTGGAACCCCGAGCGGCAGAAAAAGGAAAACATCGCACAGCTGTGGCATGTGCAGGCTGACCGCAGGGAGCAGATTCCTGAGGCCACCGCAGGTGACATCGTGGGGGTGATTGGCCCGCGGTTGAGTGTCACGGGCGACACGCTGTGTGACGCGTCGAGCCCCATCGTGCTGGAAACCATCGAGTTTCCGGAGACGGTGATTTCGATGGCGATCGAGCCGGAAACCAGCCTGGAACGCAAGAAACTCTCCGAAGTGCTGGAGATGCTCAAGCGGCAGGATCCGACGTTTCGGGCGGTGGAAAGCGAAGACACCGGTCAGACACTGATTTCAGGCATGGGCGAGCTCCACCTTGAGGTGATTCGGCATCGTTTGCAGCGTGATTTCAACCTCAACTGCAGGGTTCACAAGCCTCGGGTGAGCTACAAGGAGACGATCGGGAAGGCGGTGCGGTCCACCGGTGAGTCCAATCGCCAGGTGGCGGGACAGACCCTGGTTGCCCATGTCTGCATTGAGGCGGAGCCGACAGACGAGCAGGCTCCAGTACGGGTCGTGCAAGGCTGGTTTCCCGAGGCAGAGGCGGAGGCCCAGATCGCAGCCACGATGGTGGAGGCATTGTCCGAGAGCGTGGAGCGTGGCGGTCTGAAGGGCTGTCCCCTCTGGGGGGTGACGGTGACCCTCAAGGAAAGTCCGCTCCCGGATCCACTCCCCTCGGATGTGGCGATTCGCATTGCTGCGGCCGATGCTGTGGAAAATATGCTCGATTCCGCAGGAAGTGTGCTGCTTGAGCCCTTGATGAAGGTCGAAGTCAGTGTGCCTGAGGAGCACCTCGGCGATGTGATTAACGATTTGCAGCAGCGGCGGGCGATCATTACCAACACGGAGATCCGTGGTGGCGTGAATGTGCTCACGGCGGAGGCCCCGCTGGCGAGCATGTTTGGCTATTCCGCGGCCGTCCGGAGTGTGAGTCAGGGGCGGGCGAGTTTTACGATGGCACCACTGAAGTATGGGCCGGCGCCCGCGGAAACGGCGGAGGCGTATGTCTAGGTGGGCGTTGGTGAGGGTTCTCTGCAGTTCCTCGCGTCTTCAGGTGGGGCCTGTTGACAGTCGTTTCGGGGAGTCGTAGATTTCGGGACCCTGAATCACGCTGGGCCGAACGGTTTCCACCGCTGCGGACCGCGTGGAAAGAGTTTTCTGCGACGGGCGACCTATTTCAGGCGTCACCAGCATCGCGAAAGCTCCTCTTTCTGGTCAGAAATGGCCGTTCGGAGTGGCGATGTGAGCCGCCAGGCTGCGTCGGGTGTCGTTCACCTTTTGGTTTGGTCGTTATCGGAGTATGGCAGTGCCAGGTTCGACACAGGAACTTATTCGGATCCGTATGGAAGCCTACGACCACAGCATCCTCGATCAGAGTGCTGCGGAAATCGTGGATACGGCCAAGCGGACCAACTCGGAAGTGCACGGCCCGATTCCGCTGCCGACCAGGATTGAGCGGTACACCGTGCTTTCGGGGCCTCACGTCGATAAGAAGGCCCGTCAGCAGTACGAAATCCGAACACACAAGCGGGTGGTTGACATCATTCAGGCAACCGCGAAAACGATTGAGGCCCTCAACAAACTCAGCCTCCCGGCTGGCGTTGACATCAAGATCAAAGCATCTGCTCGCTGAGTGCGGGTCGTGCCGGTTGCTGGTGGTGTTGGGGTCGTGGCGAAGGTAATCAAAAACAACGAGAACGAGTTCTCAGGAGTCCGAAAAGCATGCTTGGAAGGCGTTGAGGTAAGGCCTCGCCAAACGGTGAGGTGCTCCCCAAGCCGACGGCTTCGAGCGTGAACGCAGTGGTGTCGCCCGGGCACGCTTCTCATTGGGGTGTGTGTGGGTTCGGTGTCTCTGCTCAGGAGGATCAATAGAAAATGACAGTTCCGCAGTCGACAGGTTGGAAGGGCTTGCTGGGCCGAAAGGTCGGAATGACGCAGGTCTTCGATGCGGATGGTACGGTGATTCCCGTCACGGTTATCGAAGCTGGGCCATGCTCGGTTCTCCTTCTCCGGTCGCTCGAGCGTGATGGCTACGAGGCTGTTCAGGTCGGGTTCCGTGATCGTCCTCGCCGCCTTGTGGGCCGCTCTGGCCGCGGGCAGGTTGCCGTCCTCGATAGCAAGCGGGCTCGTCGCCGCCGTGAGGCTGGTGTTGAGGCTCCGCCAAAGGCGGACTGCGAGCCGAAGCGATTTGTTAAAGAGTTCCGCGGCTCTGCGGACGGCTTTGAGGTCGGTCAGGTTCTTACAGTCGATCTTTTTGATGGTGTCGACTGCGTTGACATCGTTGGCACGAGCAAGGGCCGCGGTACTGCTGGTGTCATGAAGCGGCATGGCTTCAAGGGCCAGCGTGCTAGTCACGGCGTGAAGAAGGTGCACCGCCATCAGGGTGGTACTGGTCAAAACACCTCGCCTGCTCGCACCTTCCGTGGCAAGCGGATGGCTGGCCGGTATGGCGCTGAGCGATCCACGATGCGAAACCTGAAGGTGGTTCGTGTTGATTCGGAGCGGAATCTGCTGCTTGTTCGCGGTGCCGTGCCTGGCCCCAATGGGTCGTACGTCGTCGTTCGGCAGACCAACATGCTCGGGCGGGCGGCCGTGGCTGCTCCCACTGGAAAGAAGGGTGGTGGCAAGTGAAACTCGCCGTCTATGACATGACTGGCAAAGAGGTCAACTCCTACGAGATTGATCCTGCAGAGTTGGCTCCGACGATCAATCGGCAGCTCCTTCACGACGCGGTCGTGATGTATCAGGCAAATCTTCGTCAGGGCACGTTCCGAACGAAGACTCGTGGCGAGGTCGCTGGTTCGACCCGCAAGCTGTATCGCCAGAAGGGTACGGGCAATGCTCGTGCTGGTGCTCGTCGCAGTGGTACTCGCCGCGGCGGTGGACACATTTTTGCGAAGCGTCCACGTGATTTCGGGTGGCGGATGCCGCGTAAGGCGCTGCAGTTGGCCACACGGATGGCGTTGGCTTCTCGGCTTGCTGACGGCGAGGTCTGCCTTGTTGAGGGCCTCTCGTTCGATGCCCCGAAGACTTCTCAGATGGCAGGGGTGCTCTCTGCTCTTGGGCTTGCCAGCGGGAGTGTGCTGGTCTCCGCTGAGAAGCATTGCGACAACCTCTGGAAGAGTGCTCGCAACATCGAGGGTGTTTCGGTTCAGCCGGTTGCTGACCTGAATGCCTTGGCCATTCTTTCGCCTCGGAAGATCGTGATGACGACCGCTGCGATCGATGCCTTTCGGCAGACGGTTGCCACGCGGGCCGCAGGTGCGTCTTCAGCTGAAGCCGGTGAGTCGCAGGAGTAAGTAAATGGGTAAGCCAGTTCCGCCGCCTCCGGCAGTCAATCCTCGTCTTGCTCCCCATCAGGTCCTTCTGAGGCCACTGGTGACGGAGAAGGGTGTGCATCGTGCCACGCGTCACAATGCGTATTCGTTCCAGATTGCTACCGAGGCAGGCAAGGCCGACGTTCGTCGTGCTGTAGAAGAGCTTTTCAACGTCGAGGTTGAAAAGGTCGCTGTTCAAAACAAGGTGGGTAAAGTTCGTCGTACGCGACACGGCTACTTCCAGGGTAAGTCCTGGAAGAAGGCGGTTGTGACGCTCAAGCCAGACTTCAAAATCGATCTCTTTTAGGTTCGCACGAAACGATGGGAATACGCACCTACAAGCCGACCAGCGCTGGGCGTCGCAATGCGAGCGTCTGCGACTTCGCCGAACTGACCCCAGGCAGCGAAGTCCCGAAGAAGCTACGTCTGCGAAAGAAAAAGACTGGCGGCCGCAACAACCAGGGCAAAGTGACTGCCCGGCATCGTGGCGGTGGGCACAAGCAGCACTATCGTCTGATCGACTTCCGTCGCAACAAGGACGGTATTCCAGGCAAGGTCAACTCGATTCAGTACGATCCGAATCGGACCTGTCGTGTGGCGTTGATCTACTACGCCGACGGCGAGAAGCGTTTTATTCTTGCGGCCGATGGCCTTGAGGCTGGTGCAACGGTGCTCAGCGGAGACACCGCTCCGCCAGAGGTTGGGAACTGCCTTCCGCTGTCGTCGATACCGCTGGGCACCCCTGTGCACAACGTTGAGCTGCAGCCAGGGCGAGGCGGTCGGATGTGCCGGTCTGCCGGCACGAGTGCTGTTCTGCTCGCTCGTGAAGCGGGCTGGGCGCAGCTGACTCTGCCGTCGGGCGAGATTCGACGCGTGCCCGCGGCGTGCCGGGCGACTGTCGGCCAGCTTGGCAACAGCGAGCACATGAATGTCGTGCTTGGCAAGGCTGGACGGAAGCGTTGGATGGGTGTGAAGCCACACGTCCGCGGCACCGCAATGAATCCAATCGATCACCCGCATGGTGGTGGTGAAGGCCGCAATAAGGGTGGCCGACATCCTGTCAGTCCGACCGGCAAGAGTGCCAAGGGCGGCAGCACCCGCAAGCCACGGAAGCCATCAGGTTCCGCGATTGTGAGGCGGCGTAAGAGTAAGCGTTACGGGCAGCTGAAGCTGCGTTAGTGGAGCGATCCAGGCGGTAGCCGGCTGGCGATACGAGAGACAGGAACGAGTTCGCGATGGGACGCAGTTCAAAAAAAGGCCCGTATGTAGATCCTCGGCTTTACGAGAAGGCTGAGGCGCAGCTCTCCAGTGGAGCGCGTGACCCAATTAAGACCTGGTCGCGTTCGTGCACGATTGTGCCCGAGTTCGTTGGTCTGACATTTATGGTTCACAACGGTAAGCAGCACATTAAGGTCTTCGTTACGGAAGACATGGTCGGTCACAAGCTTGGTGAGTTTTCTCCGACCAGGCAGTTCAAGGGTCACGGCGGCAAGGGTGGCAGGTAGTCGCCCGTAAGGCAGACGGCATCGTGCTGCGTTCGCAGTTTCGCAGCACGCCTCGCAATCTGGAACAAGAGACATGGCTTTCAACGCTACACACAAGTTCGCTCGCATCTCGCCGCGAAAGGTCCGTCCGCTGGCCGACCTCGTTCGCGGGAAGTATGCGGATGAGGCTCTCGACATCCTGAAGTTTCAGTCCCAGAGGGGTGCGCGGATGCTCGAGAAGGTCATCCGCAGTGCTCTCGGGAATGCTGAGCATCAGCAGGCTGCCGGTGTTGACGATCTGGTGGTCGTCGATGCACGCGTCGATGAGGGGCCGATGTTCAAGCGGATTCGTCCGCGGGCAAGAGGCATGGCGCACTCGATCAAGCGGCGGATGTCGCACATCAAGGTTTCGCTCGATTCGGTTGAATAGAGCTCCGCACGTACACAAGCGTTTGAATCAAAGGCTGAGGCACGAACATGGGTCAAAAGGTTAATCCCGTCGGCTTCCGGGTCGGCGTTATGGAACCCTGGAAGAGCCGCTGGTACGCGTCCAAGAAGGAGTTTAAGTCGCTTCTTCTTGAGGATTTTCGCGTTCGGCGGTTCGTAAAGACGAAGTATCGCAGCGCTGCCATTCCGAAGGTTGAGATCGAGCGGACCCGCGATGAAGTGAAGATTATTCTTTACACCGCGCGACCGGGCGTGATCATCGGACGCAAGGGGCAAGAAGTCGACCGTCTGCAGGGCGAGCTGCAAGATCTGCTCGGCCGCCGTGTCAACCTCAAGGTTGAGGAAGTGGGTCGGCCGGAACTGCAGGCACAGCTTGTCGCAGAGGATATTTGTGACCAGCTGTCGAAGCGAGCCAGTTTCCGTCGCACGATTAAGCGGGCGATGGAAACAACCATGGATGCTGGCGCCAAGGGCGTGAAGATCCAGCTGGCGGGACGTCTTGGTGGTGCTGAGATGTCTCGAAGCGAAAAGGCGATTTCAGGGTCGATGCCACTTTCGACGCTGCGAGCCAAGATCGATTACGGGTTCTGCGAGGCACCCACTCCGCAGGGCAATATTGGCGTACAGGTGTGGGTCAACCAAGGTACATACGAGGAGTCAGGCGATGCCGCTGATGCCCAAGAGGGTCAAGCATCGAAAAAGCCAAAGAGGACGTATAAGAGGTGAAGCCACTCGTGGTAACACCGTCGTCTTTGGTGATTTCGGCTTGCAAGCAGAACAACCCGGGTGGATCTCGGCGCAGACGATCGAAGCCGGACGTATTGCAGCGCAGCAGTACATTCGGAACGAAGGTCGGCTGTATATCCGGATCTTCCCGCACCGATCCGTAACCTCGATCCCGCTCGAAACACGAATGGGTAAGGGTAAGGGTGAGCCAGATTATTGGGCAGCCGTCGTGAAGCCCGGAACGATTCTTTATGAGATCAGCGGGGTGAGTGAGGACGCGGCCAGGATCTGTCTGCGGCGTCTTGCCCACAAGATGCCCGTGCGGGTTCGGATGGTGAAGCGACGGGGACTGTAGTTCCCGGGCGAGCGTGTGGTCCGCACGCACGTGGTTTTGAGATTGCTGGTATTGACGTCGGAAGTGGTGGCGAGAAAGGCCTGAGTGATGACGAAAGCGAATGAGCTCCGCGAGATGAGCGACGAACAGGTGCGAGCCGTCTGGAAAGACGCCGCTGAATCGCTGTTCAAGCTGCGGCTGCAGGCCCAGACTGAAAAGCTCGCCTCGCCTTCCGAGGTACGGAAGAACCGGAAGACGATCGCCCGTTGTCAGACGGTTCTTACGGAGCGTGGGAAGAGTGGTGCTGCCGAAAGCAGTGAAGCCGCGGCCGACGCGGTCTGACGGGCCACATCAACGAACACTGGACAGACACGAGCAGGAGAAAGTCGATGCCCAAGCGGGTGGTGACAGGAACAGTGACAAGTGCGTCAGCGGCGAAGACCCGTCGGGTCGAGGTGCCACGGATTGTGCGTCACACCAAGTACGGCAAGATTTTGCATCGACGCACGGTCTGCCACGTTCATGACGAGAACGAGGAGTCGGGTGCTGGTGACACGGTTGAGATCGTCGAGAGCCGTCCTCGCAGCCGCCTGAAGCGTTGGGAGTTGGTGCGAGTTGTGGCCAAGAGTACGGCCGTCGATGTGGCTTCGCTGCGAAGCGGTGCCCGTGCGACACGGCTTCGTGAAGGTGCTGCCAAGGCTGAAGAGGCAGAGCTCTCGGGGAAGTCGAAGCAGGCTGAGTCGGCTCCCGTGAGTGAGCAGGCACCAGAAGTCACCTCCGGTGAGACCGAGCAGAGCGGCGGCGAGCAGGCGAGCGAGTGAGCAGTCTCGCCGTGAAGGCGGGGTGTGGCGAGACCGTGATTGAAGGCAGGTACAGGCAATGATCCAGATGCAGACGCGACTGACAGTCGCGGACAACACCGGCGCCAAAGAAGTGATGTGCTTCAAGGTGCTCGGGGGCAGTCGCAAGCGGACCGCTGGTCTCGGCGACGTCATTATTTGCAGCGTGAAGAGCGTCATTCCCGGGAGTGACGTGAAGAAAAAGGCTGTCGTAAAGGCTGTGATCGTGCGGTGTAAGAAGCCGACGCGTCGGGGCGATGGAAGCTACGTGCGATTCGACAGCAATGCCTGCGTGATCGTCGACAACGACAAGAATCCGAAGGGCACGCGTATTTTTGGTGCCGTCGCTCGCGAGTTGCGAGAGCGGAGCTTCATGAAAATCGTCAGTTTGGCAAGCGAGGTGATCTGAATGCTGATCCGTTCTGGCGACATGGTTGAAGTTCGTTCAGGCAACGCTCGCGGAACCCGTGCGAAGGTTCTCGTCGTGCTGCCGCAGAAGGGCAAGCTCGTGGTGGAAGGCGTGAACCGCGTCTACCGGCACATGAAGCGGAGTCAAAAGAATCCGCAGGGTGGCCGACTGAGCAAAGAGATGCCGATCGATGCATCGAATGTGGCGCTCGTTTGCCCTGCCTGTGGCAAGCCGACCCGGTTGGGGAAGCGACTCAACGAAGATGGTGGCAAGGTTCGCTACTGCAGAAAGTGTGGTGCGGACGCTGGCGTGCTGCGTGTTGCGAAGTCCACCGCGGGTGCAAAGGATTCGTAGTTCGAGGATGCCTGTCGGGCAACGTGCTGGCAGGCACTCGCTGACAGGCACTCAGTGCGAACAAGACCAACAGTTCAACATAAAGACAAAGACGTAGAAAACCCAACGCCCACGCGTTGGAGAGAAGAGGAAGGCAGCGGGACAGATGGCGAAGAAGCAGAGCGAAGCGACGAGTGAGGCCTCCGCGGGTACCCCGCGTCTGCTTGAGCACTACCGCAACACGGTTCGGCCGGCCCTGGTTGAAGAGCTGGGGGCGATGAACCCTCACGCGATCCCAGCGTTGGAAAAGATTGTGGTCAACATGGGTGTTGGCGTTGCCATCACTGAGAAGAAGTACCTTGACGAGGCGATCTCGTCGATGGCACAGATCACCGGCCAGAAGCCGATTGCGACGCTCTCGCGTGTTGCTGTCGCTGGCTTCAAGCTGCGTGAGAACCTTCCGATCGGATGCAAGGTCACTCTGCGTGGGCGTCGTATGTGGGAGTTCCTTGATCGTCTGGTCTCGATTGCTCTTCCACGAGTGCGTGACTTCCGAGGTCTGTCGGCGACGGCATTCGATGGCAATGGCAACTACAGCCTTGGCCTGTCGGAGCAGATGGTGTTCGCGGAAATCAATCCCGACAAGGTCACGCGGCCCCAGGGCATGAACATCACGATCGTCACCACGGCGAAGAATGATGTTGCTGCTCGTGTGCTGCTGAGAGGATTGGGCGTTCCGCTGAAGAAGGATGGAGATGCCGACGCTGCGGCGTAAGCATTGGGCGATCTGAGGATCGCAATCAACGAGGATCAGATGGCAAGTAAATCAAAAATCGCGGCAGCCAAGCGGCCGCCAAAGTTTTCCACCCGTATCGTACGTCGCTGCATGCTCTGCGGGCGGCCTCGTGCGGTGTACCGGAAGTTCGGCACATGCCGTATTTGCTTCCGCAAGCTGGCTGATCAGGGAAACATCCCTGGAGTGAAGAAGGCGAGCTGGTAATCGCGGCGGAAGCCCGCGACCCGCTTGTCATCGAGAGACGATACGAAGCAAGACAGAGAACGAACCGCACCCCAAGACGTGCATTCAAGACATACCAAGACCGCTTGTGTAGATAATCGCTAGCGGATTGCACGAAACAGTGACTCTACGAGGGCCGACCCGACCATGATGACCGATCCCATCGCCGACATGCTCACGCGGATCCGCAATGCCGTTCGGATCGAGCGTGCCGTGATCGAACTGCCGACCTCAAAGGTCAAGCGGGGCGTGGCGGAC